>JAJYLS010000387.1 GCA_021787555.1 Acidobacteriota bacterium | reverse complement strand
CTGGGGTGAATTTAGCAAAAAGACGCGTGACCGGCGGCATCTCATAACGGTGGGGCCCGCGTTGGCCGGCACGCCGGCGGCTCGGGGCGCGACGGGTCAAGGTGGGCAGTAGGCTAGACTGGAAGAGGGTTCCATGTCCGACAAGCAACAGTTGCATCATCTGATCGACCAACTCCCGGAATCGGAATTGACGGCGGCAGCCCGCTACCTCGAATTCCTGCTTTCGCACGAAGCGCCGGTGGACCCGGAGATGCTCGCGCGTATCGACGAAGCGCGCGCACATCCGGCCCCCGGAATCTCACACGATGAGGTGCTCAAGGAATTCGGGCTTTGAATTTCATCTGGGATCCCGCTGCGCGCGCCGACCTGTGGCGCCTGGACAGGGACACCGCAATGAGAATCTTACTTGCCCTGACGCGCTATGCCGAAATCGGTGAAGGTGACGTAAAGCGCCTGACGGATCGCGAAGGACTGTGCCGGCTGCGCGTTGGGAAGTGGCGCGTATTCTTCGATATTGACGTGCCGGGCACGGCGCGGATTCACGGTATCGACAATCGGGGCCAAGCCTACTAAATCCTGGCCGGCACTGCACCCGACCAGGACGACAACGGACGCCGTTTTCTGCTCAAAGGGGAGCCGGGCCCTGGCTGTGGCCCATCGAATGGAATGAGGCAGCGATCACAGCCGGTGTGCACCGGAGAGGGTCGGGCGTTAGACGGCCAAGTGATTCGGAGACCTACCCAAATTGCTCGCGAACGCCCCTGCCTCACCCGCTCTCTACTACGCAGCCGTCGGCGGCTTACGGGTACAATGTTCTTCGTGGCTGAGGAAAAGAGCACCGCATATTCGATTAACACGGCCTTTGTCGGAATCTCCCGGCGCGCTGAGTCCGTGGACCGCAAGACCTTGGTCCAGACGTTCGTCGACCTTGGGCCGCTGATTCCAGTACTGTCGTCTCGGGATCATCAAATCGTCTATGGGCGACGGGGAACCGGGAAGACACACGCTCTGCTTTACGTTACCGAACAGCTCAAAGCCGACCAAGCTGTGCCAGTCTATGTTGATCTTCGCAATATGGGGTCTTCCGGCGGGATTTACGCTGATACACAAATTCCGTTGGCTCAGCGAGCAACGCGCTTGCTGCTTGACGTCTTGGGGGCCGTTCACGAGAGTCTGATAGAGCACGCGGTCACCGCGGACCTGGATCTGGCAACTCTGGGTCCTGTGCTGGATAGGTTCGCTGAATCCATAACGGAGCTGGAGGTCGTGGGTGACGTTCGTCGAGAGACGATGCTCGGAACCCGCGCGGACCGCGAGGACTCGTCCGCGCTCAAACTCGCACTACAGGAAAGGCCGAGCCTGGAGGCCACCCTCACAAGCGCCAATAAGCTCTCCTCTCAGACTGAGAGCCGCCTAGAAGAATCCGGCCCGGCAAGGTATCGAGTTCATTTTGGAAGCGTCGGGAAATCGTTGGGCGAATTGGCGAAGGCCTTTAGCCCGGCGCGGCTCTTGATCGTGCTAGACGAGTGGAGCACTATACCGCTGGAGCTACAACCGTACCTAGCGGATCTGGTCAGGCGCGCCCTATTCCCTGTCACCGGCATTACTGTCAAGATCGCTGCGATAGAACAGCGATCGAACTTTAAGATTGGGTCACATGGAGACTATACCGGCATCGAAATCGGGGCTGACGCATCCGCCGATGTTGATCTGGACGATTACATGGTGTTTGACAACAACGCGGACCGAGCCCTTGAGTTCTTCCAGGAGCTTTTGTTCAAACACTACTCGTCGGAGCTGGGGACCAAACCGAAGTTCCGGAATTCGGACGAACTAATCCAAGCGGCGTTCACGCAGCGTAATGCGTTTGAGGACTTCGTGCGTGCCGCTGAAGGAGTGCCTCGCGATGCCTTTAATGTTTTGTCAATTGCTGCACAGAGGTGCCTCAACGACAAAATTTCCATTCCCACTATTCGGGTTGCCGCGCGCACATGGTTTCAGCGCGACAAAGAGGGAGCGGTCCGCTCCAATTCAGAGGCTGAGGAACTCCTGCACTGGATTATCGACGAAGTGATTGCGCACCGGAGGGCAAGGGCATTTCTTCTCCGGTCAAATACACGCCACCCGCTTATCGACGCGCTTTTCGACGCCAGATTACTTCACGTGATCAAGAAAAGCATTTCTGGTCACGACGAGCCTGGGGCCCGATATGATGTCTACAAGCTGGATTATGGATGCTATGTAGATCTGCTGGCTACCTCCAAGGCGCCGGACAAGTTGCTGGGTATGGAAGATCCGAGTGCATCGGTCAGCGTGCCGTCAGACGATTACAGAGCGATTCGCAGGGCGATCTTGGATCTACCCACATTCCAGCAGCGTCCCCGATCCCTGCCGCTTAATGTAATCGACTGACCGTTCGATTCCTCTGTCGCACCTCGAGAAGGCTAGCGACGGGTACCCGCCGGTCCTGGTCACTTGGACGATAAGTCCCCGTTCCGTACACTGGCTCGGAGGGCACTCGGTCGGGTTGCCACTTTCCCAACTGCCGGCCCGCGGTTCGGGATGCAGGGAAAGTGAAGTGCCGGAATTTCAGTCATGAGCATCTGGAAATCCCACACGTAAGGAGCGCTTACCACATTCAACTCCTTTCTTGTCAGCATGGCCTGCACCGTGCATTTAGCAGGGCGGAAGGAGGCAGTCGAAGTGAACGATCCGTCTACTTATTGGTTGACCTTTACGAACATTGCGCTCGGCGTGGTGACGCTGCTCGCCGTCGCGGTGGTGTTTGTGGGGGTGGCGCAGGAGATCGCGGGGCGGTGCCGGAAGCAGGCGGCCATGCAGAAGCTGGATACGGAAGTGGCTGATTTGGTGCATTCCTACCCCGGCGAGCACACGTTCCAGGTTCCGGAGTTGGGTGTAACCATGGCCGATGGCGGCGAACCGGTGAAGCCGGAGCCGCCGGCGCGTGGGATCAGGCGGTAACCTGCCATGACTTGCCCGTTTCTGAAGGAGGCGGCCGTCAAGTATTGCCAGACGGCGGCCGTGCGGAAACTGATTCCGCTGGGCGCCACGGCCAAGGCCGACGAGAAATGCGCGTCGGCCGCGTACGTGGAATGCGCCGTGTACCGCGCGCAGGCGGATACGACGCCCGCCGGCGTGGGGCCATGCCGCTATCTACGCGAATCGCTCATGCAGTATTGCGCGGCAGCGGGGGTGGCGAAATTCGTGCCGTATAGCGAATCGCTGCTCTCGCGCTGCGGCAGCGACCGGTACCGCTATTGCGAGCTTTACCTGGCGATGGCGCATCCGGATGTGCCGGCGGACGAAGCGGCGCTGCCCGGCTGGCTGCGCTATTCGGCGAACCACATGTGGCTGGACGTCGGGGACGGCGGCGCTTGCCACGCGGGCATCGACGCGTTCTTCAGCCGCGCGCTGGGGAAGGTCGAGCGGCTGAGTTATGTCTGGCTGGCGGGGAAGCACCGGCCGGCGGCCATTCTCACGGTGGCGGGAGCCGATCTCGAAGTCGTGTTTCCCAATCCGCTGCAACTCACCGGCTGCAATCTCTACTTGCGCGCCGATCCCGCGCGCCTGAGCTCGCAACCGTACACCGGCGGATGGCTCTTCGAGGGCATGGCGCTGCCGGAGACCGCCGGGAACCTGATGGACAGCGCCGCGGCGCGCGCCTGGATGGAACAGGACGAACGGCGCCTGAACGAGTTTCTCCAGCAGGCCACCGGCGGGCAGCTTGCCGCCGACGGCGGGACCGCGGCGCACGGCGTGGCGGGCGCACTGGAGCGCGAAAAGCTGACGGAAATGTTCCACGAATTCTTCTCGCCTTTTGGCAGAGGGGAGGACATGCGGTGACGATCCGCGGGGAAGTTTTCTTTTTGACCGGCCTGGCCGCGGCCCTGGCGGCGGGCTGGGCCGGTCTTCCGCGAGCCCTCGACCGGCGCATTCCGCAGCCGATGGAGTTCAGCCACAAGGTTCATGCGGAAAAGGCGGGGCAATCCTGCGAGGACTGCCACAGGTTCCGCGCGGACGGCTCGTTCGCGGGGATTCCGCCGCTCGATCGCTGCGCCGGCTGCCACGCGGCGCCGATGGGCGCCACGGCGGCGGAGAAGAAGTTCATCGCCGAATACGTGACGCCGGGACGCGAGCCGCGCTGGGCCGCCGAATCCGCGCAGCCGGAGAACGTGTATTTCTCGCACATCACGCACGTGAAGCGGGGCAAGGTGAAGTGCGAAAGCTGCCACGGGAACGTGGGTTCGAGCAATGCGCTGCCGCCGGTGTACGTGGACCGCATCAGCGGTTACTCGGGCAAGGTCATGAGCATGGACGCGTGCGTGGAGTGCCACCGCCAGCGGGGGCTGGAATTCAGTTGCTTAGGTTGCCACAAATGATAACGCGCAGAAATGTGTTCCAATTCGCCGGCGGCGCGGCAGCGGGCGCACTGCTGACGCCGGCTCCTTGGCGTTTGATCAAGGACACGGCGCTGTGGTCGGAGAACTGGCCGGGAATTCCGCGCCCGGCGCGCGGACCGGTGGAGACGAAGCTGACGAACTGCCCGCTGTGTACCGCGGGGTGCCCGGTCCGGGCGCGGTG
>JAJYLS010000053.1 GCA_021787555.1 Acidobacteriota bacterium | reverse complement strand
AAGTCGGCGAGGCGGAGGTCATGCTGGGCACGGCCACCCCGGACCTGCTGATCGCCTACCCGGTGATCGGCCGCGCCAAGCTGGAGCGGCTGATGGAAGTGGCCCGCCGGACGCATGTCACGGTGGCGCTCGACAGCACGTTCGCGGCGCGCGTCCTCTCGGATGCGGCGCGCGTGGCGCAGGTCGAAGTGGGCGTGCTGGCCGAAGTGGATGTGGGCCTGGGAAGGGTCGGCGTCTCCCCCGGCGAGCCGCTGGTGCAGCTTGCGAAAGCCATCAGCCGGTCGCCGCACCTCACGCTCGAAGGCATCGAGTTTTATCCCGGACATATCAAGGACCTCGAAGATCCGGGCCGAAAGGCGATGGCGAACCTCGCCGAGACGCTGCGCGGGATTCTGGCGGACCTGCGCCGCGCCGGCCTGGAAGCCAAGATCGTGAGCGGCGGCTCGACGCCCACGCTGTTCCATTCGCACGAAATCGAGGGCCTGACGGAGATACGCCCCGGCACGTACGTGTTCAACGACCTCAACACGGTCTCGAGCGGCGGCTGCGGCCTCGAGGATTGCGCGGCTTCGATTCTAGCGACGGTGGTCTCGACGGCGCGGCCGGGGCAGATGATCGTGGACGGCGGCTCGAAAACCTTCTCTTCCGACCGGCTGGTCAACGCGGCCGATGTGACCTGGGGCCGCGTGGTGGAAGCGCCCGGCGCGCGTTTTCACAAAATGAACGAGGAGCACGGCTATGTCGACATCACCCGCGCGGAGCGCGAATTCGCCATCGGCGATCGCGTCCACATCATCCCTAACCACATTTGCGTCGTGGTGAATCTGCACGAGCAGGTGTACGGAATTCGTGGCGACCAGGTGGAAGAGGTCTGGAAAGTCGAGGCGCGGGGAAAGTTGCAGTAGGGGATTTATAGTAGGGTCAGCCGTAAAAAGGTGTGATATGATACCCCCGATAGGGGGGGGGGCTTGTTCCGAGTTCGAACACTTGCTTTCGTTTTCTGCGCTTTTGCATTCGGCATAAGCGCTTGTTTCGCACAATCCAATCTGGCGGCCATCAGCGGGATCGTCACCGATCCGCAGAACGCGGTGGTCCCGCAGGCAGTCGTGTCGGTGTCCGATGTGGAAACCGGCGTGGAGGTGCGGACGCTGACCAACGCGTCCGGCTTCTACAATCTGCAAAACCTGGAGATAGGAAAATACGATCTCACGGTACAGCACGCGGGGTTTCGCAAGTACGTACGGCAGGGCATCACGCTGACGACGGGCCAAAACCTCGGGCTGAATATCAGGCTGGACCTCGGCACCACGGGGCAGGCGGTGACGGTGTCGGCGGAAGCGCCGCTGATCGAGAGCCGCACGTCGGACGTGAACACGCTGATCGAATCGAAGAGCATCGACGCACTGCCGTTGGGAAACCGGCGCACGCTGAACGTGGTCGAACTGAGCGGCGCGGCGGTGTTTGTGAACTACCCGAATACGCCGGCCAACGTCAATCCGAATTTCAGCCTGGCGGGCGGACGGACGCAGAGCCAGATGGCATGGATCGACGGCGGCAACGCGCAGAACCTGCGGCTGGGCGCCGCGCAGATCAACCTCGATCCGCCGGTCGAGGCGGTCCAGGAAGTCAAGGTGCTGAGCAACAATTATTCGGCGGAATACGGGGCGTCGGCGAGCGGCGTGGTGATCGAGACCACGAAATCGGGGACGAACCAGTTGCACGGCAGCGGGTACGAATTTTTCCGCAACAACGCCATGGACGCGCCGGGCTTCTTCGCGCCGGTGGTCAACGGCCAAAAGGTCAGCCCGGAGTTGCGGTACAACGTATTCGGCGCGACCGCCGGCGGGCCGATCAAGAAGGACAAGACCTTCTTCTTCTTCTCCTACGAAGGGCAGCGGCTGCACACGTCGTCGAATACCATCCTGACGGTGCCGACGCTGCTCCAGCGCCAGGGGAATTTTTCGCAGACCTACAATGCCAGCCGGCAACTGATTCCGGTTTACGATCCGGCGAGTACCGCGCTGGTGAACGGCAATTACGTCCGCCAGCCATTTCCGGATAACACGATTCCGGCAGCCGGAATGGATCCCGTGGGTGCGGCCGTCATGAATTACTGGCCTCTGCCTAATAAGGCGCCGAGTAATCTGGCCGGAGCGAATAACTTCGCTGGAAATCCGCTTAGCATCGCCCCCGCCGATTTCTATCTTATTAAGATCGATCATAACTTCAGCGAACGCGACCGGGTGACCGGACGTTACATGCAGGTAGGCGGCACGTCTTCGCTGGTAAGCGTCTATCCCAATGGCGGGGCGGCTGACCCGACCGATCACGCCGTGAATTCGATGTACTACATTTTCGGCGACTGGACGCACGTGGTCAACCCATCGCAGGTGAACGATGCGCGGTTCACGTTTATCAACCGGACTTATCACGACCTCAGCCAGGGGCTGGGCGGAGACTATCCCTCGAAGCTGGGGCTCACGGGCGTGCCGAACGACGCGTTCCCGCGGATCACGCCGGCGGGCGTGGCGGCTCTCGGCTCGACGACGCAAGAGCGGCGGCAGTATCCCATCCGGCAGCAGCAATACCTGGACAACTACTCGTGGAACCACGGGCGGCACGCAATGAAGTTCGGTGTCGAGGTTCGGCAGTCCTCCAATACGGACGTGCTGCTGAACGCGGTATCGGGGTCGTTCGGCTTCTCGACGCAGCCTACCAGTTTTCCGGGGAATGCCGCAACCGGGATCGGACTGGCGTCGATGCTTACGGGCTTCGTAACCGGCTTCGACGAGCTTCAGACCCAGCCGCTGCTCCGGCACAGCTATTACCTGGCGGCGTTTGCGCAGGACGACTGGCAGGTGACCCAGAACCTGACGCTGAATCTCGGGATGCGCTGGGAGACGGACACGCCAATGGTGGACGCCAACAACCGTATGAACAGCTTTGACCTGAATCAGATCAACCCGGTCTCGGGCACGCCCGGCGTGGTGAAGTTTCTGGGCGTGAACGGCTACCCCACTACGCCGTACGATACGCCGTGGCTGAATTTCGGCCCGCGCTTCGGATTCGCGTGGAAGCCGTTCGGATCGAACCGGACGGTGGTGCGCGGCGGATACGGCATATTCTACGCGAGCCCGTTTGATGCCGGCGTGCCGAACGCGAACGCGCTGGGCTTCAGCGTCTCGGCCAACCTCAGCACGCCGGACCAGGGGATCACGCCGGCATTTTATTTGCGCAACGGGGTGCCGGTCACGCCGACGGCCGCCAACCTGAGCGATTCGTTCGGCGCGGTGCCGGTGGGCAAGCCGACCAACACAGCGGTGACTTTCTTCGATCCGAACCGCGGCCAGGGGTATGCGCAGCAGTTCAATCTCGGCATCCAAAGGGAACTCGGCAACGGACTGGTGGTGGGGGCGAGCGTGCTGGGCAACCTGTCGCGCAGCCTCGCGAACGCTAACCTTTCCCTGGACCAGATTCTGCCGCAGGTCCTCGGGCCGGGGCACAGCTCGCAGAAGGACCGGCCGTTCCCGCAGTTCACGAACGTCTCCATAACGAGACCCACGCTGGGCGACTCGAATTACTATGCCGGCGTGCTAACGATCGAGAAACGTTATTCGGCCGGGCTAAGCTTCGGCGCGAATTATACGTGGTCGAAGTATCTTGGCAACGTGAACATGCCGGGAGCTTCGGAAGGAAACGACGCAGGAACTTACTCGGATTACTATAACCGCACCATGGATTATGGGCCGACAGCGAACGATATTACTCACCGGTTGAATTTCCACTGGATTTACGAGCTGCCGTTCGGAACGGGGAAACGCTGGCTGGCGACGAACCCGCTGCGCTTCGTGGTGGGCGGCTGGTCGCTCGGGAACGTGGCCACGTTCCAGACCGGCGCGCCCAACACCCTGACGACCCAAACCAACAGTTGCAACTGCTTTTCGGCGGGCGGGCAGCGGCCGGAGGTGGTGGGCAGCCCGAACCTGGCATCCGGGCAATCCATCGCTCACTGGTTCAACACGGCGGCGTTCGTGCAGCCGGCGCTTTATACCTTCGGCGATGCCGGCGTGGGGATCATTCGCGGGCCCGGCCTGATCAACCTCGATTTTTCCGTACTGCGGACGTTCCGGGTTACGGAGCGGGTGCGGACGGAATTTCGCGGCGAGTTCTTCAACGCGCTCAATCACACCAATTTCGGAAACCCCGGATCGGCTTTGGGGGCGCCGGCGTTCGGAGTGATCAGCGGGGCGGGGCCGGCGCGCGAGATCGAGGTGGGCGTCAGGGTGCTGTTCTAGCGGCCGCCCGCTCCACGCCATGGCCGCCCGCGGAGCGTGGTGCTATAGTGGCAGGCGGATATGAGCGCACCGATCGAGCGAATGTGCCACCGGTGTTTGCAGCCGCTCCCACACAAAGCAGCCCGCTGCCCGAATTGCGGCGAACGGCCGGAAGGCACCATCCGAAACCTGCCGGCGCTTCTGGCGACCGGAGGAATTCTGGCGCTGGCGTTTCTCGTCTGGATCATGATCGCCGTCTTCAGAAACCAGCAGTTCACGAGCGCCCCTTCGGGCGACCAAAACGGCGTCACCCAAGAGCAGGCCAAGCCTCCCGCCTTCGATAAATAGATCGGATCGGGGCCGGAGAAAGCATGCCTAAGAAAGCGGTTTGCAGGCCCGATTGACTTGAACTATAATAGAACCACTAGGACGTGGGGCTATGGCGGACCGCGGCTCCGTTGAATTGAATAGCGAGGAATGCAAAGGCTGCGGGCTGTGCGTCGAGGCGTGCCCGCCGAAGGTGCTGAAACTGTCTGCCCGCTTCAACCAGTACGGCTACCATCCCGCGGAGTATACGGGGGCCGGCTGCACCGGGTGCGGCATCTGCTTTTTTGCCTGCCCCGAGCCCGGCGGGATCACGGTATTGCGGCTGGCCGCCTAACGATTTTCAGGGAGGCTGGACGTGGCGAAGCAATTAGCCAAGGGCAATGAGGCGGCGGTGAAGGCGGCCGTGGCGGCCGGGTGCCGGGCCTTCTACGGCTATCCGATCACGCCCGCGAGCGAAATCGCCGATGCCGCGGCCGTCTACTTTCCGGCTGCTGGCGGCGTGTTCCTTCAGGCCGAAAGCGAAGTGGCCGCGATCAATATGGTCTACGGCGCCGCTGCCACGGGCGTGCGCGTGATGAGCGCTTCGAGCGGACCGGGGATCAGCCTCATGCAGGAGGGCTTCAGCTACCTGGCCGGCGCCGAACTGCCGTGTGTGGTGGTGGACGTGATGCGCGGCGGTCCGGGGCTGGGCAACATCCTCCCGGAGCAGGGCGATTATCACCAGGTGGTGAAGGGCGGCGGCCACGGGAACTACCGCACGCTCGTGCTGGCGCCGGATTCGGTGCAGGAGATGGCCGATTTCACGGCGTTGGCTTTCGATCTGGCGGACGAATACCGCAATCCCGTGGTGGTGCTGGCGGACGGGTCCATCGGGCAGATGATGGAGCCGGTGCAATTCCCCGCACCACGGCCGGTGCGCGCCGCGCCGCCATGGGCGGTCACCGGCGAACGCGCGACGCGTCACAACCTCATCACCTCGATTCACCTGGAAGCCGAGGACCTGGAAGGGCACCTGCGCAGCCTGGAGGCAAAGTACCGGCGCGCCGAACAGCGCGAGGTGCGCGCGGAATCGTGGCGCATTGAAGACGCCGAAATCATTCTGGTGGGTTACGGCATTGTGGGGCGGATCCTGAAGGCGGTCGTGGGGCAAGGACGGCATCACGGTCTCGCCTTGGGGCTTCTCCGCCCCATCACCCTTTATCCGTTCCCGAAGGCGCGACTCCGCGCGCTGGCTGCACGGGCGCAGGCGTTCGTCGTGGTGGAACTCAGCAACGGCCAGATGGTGGAGGACGTGCGGCTGGCGGTGGAAGGGCGCCGGCCGGTCGAGTTCCTTGGCCGGATGGGCGGGTCGCTGCCGTCGGCGGAGGAAGTGCTGGCATTTGTGGAGGAGGAGGTCTTCTCTCATGCCTGAGTACGCGCCGGTTCACGCCAAGCCGCACTGCTTCTACGAGCGCTACGAGCGCAAAGCGGAACTCCAGCACCAGACCCACTACTGCCCGGGCTGCGGCCACGGGATCGTGCACAAACTGCTGGCGCAGGCGATCGACGGGTTGGGCATCCAGGACCGCACCATCCTGGTCAGCCCGGTGGGCTGCTCGGTTTTTGCGTATTACTACTTCGACGTGGGCAATATCCAGGTGGCGCACGGGCGCGCGCCGGCGGTGGCGACGGCGGTGAAACGCAGCCGGCCGGAGAGCATCGTGATCAGTTACCAGGGGGACGGCGATCTGGCGGCGATCGGGTCGGCGGAGATTCTGCACGCGGCCAACCGGGGCGAACTCATTACGGTGATCTTCGTCAACAACGCGATCTATGGGATGACCGGTGGCCAGATGGCGCCGACGACGCTGCTCGGGATGAAGACGACCACCTCTCCGCAAGGCCGTACGGCGGCGGGCGAAGGGTTTCCGATACACGTATGCGAGTTGCTGGCTTCGCTCGAAGCGCCCGCGTTTATCGAGCGCGTGGCGCTGGGGAACAACCAGCAGATCATGCGGGCCGCGCGGGTGCTGCGGCGGGCGCTGGAAAACCAGGTAAAGGGCGCGGGCTTCTCCTTCGTCGAAGTGCTGGCACAGTGCCCCACCGTCTGGGGCATGCAGCCGGTGGAAGCGCAGAAATTCGTGCGCGAGAAGATGACCGGGACTTTTGCGCTGGGGAATTTCAGGGATCGCCGTGGCTGAGGTGGATTACAGAATCAAGATCGCCGGGTTCGGTGGGCAGGGCGTGCTGCTGCTGGGCGAAGTGCTGGCGGAAGCGGGGCTCGAGGCGGGCTATGAAGTCTCGTGGCTGCCCGCCTACGGTCCGGAGATGCGCTCGGGGACTTCAAATTGCCAGGTGCGGATTTCGAGCGCGCCGATCGATTCGCCGCTGGTCTCGCGGCCGGACGTGCTGATCGCCATGAATGAGCCTTCGCTGCGCAAGTTCCTCCCGGCAGTGGCGCCGGACGCGCTGGTGCTGTACAACGGAGCGTCGATTCCGGAAGATTGCGCGCGCGCCGGCGTACGGATCTTCGCGCACCCATTTACCGAAATCGCGGGCGAATCGCCGAAAGCGGCGAACATGGCGATGCTGGGCGCGTTCCTCGAAATCACCGGCGCGCTCGAGCCCGAGCCGGTGGCCGCCGCGCTTAGGAAGCTGGTGAAAAATCTGCGCTGGCTGGATCTCGATCTGGCCGCGCTCCAGCGCGGTCAAGAGGCGCTTCGTCCAGTTCCCGCACTTTTTCCGCCGCCTTCTTTCCGGCAATGAAGGCGTGGTCGGAATTGTAGTATTCCCACTCGCTGTAGCGGCCGGCCAGGAGAATATCGCGTTCGGCGAGCCACTCGCGGATGCGCGCCACCGCGGCGGCGCGCCCGTGATCGTAGACCACGTAGGCGTAGGGCAGGTCGCATTGCGCCGAGGCCCGGATGGGATCGTCCGCGCGCAGGAAGCCGACGCGGCGGGCATCTTCCACGCAGAGGCGAACCAGGTCGTCGCCATCGCACGGCAGTGGCTTGTGAGGCGAGTAGGTGATCTCGCAGGTAAAGCCGAAGCCGCCCGGCGGATTGCAGTACGGGCTGGCATTGCCCTGGACGAAGATGCGGTGGAACACTGTGTCCTCGGGATAGTAGATCCAGTGCTTGTCGGTGAGCTTCTCGCGGCCCACGCCGATGTGCACGCAGCGCACCGAAACGTGCCGTAGGGCGCCGGCGGCGGCGCGGATTCCGGCGGGCGCCTGGTCGCCCATTCCGCGGATGAGCGCCGGCAGCGGCATGGTACTGATGAGGTAATCGTAGCGGAGGCGGGTGCCGTCAGAGAGGGTGACGGCGTGCTCGCGCGGTGAAACCTCGACCACACGGCTGCACATGCGGACCTGGCCCTTGATGCGCGGGACCCAGGCCTCCATGAGCGCCTGGAACCCGCCGCGTAGCGGATAGCCGAAGCGCGCGTTGGGCCCCATGGGCTTGGGGGAGGGCGAAAGCGCACCCTCGATCATCTCCTCGAGATCGGGCAGCGGCACGCGCCCGCCCAGCCAGGAAGTTTCCATCTCGGAAAGCGGCACGGTCCACAGCTTGCGATTGTAGGGAACGGCGAAGTGTTTGGCGATGCCCGCTCCCCAGATTTTGTAAATGAACTCCTCGAAGTTGCGCGGCTGGCCCTGCGCTTCCGCCAGCGGCGCGGTGGATTCCAGAACCCCATCGCCGCAGCAATCGCTCACGGCTGGATTGCAAGCGCCGTTGGCGTGCCCGTTGGATCCGTTGACCTTTTTCGCGGCCTTCAGCGGGCCGAAACGCGCTTCGATGGCGCCGGTGATGCACTCCTTGATCACCTGCGGCGGAAGGCCGTAGAGCGAGCCCTGGAACGGGTAGCGCGTGTAGACGCCCTTGCTGAAAATCCAGGCTTCCCGATCCTGCCAGTGGACGTTGTCGCTGAGCAGCATCTGGTAGAGCTGATGGACGTAGGGCTCGTTGGAGAACATGATGTGGCCGGCGAAATCGAAGGTGAAGCCGTTGGCTTGGATCGAGCGGCACCAGCCGCCGACGCGATCGTTTTGCTCGAGAAGGATGCAATCCTCGCCGAGGTGGAAAGCGGCGCTGAGCCCGGTGGGGCCGGCGCCGGCCACAATGGTGTGGGCACGGTTGCGTCTGGCCGCCCGCGCCGGCGGCTGCTGCACGGCTTTCGCCGCGATGGCGGCGTCGATCAACTCGCTCATGCGCTGGACGGTGGTATCCCACGAAGTCCGGCCGAGCACCTCGCGCATCTTGCCGCGCCGCTCCGCGCGTTCAGCCGGCCACGCGCCGAGGGCGCGTTCGCAGGCGGCGATGAATTCGGCCGGCGTGCCGCCAAGATAGACGATGTCGCCGTACGGCTCCGCCACATCCTTGATGGGGGTGCTGACGATCATCTTTCCCGCAGCCATGTACTCCAGGGTCTTGGTGGGGCTGATGTATTTCGTCGCCTGGTTCTGGGCGAATGGCAGCAGGCAGACATCCCAGCCCTTGAGATACGAAGGCAAGTGCCGGTAGGCGCGCTGGCCGAAGTAGCGGATATTGGGATTGCGCGGCAGCGTCTGGGGATCGATCTTGACCACCGGTCCGACCATGACGATCTGCCACTCCGGATGGGCATCCGCCATGGCTTTCAGCAGCGCCAGATCCATGCGCTCGTCGATGACGCCGAAGTACCCGAGGCGCGGATGGGGCAGCGCGGCCTGGTCCTCGGCGTCGCCGATGCCGTTGGCAGCGGCGGCGAAATGCTTCGCATCCACGCTGCTGGGGAAGCAGTGCACGGAGGGATGGCGATCCTTCTTGGCGGCGTAGAGGCTGGGACCGCCGGTGAATACGACGTCGGCGCGCTCGAGCAATTGGATTTCGCGCTCGATCAACTGCGGCGGGGCGTTGAGAAACGCGGAGAGCTCGTCCATGCAGTCGTACACTACCGCGAAGGGCTGGAGATGTTTGGCCAGCGGCAAGGCCAGGGGTGTGTAGAACCACAGCACATAGTCGCGCGGATTTTCGCACTCCAACAATTCGCGCAACAGGGCGGACAAATGCGGCATCTGCTCGTCGTGGAAGCCGGGGCCCTGAGCGGGTGTGTGTGGGCGGCAAACCAGGACGTTCGTTTCGGGCCGGGCGAATTCCCAATGAAGCGATTCAGCGAAAGCAGGTTCCTCTATAAAAATTACACGGCGCGATGAAGCCAGACGCGAAAGTAAATGCTGAGGCCGCTGATAAACAAAATCCCAGCGTAAGTGCGAAAAAGTGATGATGGTAGGGTTAGAGTGCATTCCTTCCTCCTGCTTTAACTGAACTACTGGTGCGTGGCGCGCACGCGGGCCTTCGGTGCCAGATTGAATGCAGCTAATCTGCCACTGTGTAGAAATGTGCACGCTTGGCTTCAAAGGGTTGCGACAGAACCGTTTGCGAGCCTGTCCCGCGGGTAATTAAAATGATTCTTACCCCTTGGAACAGCGACTCACTTTATGCTTCGCGTGGCTCGCGCTGGCGACCTGCGCGCTGGTGAATCCCGGAAATTTCGGAACATCGAGACACCGCCCGAAGACTTCAGGCGGAGCGCTGGATGCGCCTGGGAGTGCCGCCGGTGGCGGCGGAAGGCTACGGGGTCATCGGCCGTCACGGCGTGCGGCACGTACCGTCCGGAATGGGCTCGACTTCGGGCAGTGCGCCCGCTGACACACGTAATAGGGATACCGGCCGCCGCGCCCGCGCGAGAAGGCGCCGGTCACCGGGTGCAGGCCGGCGTCGCAACGGGCGAAGCCCCGGAGCGGGAACTCCGGCCGGTCCTTGCGGTGGGGCACAGACCGGTTGCGCCCGGAGATCACCGCCTGAACGCTCGCGAATTCTTCCTTCGTGACCATGGGCGTGTGCTTGCCGAAGTAGGTCCTTTCCTCTTGCTCCAGGACGCCGGCGTAGAACGGATTCGTCAGAATCCGATAGAGCCAGCTCAGCATGATTGGATTTCTGTCGATGCTCTTACTGCCGGAGGTTGTATGCTTCCGCACATACAACTATGTTGTTATAATCTAATACATTGACAAAGGCGGCTTGCTTCTCTTAAACTCCCACATGTATTAGAAAATGCATAGGCACTGAAACGGGGCACTGCTTTGCACAGGGCATTGGAACGTCGAACTAAATCCTGGTAGTCCTGGTACCCGAGGCGGGAAATTCCTTTTGGAGTGTGCCGGGGCGGCGGCCCTGGACGGGGTGTATGCGTCATCTCCACTATCTCTGGAGACCTGATGACGGTTCAGCGATGCGCTCCGCGATCTGGACACGATCCTGGCGGATATACGCGGGCGCATTCGGGGCTGTTCTGGGTCTGGGCATCCGTGAGGACCGTGAGCGCATGGTGCCTCGCGAAGCTGGACAGGAGGACAAATGATTATGAGGTCCCAACGGTTGAGGCCGCCCCGCTCGCGCCAACGCTTCCATCCCGATGTGGGCTGGATCTGTGCGCTGCTGCTGGCAGGCGGCGCAGCTCAGGAGGCTCAGGCAAGTTATTATGCATTCAGCGCCTCCCCCTTGACCGCACCAGCTACCTTCGGCAAATGGACCCTCGCGGATTATGGCGGCTTGCCTGGGATGTCCGGAGCGGGCATCGCCGTATCCCCCAAGCCGGGCACGATTGTCTTGACCGGTATCAATGATGGGAGCTTCGTGCCCGGATGGACGGGCCTTCTGGTCCCCGCCGTCGGCGCCGGCCTCTTCTCGTTTGATTATTTGTTCAGTACTCTCGATGACCCGCATTACCAATATGCGGGCTACATCGTCCAATCGCCGGGGCGTAACCTGATCGCCTCCCAGGTATTCTTGGCCGATACGGACGGTCAAAGCGGATCGGTGTCAGTCCCTGTAGTTGCCGGCCAAATGATTGGCTTCTATGCCGGAGGCGACGATCAGGGTGGTCTCCACGGTGTCCTTACGGTGGCTAACTTTAGCGCGCCAGTTCCCGAACCGGCAGCCTTCCAGCTCATGCTGACCGCTGGTCTGGCGGCAGGCATCGTCCCCGTGTTGCGGCGCGCACGACAACGCCACAGGCTCAGGCGGCTCCTTCCAACTGTGGTGGTGCACTCCGTCAACGCCAACTCGATCTGGATGGCGGTCGAGTGCATCGGAAACT
Organism: Acidobacteriota bacterium; assembly: GCA_021787555.1. Classification (GTDB taxonomy): domain Bacteria; phylum Acidobacteriota; class Terriglobia; order Bryobacterales; family Bryobacteraceae; genus JAJYLS01. The sequence goes on along the minus strand of JAJYLS010000053.1, from coordinate 11,128 downwards.
ATCCAAGGACCGATTATGCCAACTGGAATACCCATATTATTCGCAGGCAACCCTGATCGGAATCCCAGCCTGGAATCACTGGATTCCTCGATCGGCCACCGTGCCTTAGGAGGAGGTGCCGGTCTCGATACGAAACAGAAGAAAGCTCCCAGACCCGCGGCTCAAAGAACCGACGCGCCCCCAGGCTTGGCCGGCGACGGCTTTATCATTGTCGACGAGCGCCTGAGACCCGTAGCGCTCGACCAGGGAGCGCAGGGCATTCTCGACGAACTGAACGGGCATTGCCGCCTCGAGGCCGGCGTTCTTCCTCCAATTATCCTGAATCTGCTCAATGATCGGCCGGATAGCCAGGTCGATGGAATTCAGATACAGATTGCCACCGGAAACACCGGAAACTGTGAATATAGCTGCCGCACAATCCCGCTAAAAGCCCAATCCGGAGCTGGACCGCAACCTATTCTTGCTTTGTATCTCAAGCGCGAAATCTCAGTGACCGATGCAGTGCACCAACTTAGCCTCGATTATCATCTCACGGATCGCGAGCAGGAGACGCTGATCGGCCTCTCGATGGGTCTTACGAGCAAACAACTCGCCGTGCGGATGAATATCAGCCCCAATACGGTGAAAGCATTCTTGCGCTTGATCATGCTCAAAATGGGTACGACCAACCGGGCAGGTGTCGTCGCCAAATTGCTGGATCAGAATAGCCGGCTTTCTGAGGGCGCCCCTGGCCATAGTTGAAGGTTACCGGCGGTTGCTCCTCCGATTCGGAATCGGAAATGGCTTGTAGCTGATTTTATCGTGCGAGAATTCCACAAGGGTTTCTCCCTTTAAGCGGAAGACAACCCCGCAATAGGTTACCCGTTACCGAGGGCGCGTCGACGATCAAGCCTCGTCAGGAGAATTCGTGGGCGGCTTGGTTCGTTCTTCGCCGCCGCAGCGGCATCACGGTGGCTGCCTTTGAAAACAAGTCTGGAAGAGTAGGAATAAGGGGATGATGACAAAGCGGAAGGGCTGCTGCGGCAAGCGCAGCTATTTCAAAAAAGGCGCGCGGAGCGTCAGGAATTACCGGAGAAGAAAAGGCCCGGTTCTACGGATCTATCATTGCCCGTGGTGCAATTTGTGGCACCTGACCCACCACCCGTGACGTTTTGCGGCCCGCCTGTGTCTACAAACGGATCGAGCGCATGTTCGCGGCCGCGGAGGCCGGGCTGGATGGCGTGGGGCAACCACACGCCAGTCGCGGCGTGAAGACCATGCATCAGTTCTCCGAATCCTTGCGGAAATCCCGCGAGTCCGCGGCTGCGCCTTGGTGGGAGCAAATCTATTGGCCGCGCGCTCTCAATGCTGCACCGTAACCATCACGCCGTCCGGCGACTTCACGCCGCCAATCGTGACCACAATCGGTAAATCCCCGTCCGGCGCGTCCGCCGGGATCTGCACCGCCATCTGGTAGAGTCCGGCGAAACCCGGCGCCAGCGCTGCCGCGCCTCCGTACACCGCCGCCGCTTCCCCGTTTACCGTCGCCGTCAGCGCCCCCACCGTGCTGTAGATCTGGTCCGAGGGAACTTGAATCCCCGGCGTCGCCGCCGGGCTGGTCGGCCCGAATCCCGTGCCCCACAAGACGACGTATTCGCCCGGCTTGGCCGGCGTCGTCGTGAGCCCCGCAATCACACCGGTGCCCACCGCCGGCGTCCCGTCCGTATGCGTCGCCACAGCGTACTTCCCCCCGAACAGGAAAAACGCCGGCTGCACCGCGTTCACGCTGGCCGTGAACGCCGCGCTCGTCCCGCTCGCGTTCTCCACCGTCACCTGTACCTTCCCCGTCCCCACATTCGGCGCCACCACATTGATCTGCGTCGCGCTGATGTAATATGGGTACGCTGCCTGCCCGCCCACGCTGACGCTCACTCCGTCGAGCGTCGTGGGCAGCTTCCCGTCCACGATCGCCTTGTCCCAGGTGTCCGTGAAATTCGCCGGCGTGAAGTTCGTGCCCTGGATGGTGACCCACGACCCCGCCACGATGCCCGCCTGGAAGCTCGCCCCGTTCACCACCCCCGTAACGACCGGCGCCGCCCCGGCGGGCAGCACTGAACTTAGTTTGAAAACCGTCCCCATCAGTGGGGCAGTCGAACCGCCGTTCCCCGAAGTGGTACCGTAGAGGTTACCCGAGGAGTCCGTGAGCAACCCGGCCTCGGGCGCCATTCCGTCGGTGGAGGAGCCCGAGAAACCATAGATCGTCTTCTCCGAGTAGCTTCCCGAACTGTTCACCATCTCGAACACCACCCCAAAACCGTTCGGCCCTCCTTGGTCCGTTGTGCTGTATAGATTGCCCGATCCGTCCATGATCAAAGGCGCCGCTGGAGCGCAACCATCGTTCTCACACGTGAAATGGTAAAGCAATTTGAAGGTGTAGCCCGTGGTGGACTTGACCAACTCGAAGACAGCTCCGCCACCGCCATTGCCTTCCTCGGTGCCGTAAAGGTCGCCTGCCTGGTCCATGATCAGAGCCGCGTTGGAGTCACCGCCTTCGCTGCTCGTGCCCGCGAAGCTGTAGAGAACTTGCTCGGTATAACCCGTCGAGGACTTGACCAGCTCGAAGACGGCTCCCTGGCCGTTGGTCCCGCCCGCGCTCGTGGTGCCGAACAGATCCCCATTGGCATCCATCACAAGCCCTCCAACTGGACCAGATCCGTCCGTCGAGTTGCATGAGCCCGAGATGCCCTGGAACACCCAGAGTTGATTCTCCTTCCAGGTTCCGGAGGAGTTGACCAGCTCGAACACCGTTCCGGCGCTGCAATAGCCGCCCCCTTGGGTGGTGCCATAGAGGTTTCCCGCAGAGTCCGTGATCAGAGTTGAGTTAGGAAGGCTGCCGTCGTAAAACGGGGACGACAACGAACACGAATCGTTGAAGCTGTACAGTACCCTCTCCGTATAGCCCCCGGAACCGTTTGGCGACAACTCGAAGACTGATCCGTGAGCACTCGCGGAACACGAACTGGGGACGCCATCGCCCTGGGTGGTGCCGTAAAGATTTCCGGCTTTGTCCATGATCAGCCCCCCCATGGGGGACAGGCCGTCCGGAGTGCCATTGAAGTTGTGAAGGATCTTCTCGGTATAGCCCCCTGAATGGTTGGGGGACAGCTCGAACACTATGCCGCAGCCGCTATAGGCGCCAGTAACGGACGAACAATCCGTCCCCGTCCCACTGCCCCCGACGCTAGTGGTGCCGTAAAGATTCCCTGAGCTGTCCGTGATCAGACTGCCCCAGGCGGGCGCCGTTCCATCGCCCGGCGCTCCGGCAAACGCATGGGGCAGAGTCTCCGTTTGCGCACGCGCGGACATCGCCGCAATGAAGACGAACACGCAGAAGACAACAGATCGTTTCATGGGACCCTCCCTCGTGACTGAAAAAGCCGGCCGTGGCACGGACATCCCGTCCGCGACATCGCAGACATCAGCAACGGATGTCTACGCCAGCCTCCACCGGCGTAGAGCGTATTATATATTTCGGAGGCAGACTACACAATCCCAAATTCGCTGTATTGCGCGGGACTGCCGGGTGGCGTGGTGAGCCTAAACACCGGCCTTTCCGGCATGGTGGTGAATCGCCGCGAGCGCAAGCTCTCCAGAAACTTCCTCGCAATCACTTTCAGGATTGAGCTGGAGTAATGATCTGAAGGCCAAGCTTGGCCGCCCTTTTTTGAGGGAACTGGATTTACTGCTGGCGATACCGGTCCTCGTAGTATTGTGTCCCCTGTCGACGTACTCCTGGCCGAATTTGAGCATGCGACAGCGATACCTCAGCGGGAAAGCGATCGGCGAGGCAGTCGTCCCTTCCCCAGACTCCGGGCAATTTCCTCACGACTGGCCCGGAGCCGAGGGTGGCTCAGTTTGGCCAGCTTGTTTGGATCTCGTTCTGATGCAATCCAGATATGGGACCGGAAGCCAAGAGATGGATGTATCTGCCGAGAACAAGGCCGCCGCTTCCACGAGCGATTCAATCGTGAAACGAAATACTGGTCCTTTACGCGACCGTTGGCGGGCAGCATCCCATGACTTATCCCTTCTGGAATGGGTCCTTAGGGACGCTGTTCTCCCCGGATAAGTTCGTATTTCTGTTCGATCCGCTGCTTGTGGCGATGCTGGTGGCAGCGGCATTCGCCTGGCGCGGGTTGAAGCGCGATTCGCGCCTGCTGCTGGCGCCGCTCGCGTTACTGCTGTTCATTTACGACGCGGGCTGGGCACGCTATTTCGCTTTCGGCGGGGACGTGGCGTGGGGGCATCGCTACGTCCTGCTGCCGGTGCAACTGTTGTGCCTGTTCGGCGTGCCGCTGCTGCTGGAGCACGCGAAGGCGCTGCCCAAAGCGGTGCGGCGCGGTGCATGGACGCTGGTGTGCTTTTCGCTGGTTCTCCAGACCGCTTCGACGGCAATTTCGCCCAACGCCGAAATCCATCAGCGGGAGAATGGCGGCAGGCACGGCGTGATCTGGAACCGCGCGGTGAACCTGGCGCAACTCGCTACGGGCCACGAGGACGCGCAACGCCTTCGACGCATCCCGGTGGAATGGAGAACGCTGAGCTATTTTCCGTTCCAGCTTCGCTTCCGGTTTCCGGAGCTGGCGCAGTGGGCGCTCGCGGGATGGCTGCTATTGCTGGCCGCGCTGCCGCTGCTGGCGATGGCGGCGCTGCGCACGGCAAAGCCGGGCTAAGCGGCGCGGAATTCGGGGCGGCGCTCGGGGCTGGCTTCCTGGAGCGCGCGCCGAACGCCTTCGGCATCATGGTCGGTGGCGTAGACCGGGGTGCCGGGCTGTTGGCGCCAGGACTCGCTGAGCGGACCGGCATCGACGGGATCGAAGCCAAGCTCGTCGATGAGTTGCATGACGATCTGCTTGTGGCGCGGGTTGTCGCCGGCCACCGGCAGGGCGATGCGGTTGGCTTCTCCCGGTGGCAGGCCGTTTTCCATGAGGTGGCGCGCGTAGATATTGTTGAACGCTTTCACCACGGGCCGGCCGAGGTACTTCGAAACCCACGCACTTTCGGGCATGCCGTTAAGGATGTCGTCGATGCGGCCGTCGCGCTGGGGGTAGTAGTTGCAGGTGTCGATGATGGGGACGGAGTCCGGGACGCCCGCGAGCAGATCTTTGGGCAGGTCGGGGACCTTGCCTAACGGGATGGTGACGACAACGACCTCGCCGGCGTGCGCGGCCTGGGTGACGGTGGCGGCGGTGGCGCCCGTTTCGCGCACGAGACCGGCAAGCGTTTCGGGGCCGCGGGAGTTAACGACGGTGACGTGATGGCCGAGCGCGCTGAAGCGGCGGGTTAACGTGCCGCCGATGTGGCCCGCGCCGATGATACCGATGTTCATGTGACCTCCTAAGCTGCGGGGATTAGTTCCACTTTGATCCAGCCGGGCTGGCGCTCGTCGAAGCTCTTGTAGGCATCGATGGCGCCGGTGAGCGGCTCGATCTGGCTCAAGATGCGGCGGGGATTGAATATGCCCGCGCGCACCATTATCACGACCTCCCTGATGGAATGAGTGCGCAGCTACAAGACAAGGGTAGCGGGAAGCGGGCGGAAACGAGAGTATTGAAATTCATAGGACGAGCGCCGCGCGTGAGTTTGGCGACTCTTCTCTGAATTGTAAGGCCGGCCGCGGCGGCGCAATCAGTACGCCGCCACGCGGGGCGGGAGCGGATCGACCAACTCCTGGTTCAGGCGGATCAGGCGCGCGCGCATGGATTCGAGCAGGGGCTTGGCGGCGGTCGTCTTGGCGATGTTGCGAAACTGGTGCGGGTCCTTCTGGAGATCGAAGAGGATTTCGTCACCGTTCTTCCCCGCGGAATAGAACGCTTCGTGCGTCTGGATGATCTGGCTGCCGAGGCCTTCCATGTAGATGATGTCGCGGGCGGGTTTGCCGCGCATGGCGGGCAGGAGCGACATGCCCTGGTTGCCTTGGGTCTGCGGAACGCCGAGTAAGTCGAGGATGGTGGGCATCACGTCGAGGATCTCGACCAGTTCGCCGGAGCGGGCGCCCTGGGGGATACCGGGGCCGGCGAAGACCAGCGGAATGACGCGGTCGGATTCGTAGGGGAGGGCGCTTTTGCCGTTGAGGTTGTGGTCGCCGAGGAAGTCGGCGTGGTCCGCGGTGAGGATGAAGACAGTGTTGTCGAGCTGGCCGGCTTTTTCGACGGCATCGACGATGCGGCCCACGTTGCGGTCGACATTGGAGACCATGGCGTAGAAGTGGCGCCGGTAGTCGTTCCAGACGGACTCGGGGATTTTGGCGTTCTGGCGCATGGTCCTGGCGATGCTGGCGGGAACGTAGTCGACTTCGGTCCGGTCGACGAGGCGCGGAGGAAAGCTGCGGCCTTCGTAGCGGGCAAGCTGCGAGGCGGGCGGATTGAGCGGCGGGTGCGGCGCATAGAAACCGGCGTGCACGAAGAAGGGCTGCTTCGGGCGTGTTCGCACGCACTCGTCGATGAAACCGATCGTCTCGCTGGCGACCCAATGGGCATGGGTGGTTTTCTCGTCGCCTTCGAAGGTGTACATTTCCAGTCCGTCGATCAGCGGCGGCGGGGTGTGGGGGAGCGGGCGGCGGAGCGTGAATTTGAGCGCGGCGGGCGGCATGCGCACGTTGGCCTTGCGGCGGACCTCAGTGCCCTGGGCGTTGAGCCAGAGGCCGTAGGCATCGTCGTAGCAGCCGGGCTCGTCGGAGAGCAGCATCTGGTGGAAGTCCCAGAAGGGATGGAACTCGCGGTGGTTGCGGGCGGCGTGCGGCCAGAAGTGGAGCTTGCCGAACTGGCCGGTGTAATAGCCGGAATCGTGCAGTACGCGCTGGAGGGTGACCTCGGATTCCTGCATCTTGATGCCGTTCACCATGAGGCCGTGGGAGTGCGGGTAGCGGCCGGTGAAAAGCGAGGCACGGTTGGGCGCGCAAGCCACACCGACGGTGTGGCACATGGTGAAAGTGGCGCCGCGGTGCACTAGGCGGTCGAAGACCGGTGTGTCCATGTACGGCGAGCCGTTGGCGGCGATGCAATCCATGCGCATGTGGTCGGTGGTCATGAGGACGATGTTGGGGCGGCGGGCGCCTGCGGAAGCCGAGGATTCTTGCGGTGGCTGAGCCGGGTTTGCGGCGGCGGAAGCCGAAGCAAGGGGAAGCAGAGAGCCAAATTCGCGGCGGGAGAGTTTGGACATAACTTGAGGCTAACAAGTCGCGGGGCGAAATGGGGACGAAATTCAAAAACCGGATTTCAAGCCGGTCCCCAGTTTTGTCACCGGCCGGCGACGCTCTCGATTTTATCGGCGAGTTGCTGCGAGGTATACGGCTTTTGCAGGAAGCCGGCGATATTCTTGCGCCGGAAGCGCTCCTGGGCTTCGCGATAGTCGTAGCCGGTGGAAACGATCACCTTGACCTCGGGATGGGCCTCGAGGATGTGATCGATGGCTTCGGCGCCGCCCATCACGGGCATGGTGAGGTCCAGCAGCACGAGGGCGATGTCGCGGTCCTGGCGGACGCGGTGAATGGCCTCGCTGCCGTTGTTGGCGAGCACGACCTTGTAGCCGCGGATTTCCAGGGTGGCGCGGGCAACGCTGCGCACCATCTCCTCGTCATCCACTACCAGGACGGTGCGCGCCTTCTGGGGCGGTTTTCTCAGGGCAGCGTGGGGCGCCGGCTCGGCAGCCGCGAAACAAATCCGGAAAGCGCTGCCGGCGCCGGGCGAACTGGTAACATCGATGCTGGCCTTATGGGCGCGGACAATTCCCGCGACCGCCGCGAGGCCCAGGCCGCGTCCGGTGAACTTGGTGGTGAAGAAGGGGTCGAAGATGCGGGTGCGGGTTTCGGCATCCATGCCGCAGCCGGTGTCGCTCACTTCCAGAAATACACGGTCGGCGCCTTCCATGCGGGTCTGGATGGAGATTTTTCCGGAGTTCTCGCCGATCGCTTCCGCGGCATTACTCACGAGGTTGAGGACGATCTGTTGGATCTGGTTGGGATCGGCGTCGATGCGCGCGGGGTTGGGCGCGAGCGCGAGTTCCAACTCGATCTTCTTAGGAATGGAGGCTTCGATCAGGTTCTGGATCTGGCGCACGAGCGCGGAAAGATCCACGCGCTGCATGAAACTGGTGCCGCGTCCGGAATAGGCGAGCAATTGCCGGGTAAGATCGGCGGCACGCTGGGCGGCGCGGAGGATGTCCTGGAGTTTGCCGTGGTGCTCGGAATCGCGGCCCAAATCGCTGGCGATGAGGCTGGCGTTCCCCATAATGCTGGTGAGGAGGTTATTGAAATCGTGAGCTACGCCGGCCGCGAGGGTGCCGATGGTCTCGAATTTCTGGCCTTCGCGGAACTGGGCTTCGAGGCGGCGCTGGTCGGTGACGTCGCTAATAATCTGGACAGCGCCGGCGGGGCGGCCGGAGTCATCGAATATGGGATCGACCGTGATGGTGAAGCGGCGCCCATCAATTTCCAGTTCGATGGATTCGCGCCCGCGGCTCTCCAGCGCCCGGACGAAGGGTCTCTTTTCTTCCGGGATATCCCCCCAAACCTCGTAACAGGATGTGCCGATTAACTCTTCGACGGGACGATCGAGGATCTGGGCATACGAACGATTCAGACGCTGCACGCGGCCACCGGCATCGAGCAGAGCTACGCCGTCGCGGATGGCGTCGAAAATCGCCTGCCATTCGCGGGCTAAAATAGAAACCGCTCGCGCCCGTTCCTCCGCCGAACCCACATCTCCTCCGCTAAGGCTCCGCCGTCGCTGAGCGCTGCGACAGCCAAGTAGTCGCCGATCCCTTTTGGCAGTATACCAGTACCAATACCTTTTAACAATTAGCTCTTTTGTGTACTTTCGGCCAGTGGAAAAATCCCGGATGCCGGATGGCGGTCTGAAAGGACGCACTACGCCACGGTCTTGCGCTCATGAATTTCCTGGAGGCTCCAGACGCGGATGGGGTCGCGGCGGCGGGCGGCGGCGGCGTCGGCCGCGGCGCGGGCGCCGCTCAAGGTGGTGATGCAGGGAACGCGGTACATCACGGCGCTGCGGCGGATGGCCTTCTCGTCGTGAAAAGCTGGCGCGCCGGTCGTCGTATATATGGCGAGTTGGATACCGCCGCCCTTCAGCAAATCCACCGCATTGGGGCGGCCTTCGTTCACCTTGAGCACGGTCTTACATTCGAGGCCGGCGTTGCGCAGCGCCGCGGCTGTGCCGCGCGTGGCCACGAGATGGAAGCCCAATTCCGCAAAGCGGCGCGCTACCGCAATAGCCTCCGCCTTGTGGTGGTCGTTCACACTGATAAAGACCGTCCCCTTCTCGGGCAGCGGGCTGCCGGCGCTGATCTGGGCCTTGAGAAACGCCTCGCCGAAATTGATGCCCACGCCCATGACCTCGCCGGTGGAGCGCATTTCGGGGCCGAGCGCCGGGTCCACACCGTGGAATTTGTTGAACGGGAACACCGGCGACTTGACGAATTCCTGGGGCACCGAAAGCATCTCCGTGCCGTAGCCGTAGTCGCGCAGCTTGCGGCCCCACATCAGGCCCACGGCGATCTTGGGCAGCGGCACGCCGGTGGCCTTGCTGACGTAGGGCACGGTACGCGAGGCGCGCGGGTTCACTTCGAGCACGTAAACCGTGCCGTTCTGGATGGCGTACTGCACATTCATCAGGCCGATCACGTGAAGCGCCTTCGCGAGCCGCACGGTGTAGTCGCGGATGGTGCGGAGGGTTTCGGCGGCGAGAGATTGCGCGGGCAGCACGCAGGAGCTGTCGCCCGAATGCACGCCCGCCTCTTCGATGTGCTCCATGATGCCGGCGATGAGGACATCGTCGCCGTCGCCCAGCGCATCCACGTCGATTTCGGTGGCGTCTTCGAGGAAGCGATCGATGAGCACCGGGCGCTCCTGCGAGAAGGTGACGGCTTCGCGCATGTACTGGCGCACCATATCCTCGTCGTAGGCGATCACCATGGCGCGCCCGCCGAGCACGTAACTGGGGCGCACCAGGACGGGATAGCCGATGCGGCGCGCCACCTCGCAGGCTTCTTCCACGCTGGTGGCGGTGCCGTTCTCGGGGCACGGGATGGCAAGCTCGTCGAGAAGCTGGCCGAAGAGCTTGCGGTCCTCGGCGAGATCGATGTTCGAGGGATCGGTGCCGATGATGGGGATGCCGGCGCGCTTGAGCGGCAGAGAGAGCGTAAGGGGCGTCTGTCCGCCGAATTGCACGATCAGGCCGTCGGGCCCTTCGGTGTCGCAGATATTGAGGACGTGCTCCAGCGTGAGCGGCTCGAAATACAGGCGGTCGCTGGTGTCGTAATCGGTGGAGACCGTCTCGGGGTTGCAATTGACCATGATCGATTCGATACCCATTTCCTGCAGGGCGAAAGAAGCATGGCAGCAGCAGTAATCGAACTCGATGCCCTGCCCGATGCGGTTGGGACCGCTGCCGAGGATGATCACCTTCTTGCGATCCGTGGGCCCGGCTTCGCACGAGCTTTCGTAGCAGGAATAGAGATACGGGGTGAAGCTCTCGAATTCGGCGGCGCAGGTATCCACACGGCTGAAGACGGCGCTGACGCCAAGGGCTTTGCGGCGGGCGCGCACGGAGAGCTCATCGGCGCCCCAGCTCTTGGCGAGCTGCGCGTCGGAGATGCCGTAGCGCTTGGCGCGGCGCAGGGCCTCGGCATCCATGTCCGGCTTCAGTTCGCTCTCGAAATCCACCACCTCTTTGACCTGCTCCAGGAACCACGGATCGATGGAGGTCAGCTCGCGCACTTCTTCGACGCTGTAGCCGCTGGCGAATGCGAAGCGGATGTAGTTCAGGCGGTCCGGCGTCGCGGTGATGAGCTTCTGCGTGATGAGCGCTTTGTCGAACGTCTCGGAGCCGAAGGCTTTGCCGGTTTCGAGGCTCCGCAGGCCCTTGGAAAACGCCTCCTTGAAGGTCCGGCCGATGGCCATCACCTCGCCCACGGATTTCATCTGCGTGCCGAGGGTCGGCTCGGAGCCGGGGAACTTCTCGAAAGCCCACTTGGGGATCTTGACCACGACGTAGTCGATGGTGGGCTCGAAGCAGGCGGGGGTTTTGCGGGTGATGTCGTTGCGGATCTCGTCGAGGCGGTAGCCCACGGC
>JAJYLS010000052.1:1149-22849 GCA_021787555.1 Acidobacteriota bacterium | reverse complement strand
CCAGCCGCCTAGCCTTGGCCGTGACCTCCGGACAGAACTCGAAGTGCCGGCAATTGAGGCGCAGGCCGCGCAGCACGGTCGTGCGGAACGCCTTGTAGGCGGTCGCTTCGTCGGTGATGCGGGCGCGGTAGAGCAGGTTTGCCGCCGCCGTCAGAATGCGGTTGGCCACCCGGTTTTTCCATGCCATGCCCACGGGCTCGCCGAGGAAGCGCGAGCCGTAGACGATGTCGCTCTCGCCGCGGAGGATCGGCTCGACCAAACGGGCGTAATCGCGCGGCTCGTATTCCAGGTCGCCATCCTGGATCAGTACGATTTCGCCCGTCGCCAGCGCGATGCCCGCCCGAATAGCCGCCCCCTTGCCCCGATTGCGCTCGTGATGCTGCGCCACCACGACGCCGGCATCCTCCTGTTCCCGGAGAATGTGCCCGGTGCCGTCGGTCGAGCCGTCGTCGATGACGATGATCTCCTTCGCGCAGCCTTCCGGCAGCGGGGCTTCCCGGACGCGCGCCAGCACCTGCCCGAACGTGCGGAACTCGTTATACACCGGGATGATGATCGAGACCTTCATGGCCTTTCGAGCACCACCACCAGCGACTGGCCGAACGGCGGCCGCGCCCTGCGCTCCAGCGCCGAGAGCACCGGAACCACGTAGCGATCGAAAAATTCGATCTGGCGCTCCGACTGCGCCTCGCGCTTGAGAATGTGCGCGTTCGTCCACCAGCCGAAGAAACCCATGAAATTCCAGTAATGCGCTTTGCGCACGCGCAGCCCGGTTTCGCCCGCCAGCCGGTAAATGGCGCCGCGGCTATAGCGCCGGTGATGGCCGAGGTTGCGGTCGATAGGGCCGTACAGCGATGCAAACGCCGGCACCACCAGAACGATCACCCCGCCCGGAACCAGAACCGAGGCCATCCCGGCCAGCGCCGCCGTGTCGTCGCGGACGTGCTCGAGCACGTTGATGCACGCGCAGGAATCCGGCCGGAACCGCGCGAGTTCGCGGAATTCCGGCGATTCGGCGTCGCAGACGAAAGCGTGCAGATTGGGGCGGCCGCCGTAGCGCTCTTTCAGGCGCTGAATACAGTCCGGTTCTATGTCCACTGCGATCACCGCTTCGCGGTCGAGCAGCGTGCGCGTGAAATTGCCCAGGCCGCAGCCCACTTCGAGGACGCGGCGGCCCAATTCTTTGCGCACGAGGTGGCTCTGCCAGGCGAAGTAATTCTCCGCCCGCGTCATGCGCTCCTGGTCTTCCAGGGTGTATGCCGTCCTCTCCACGCAACGCCCGTTCTCATTTTAGAACGGGGGGCAGGAGGCGCTTCGCGGCCGCGATGCTGCTATCAGCGCTTGAGCTCGGGCGGTAGAGGAATCATTACCGCTCCCGTGGCGGCCCATTCCGCGCCGCGTGTGAAGGTGGCGATGAAGCCGGGCATCTTCATGGCGTCGGCATCGTGGCCCATGGCATCCACGAAGACGCGGCCGCTGCCGTACTTCACGGTCCAGAGCATGGGCTCGTCTCGGCCGGGTCCGGTCACCGGCTGCTTCTCGTTGGGCTTGTAGCGCGAGTGGTCGTCCCAGGCCGTGGCCAGCACGTGGAACGAGCCTTCGGGCTGCCAGCGCAGGTTGGCGTAGAGCTCGTCGTTGTCTTGTGGGAAAGTAGCCTTCATGTCGCGCGTGATGGGGTGGTCGGGGTCCACGATTTTCACCGTGAAATCGTGGCGTGTCGAATGGTGGCCGTTGTTCGGGCGCCAGTTGCCGCCGCAGAGCTTTTCGTATTCCGTCGAGCCGTCGAAGGCGGCCACGGCGAAGTGGTACACCACCACCCCCTTGCCGCTGCGCACATAGTCGAGCAGGGCGTTATCGGCGCGGCCGCCCCAGCGGAGCGCGGGCTTGCGGCCGTCATAATAGCTGAGGATGACGACGTCGTAGGGGGCCAGCGTTTCCGGACCGGCGCCGCGGAATTCTTCGGTGACGCGGACCTCGAAGCGGCCGGTGTCTTCGAGGATTTTGCGCAGAACCGGGGTGGTGCCGTGCCAGTCGTGACCGGAGGTGTTCTGCCCGGTGATGATGAGAGCTTGCAGCTTGGATTGCGGAGCCTGGGCGAATGCCAGCGGTCCGAAGCCCATGAGGAGAACGCAAACGCAGAGCGCCCTTCCGAGGGAGAGTTTCATGGTACAGCGATTATAGCGCGCCATCCTGCTGGGATAATGATAGACTACCACCCGATGTTCAAGGGAAGTACCACCCGGAGTGGTATCACCGCGTGTTGACCTACTCGGGGACTTACGTCAACCAGCAGTGGCCGTGGAACCCGAAGACGCCGCACGGGGCGTGGGGATTCCATGAGCGCCTCATCCTCCACTCGTCGCGGAAGCCGCTGCGCGTCTGGATGGAAGTCCGAGACCGCGACCTTTGGGCTATCCGGCCGCGGGAAGGTAGTTTCCGTACGCCTCGTGCGGCCGGCTCGGGGCTAGAATCGGGGTAGAGGGGTGTGGATATGCGCATCTGGCGAGTTCCCCTGCTGATTGCCGCGGTAGCGGCGGGCCTGTGGGCACAAAGCGCGGAAAAGCCGCTAACCAACGAAGATGTCGAAGCGATGCTGGCCAGCGGTTTGCCGGAGAGCACGATTCTGATGAAAATCCAGATCGCGGCTTCGCAAGGCATGGTGGATTTTAGTACGTCGCCGGGCGCGCTCGTGGCGCTGAAGGTGGCCGGCGCGACGGAGAAGGTTCTGAATGCCGTCGAGTGGGCGGAGCCGTTCTCCGGCGCGTGGCGGGCGGCAGTGGCGGCCGGCCAGATCTTGCAGGCGGAAAACCAGGCGGTGCCGGGCCTGCCGGAACCCGCCGGGGTGTACTTCAAGGGGGCTTCCGGATGGGATGGGCTGTCCTCCTTCACGTTCTGGGCTCCGCTTTACGCCGATACGGCGTGGATGCACGGTGCGCGTGAATACTCGGTGCCGGTGCCCGCCGGGCAGGGGGAAGTGCGGATTCCGGATGCGCAGCCGACGTTTTACCTCCGGCAGCCGACTACGGGCGCACGGTGGCGCATCGTAACGGTGAGTTCGCACCACGACCGGCGGTGGCTGCGCCTGGACAGGACCGGCGACTGGGACCAGGCGGAGAGTGCTCCGGCGATCCCGGAGCCCGGAGTGCAGGTGACGCACCTCGTGGGAGGCATTTTCGAAGTACGGCCCACGGCAGCGTTAACGCCGGGCGATTACGAGCTGTGCACAAGCGTCGCGGGCGGGCCGGGGCTGAACCTCTGCTACGCATTCGCGACCGGGCGTTAACCCCGGACTACAGGAACTCGATCCCCTGCGCCAGCGGCAACTGCGCCGACCAGTTGATGGTGTTCGTCTGGCGGCGCATGTAGGCTTTCCAGGCGTCGCTGCCGGATTCGCGGCCGCCCCCGGTCTCCTTCTCGCCGCCGAAGGCGCCGCCGATTTCCGCGCCGCTAGTACCGAGGTTGACGTTCGCGATCCCGCAATCGCTGCCGCGGTGGCTCAGGAAGGTTTCGGCCAATACAAGGTTCGTCGTGAACATCGCGGAAGAAAGGCCTTGAGGCACGTCGTTGTGCCAGTGGATGGCTTCGTCGAGGGTGTCGAATTCGATGAGGTAGAGAATCGGCGCGAAGATTTCTTCCTTGAGAATCGGCATCTCCGGGCGCGCGCGCACCAGCGTGGGCTGCACGAAATTGCCGCGCAGGCGCTCGCCGCCGAATAAGATTTCGCCGCCCTGCTCGCGGATGCGGCGGAGGCCGTTCATCATGTCGTCCACCGCGCGGCGGTTGATCAGGGGTCCCATCAGCGTGCCATCTTCCATGGGATCTCCGATCTTAACCTGCCGGTAGGCCGCAATCAGCGCCTCCGCCACTTTGGCCGCGATGCCGCGCTGCAAGAACAGGCGGCGCGTAGTGGTGCAGCGCTGCCCGGCCGTGCCGACGGCGCCAAACAGCACCGCGCGCAGGACCAGGTCGAGGTTGGCGTCATCCATCGCGACGATGCCGTTGTTGCCGCCCAGTTCCAGAATGGTGCGGCCGAGGCGGCGTGCCACCGTCTCCGCCACGTGGCGGCCCACTTCCGTGGAACCGGTGAAACTCACCAGCGGGATGCGGCGGTCGTTGATGAGCGATTCGCCGATGGGCCGGCTCGGACCTACAACCAGGTTGAAAACTCCCTTCAGCCCATGCCGGTCCGTCACGCGGTTGCAGATTTTCTGCACGGCGATGGCGGCGAGCGGCACTTCCGAGGACGGGCGCCACAGCACGCAGTCCCCGCAGACCGCGGCGATCATGGCGTTCCACGACCATACAGCCACGGGAAAATTGAAGGCGCTGATCACGCCAATGACTCCCAGCGGGTGCCACTGCTCGTACATGCGATGGCCCGGCCGCTCGCTGTGCATGGTGAGGCCGTAAAGCTGGCGCGAGAGGCCCACGGCGAAATCGGCGATGTCGATCATCTCCCGTACTTCGCCCAGGCCTTCCGGGAGGATCTTACCGTTTTCCAGCGCTACCAGCGCGCCGAGTGCCGCCTTGTGCGCGCGCAATTCATCGGCGATTTCGCGGACGATTTCGCCGCGCTTGGGAGCGGGGACCATCCGCCAGTCGAGAAACGCCTCGGAGGCGCGCTCGACGACCAGCGCGTAATCCGCCAGTCCGGCCTGTTTGACCCGCGCCAGCGGCTCGCCCGTGGCGGGGTTGAGCGATTCCAGTTCGCTGCCCGAGGGCTCGGCGATCCAGTCCCCGTAGCATGCGCCGGAATTGAGCGGCTCGATATGTAAGCTTTCGAGGATTTCGGGAATGCTGGTTGCTGCGGGCGTCACGCTTTCATTTTAGTGCTGCGCCGCCGCGTGCGCCCGTCCCAGCCCGCACTCGGCGTGGACCGCGCGCACGGCTTTTTCGAGGCCATCGCGGCGCACCACGACCGCGATGGTCAGTTCGCTGGAGCCCTGCGCTATGGCGATAATGTTCACATTCACGCGCGAAATGGCGGTAAAAATTCGCCCCGCCAGGCCCGGCTTGCCCTGCATGCCTTCACCCACCGCGGCCAGCAGGCCGACATCCCGGTCCACAGCAATCGGATACAGGTACTTGTGCGCCAGTTCGAGCGCCAGGGCCGACTCCAACGCCCGCACGCTGCGCTCCAGTTCCTCCTGGCGCACCAGGAAGCAGAAGTTCTGCCGGTAGCTCGAACTGGAAAACAGCAGTACCTCGACATCCGCCCGCGCCACCGCGTCGAGCGCCCGCGCCATCACCTGCACGCCGTTCAGCTCCGGGCTGGCCGGTTCGAGCGACACCATCGCCACGTTGCCCATCGAGGTCACCGCGCGCGTGCCGTTCTGCACCGCGATGGCCGGCACGATGCGCGTGCCCGGCTTCTCCGGCGCGAAGCTGTTCTTGCTCCACACCGGGATTTTTTTCTCCGCCAGCGGCGCCAGCGTTTTGGGATGCAGCACCTTCGCGCCGTTGTAGGCCAACTCCGCCGCCTCGGCGTAGGTCACTTCCGCCAGCACGTCGGCGTCGGGCACCAGGCGCGGGTCGGCGCTCATGATGCCGTCCACGTCGGTCCAGATCCACAGCTCGGAGGCGTCCAGCGCGGCGGCGAGAATCGAGGCCGAAAAATCCGAGCCGCCGCGGCCCAGCGTCGTCGGGCGGCCGTCCGCCGTGGCGCCGTTGAAACCGGTGATCACCGGCAGCACACCTTGGCCGAGCAGCGGCAGCAGATGCGCGCGAGCCTTCTCGCGGGTGGGCTCCATGAGCGGCGAGGCATTGCCGAAGACGGCATCGGTCACCACCACGTCCTGCGCGTTCACCGCCGCCGCCCGGACGCCCTCGGCATTGAGGTGCTCGGCCACGAGCATCACCGAGAGCCGCTCGCCTACAGCCACGGCTTCATCGATGGAGCGCGGCGGCCGCTCGCCGAGCATCGCCATGCCGTTCACGATGCGTTCGAAATCGTCGATGAGCCTGGCGATCTTGGCCAGCACGGCCGGCTGCCGCGCTTCCGGCAGCAGTTCGCGGCAGGCTTCGTCGTGGCGAGCGCGCAGCGCGGTGAGGTTCGCCTCGATGCCGGCGCGGTCGCCCGCTTCGGCGTGCCGCATCGTAGCCAGGAGGATGTCGGTGATTTTGGACATGGCGGATACGACTACCACCACCGGCCGTTTCGCGGCTTCCTCCGCGGCGAGACGCGCCGCGATGCGCATGCGCTCCGCCGAGCCTACGCTCGTTCCGCCGAACTTCATTACCAGGAGATCTTTCATAAGGAACCCCTTGCGGTCGCGGTTCAGTGAAATCCCTTTCCGTTGGTAATCTTCAGCCGCACGATCTTCAGCACCGCTTCCTCGACCTCGTCCACGTTCAATCCGGTGGAATCCACGTAAACCGCATCCGGCGCCTGTGCCAGGGGCGCGTCGGCGCGCGTGCTGTCGCGCTGGTCGCGCTCTTTCATCTCGCGCGCCACCGCGTCCGCGGAAACGGCCGCGCCTTTGGCAATTTCTTCCTTCAGCCGCCGGCGCACGCGCTCCGCCGGATCGGCGTCCAAATAAATCTTCACGTCGGCCTTGGGAAACACCGCCGTCCCGATGTCCCGCCCTTCCATGACTACGCTGGCGCGTTCGCCGATCTCCCGCTGCTTGGCCACCATGGCGCGACGCACGCCCGGAATCACGGCGATTTTGGACGCGCCGCTGGTCACCTCCGGCGTGCGGATGGCCTCGGTGACGTCCTCGCCGTTCAGGCAGATGCGCCCAGGCGCGAGCTCGATCTCCGCCGCCATGGCAAGCTGCTCGGTCCGGTGATGGTCGCTCGAATCCACGCCTTGCCGCAGCGCCCACAGCGCCACCGCGCGATACATCGCGCCGGTATCGATATAGGTGAATCCCAGCCGCTGGGCCACGCGCCGGGCAATGGTGCTCTTGCCCGCGCCCGCCGGCCCATCGATCGCCACCACCACGCGTCGTGCACCCGCTTGCATCAGACGTTTAGGATAACAGGCGGCGCACGCTCCCCGGCCACACCGCGCTAAACTGCTACCCATGGCTACCATCACGCGGCGAGGCGTTCTGACGATGGCCGCGGCTGCACCCCTGAGCCGCGGATTGATGCAGGCGGCCGAGGCCCGGAAACAGATGAAGATCACCGGCCTCGAGACCGATTTGCTGCGCGTCCCCGCGGCGCCCTACAGCGACGCCATCCACGATTTCGGCGGCGAGGGCGGCGGCGTGGTGCTACGGCTGAAGACCGATGCCGGCATCACCGGCTGGGCCTACAGCAGCTTCGGCATGATCTCCGGAGGGCCGCGCGTGGTGCAGACCATCCTGGAGCAGGAGATCAAACCGGTGCTCATCGGGCAGGACCCGGCATTTCCCAAGCGCATCCGCGCGGACCTGTGGCGGGCGCTCGAATACCAGGGCGTGCAGGGCGTGACGCAGTTTGCCATGTCGGCGGTGGACATCGCGGTGTGGGACATTCTGGGGAAGGCCGCCGGGCTGCCGGTCTACCAGATGCTGGGCGCGGTGCGGGACCGCATGCCGGCGTATGCCATGTGCGGCTGGTACCGGCCCAACGACAAGGACCATTCGCAATACAAGCGGAGCATCAACCAGGCGCTGGAGACGGGATACCGCGCGTTCAAGGTGAAGGTGGGAAAGTACGATCTGGACGAAGATGTGGACCGGATCCAGGTCGGGTTCCAGACGGCGGGGAAGGGCATCCGCATCATGGTGGACGCCAACCAGGCGTTCAATCGCGTGGAGGCGCTGCGGCGCGGGCGGGTCTACCAGCAGCTTGGCTGCTTCTGGTTCGAGGAGCCGATCGTGCCCTACGACCACGAAGGCTACGCAGAGCTGGCCGCGGCCCTGGATATGCGCATCGCCTGCGGCGAGAACGAATACAACAAGCACGCCTTCATGGACCTGCTGCTGAA
This sequence comes from Acidobacteriota bacterium, assembly GCA_021787555.1. Lineage (GTDB taxonomy): Bacteria > Acidobacteriota > Terriglobia > Bryobacterales > Bryobacteraceae > JAJYLS01. Next base: position 14,931 of record JAJYLS010000052.1, on the reverse strand, counting down.
GAAAGGCGCCGACGTGGTGCAGCCGGACAACCGGCGCGCCGGCGGGCCGACCGAATGGATGGAGATCGCGGCCATCGCCGACGGATTCGGCGTGGAGTTGGCGAGCCACGGCGGCGGGCCGGTGAACATGAACATCCTGTGCGCCATCCCGAATGCGATCTACATGGAATCGGGCGGGAAACAGAAAATGGTGAACGGGGAAGTGCTCGCGCCCGAAGCGCCGGGGATGTCGAGCGAGCCGGCCCCGGATTTCATCGCCAGGCACAAGGTGGCGTGAGGACGCGGGCTACCCCCCGCCCACAAATTGCACGATCTCCACCTGAGCCCCCGGCCGGAGAACCGTCCCTTCCCACTGCGGCTGCTTGACGATGCGCCGGTCCAGTTCCACCGCGACGCGCGATGGATCCAGGCCCAAATCGTGCAACAGGCTGAGAACCGTTTGGCCTTCCGCGACCGCGCGCGGCTCCCCGTTTACCAGCACCTCCATGGGCATCTGTTGACACTCCTCTTTTCCACCAATTATAGTCAGATTTAGGCCTCTTTTTTTCCGCGGTATTTGTCATGCCAACATCGTATACGGAGCTGTATTTCCCCGTCCTGGTTCAGGCACTCATCGCGATGGGGCTCGCGGGCGGCTTGCTCACGGCGTCCTACATCCTGGGCAAGCGTGTGCGCAACCGGGTAAAGGATATGCCATACGAATCGGGGATCGTGCCCACCGGCGATGCGCGCCAGCGCTTCAGCGTGAAGTTCTACCTGGTGGCCATGCTCTTCATTCTGTTCGACATCGAGGCGATTTTCTTGTATCCCTGGGTGGTCGTGTATCGCGAGCTGAAGATGTTCGCATTCGTGGAGATGCTGGTCTTTGTGATCCTGATCCTTTCCGGGTTCTTCTACATGTGGAAGAAGGGCGCGCTGGACTGGTCCGGAACGGATCTTTCCAGGCGAAGACGTTAGCCAAATCGATGCTGCCTGAAAATTTGCGCGACCAAGCCGTGGCCCTCGCCGCGGAGGAATTCGACTCGGAGGCGCTGGAGGGCGGCAAGCTGGACCGTGGCGAACTGACCCTGTGGATCGCCGCGTCGAAAATCGCGAGCGTCTGCGGGTTCCTCAAGTACGACCAGAAATTTGTGCGTTTAAGTTCGGTTACGGCGGTGGACCGGTATCCGGCCGAGCCGCGGTTCGAGGTGGTGTACCATCTGCATTCGGTCGAGCGCAACCAGCGCCTGCGGCTCAAGTGCCGGATTTCGGGCGCGGAGCCGGAGATCGAATCGGTCACCCCGGTGTGGCGCGGCGCCAACTGGTATGAGCGCGAGGTGTTCGACCTGTTCGGCATCCGGTTCCTGAAGCATCCCGACCTGCGGCGCATCATGCTGCCGGACGAGTGGGAAGGACATCCGCTGCGAAAGGACTATCCGGTGACGGGGAGCAGAGTATGAGCGAAACCGGCATTCCCGGGCAACTCACCGCGGAAATCGAGGGCGAACAGGCCGAGACCGGGGCGCCCTCCGGGCCGCGCCGCATGGTCCTCAACATGGGGCCGCAGCATCCGTCCACGCACGGCGTGCTGCGCCTCAAAGTCGAGCTCGACGGCGAGAACATCATGAAGTGCGACCCGGATATCGGCTACCTGCACACCGGGATCGAAAAGGAATTCGAGGTCAAGACCTACCAGCAGGCGGTGACGCTCACGGACCGCGTGGATTACCTGGCGCCGCTCTCGAACAACCTGGGCTACTGTCTGGCGGTGGAGAAACTGCTGGGCCTGGAAATCCCGCCGCAAGCGCAGTGGATGCGGGTGATGCTCACCGAACTCACGCGCCTCAACAGCCACCTGGTATGGCTGGGCACGCACGCGCTGGATATCGGGGCGATGTCCGTGTTCCTGTACTGCTTCCGCGAGCGCGAGGACATCCTGCGGATTTTCGAGATGTTTTCCGGCCAGCGCATGATGACCAGCTATTTCCGCATCGGCGGCCTGGCGCTGGAGCCGCCGCGCGGCTGGCAGCAGCGGGTGAAGAAATTCATCGGTGTGTTCCCCAACCGGGTGGATGAATACGAAGATCTGCTGACCAACAATCCCATCTGGATCGGCCGCACCCAGGGGGTGGGCGCGATTCCGCTGGAGGACATGCTGGACCTGGGCGTCACCGGGCCGATGCTGCGCGCCGCGGGGCTGAAAACCGATGCCCGCAAGGACGCGCCCTATACCAGCTACGATCAGTTCGATTTCGAAGTGCCCACGCGGACGGAGAACGACGTCTACGCGCGATACCAGGTGCGCATCGAGGAGATGCGGCAGAGCGTGCGGATCGTGAACCAGGCGCTCGAAGGGATGCCGGTGGGACCGTGGAAGGCCGACGCGCCGCACGTGGTGCTCCCCGACCGCGAAAAGATGAAGACGCAGATGGAGGCCCTGATCTACCATTTCAAGATCGTCACCGAGGGCTTCCGCGTGCCGGAGGGCGAGGTATACCAGGTGATCGAATCGCCGCGCGGCGAACTCGGATTTTACGTGGTGAGCGACGGAACGTCGCACCCGTACCGCATCCACATGCGGACGCCCAGTTTCGGAAATTTGCAGGCCACCTCTAAGATGGTCGTAGGGACTTTAATCGCCGATTTGATCGCCTCGATCGGCAGCATGGATTTCGTTTTGGGGGACACGGACAGATAAGCTCCCGCCTAGAAGATGACTTTTTCGCCAGAACTCGAAGCCAGGTTTGACAAACTCCTGAAAAGCTATCCGCCGGGCCGGCAGCGCTCGGCCATGATTCCGATGCTGATGTATGCGCAGGACGAGGTCGGCTCGGTCACCGATGAGCTGATCGAGGAGGTGGCGCGGCGCGTGGGTGTGACGCCGTTGCAGGTCAACGAGGTGCTTTCGTACTACTCGATGCTGCACCGCAAGCCGCTGGGCAAGTACCACGTCCAGATCTGCACCAACATCAGTTGCCAGTTGCGCGACGGCGACAAGCTCTGGGAGCACGCCTGCAAGAAACTGGGCATCGGGCACAAGGAAGTCACCGGGGATGGGCAGATCTCGATTGAAGAGGTGGAGTGCATGGGCGCGTGCTCGTGGGCGCCGGCCATCCAGGTGAATTACGATTTCCACCACTCCATGACGCCCGAAAAACTGGACCAGCTTTTGGAAGGATTGAGAAAGAAGCAGTAAACATGTTCACCACAGAGCCACAGAGTACGCAGAGGAAGCACAGAGAAAACCAGAACTGTTTTTCTCTGTGTAGCCTCCGTTTCTCCGTGCCTCTGTGGTGAATTCATAGCCATGCTCTACAACGAACCCAGCCCGCTCGAAACCAAGGTGCTGACGCGCCGCTTCGGACTGCCGAATTCGGCTTCGCTCGAAACCTATCTCGCCACTGAGGGCTATCAGGCGTTCCTGAAAGCCGCGAAGATGAAGCCGGAAGAGATCATCGAAGAGGTCAAAATCTCCAATCTGCGCGGGCGCGGCGGCGCGGGATTCCCCACGGGCATGAAGTGGAGCTTCGTGCCGCGCACGTCGCCCAAACCCAAGTACATCGTGGTGAACGCGGATGAGAGCGAACCGGGCACGTGCAAAGACCGGCTGCTGATGGAGAACGACCCGCACCAGTTGATCGAGGGCGCGCTGATCGCCGGCCTCGCGGTGGATTCGCACGGCGGCTACATCTACGTGCGCGGCGAATACCGGTATCTCATCGAAATTCTGGACAAGGCCATCGCGGAAGCGTACGCCGGCGGATGGCTGGGGAAGAACATCCAGGGCACGGGGTTCGATTTCGACCTCTACACCCACACTGGCGCCGGGGCTTACGAGTGCGGCGAGGAATCAGCGCTGCTGGAATCGCTCGAAGGCAAGCGCGGTGTGCCGCGCATCCGGCCGCCGTTTCCGGCGGTGGCGGGCGCGTTCCAATGCCCCACCGTGCTGAACAATGTCGAGACCTATTCGGCGGTGCCGGCGATTATTCGCGATGGCGGCGCGGCGTTCGCCAGTCTCGGCGTGCCCAAGGCCGGCGGCACCAAGCTCACCTGCCTCACCGGGCACGTCAACAAGCCGGGCGTCTACGAATTGCGGCTGGGCTTCCCGGTGAAGCAGATGATCGAGGAAGTGGGCGGCGGCATCCGCAACGGCAAGAAATTGAAGGCCTTCATCCCCGGCGGCTCGTCCTGCCCGGTGCTGACGGCGGAGGAATTGGAAGGCGCCACCATGGATTACGATTCCATGGCGCAGCGCAAGACCATGCTCGGCTCGGGCGGCGTGATCATCATGGACGAAGACACCTGCATGGTGAAGGCGGTGCTGCGCATCATGCGCTTCTACGCGCACGAGAGCTGCGGCTGGTGCATTCCCTGCCGCGAAGGCACTACGTGGATTCGCAAGGTCCTCCAGCGGTTCCACTCGGGCGGGGGAACGCGCGCCGATATCGACCTGCTCGGCGATCTCGGCAAGAACATGCTCGGCCGGACGTTCTGCCCGCTGGGAGACGCCGCGGCCATGCCGATTATTTCCTTCGTCCAGAAATTCCGGAATGAATTCGAAGCCCATCTTGATGGCAAGCCGTGCCCGTACGAGCACGCGGAGCGGCTGGTAGCGGTTTAAATGGCAGACCTGGTCAAACTGACGATCGACGGCCGCGAGGTGCAGGTAGCGCCCGGAACGCTGGTGATCGATGCCGCCAAGGCCGCCGGCATCGGCATCCCCGCCTTCTGTTATTACGAGGGCCTCACCCTTCAGGCCGCCTGCCGCATGTGCCTGGTGGAAGTGGAGAAGATGCCCAAGCTCATGACGGCGTGCACGCTGCCGGTGGGCGAGGGCATGGTGGTGCGCACCGAAACGCCCCAGGTGAAGCAGGCGCGCAAGGGCATGCTGGAATTCCTGCTGACGAACCATCCGCTGGATTGCCCGGTGTGCGACAAAGGCGGCGAATGCGAATTGCAGGACATGGCCTTCCGCTACGGCGCGGGCGAGAGCCGTTTCACGGAAGAGAAGGTCCACGTCCCGGAAAAACAATATTCGCCGGTGGTGTTTTACGATGCCCCGCGCTGCATCTTGTGCTTCCGCTGCGTGCGCGTCTGCAACGAGGGCATGGGAGTCACCGCGCTGGGGGTGATCAACCGCGGCGTGGTTTCCGAGATCGCACCCAACAAAGGCGAGCACCTCGAGTGCGACGAGTGCGGCGCCTGCATCGATATCTGCCCGGTGGGCGCGCTCACCAGTGGCATCTACCGCTACCACACGCGCCCGTGGGAGATGACCCACGTGGGCGCCATCTGCACCCACTGCGCCGACGGCTGCCGCACCACGCTGGGCACCCGCAACGACCGCATCATTCGCGGCAACAACCGCGACCGCTCCGGCATCAACGGCGAATTCCTGTGCATCAAGGGCCGCTACGCGTTCGACTTCTATGACCATCCCGAGCGCTTGCAGGCGCCGCTGGTGCGCAAGAACGGCAAGCTCGAAGAGGTGGCCTGGAGCGAGGCGCTCAAGTTGGTGGCGGACAAGTTCAACCAGACGGTTGCGGAGGCCGGCAGCTTCGGCGTGATCGGGTCGAACCACACCTCGAACGAAGAGAATTTCTATCTTCAGAAATTCGCGCGCAAGCTACTCAAGACGGAAAACATCGATCACCACCGCACGGGCGACGTGGGGGCGCTGCTAGCCAGCACCTCGAACCTCGCCACCGTCGCCGACCTCTATACCAAAAAGGCCGTGCTGGTGCTCGGCTCGGACCTTTCGCTGGAGCACCCGCTGCTCGCGTTCCAGGTCCGCGCCAATTACCGGCATCACCAGGCCCACATTTACGTCGCGACCGGGAAGCCTGTCCGCGAAGACAAATACGCCGCGGTCTCGATCCGCAGCTTCGACTACCAATCGTTGCGCGAGAAACTCAAAGCCGAGCCGGAGCTCGTCATCGTCTTCAACGACGATTTTAAAGGCGATGACGTCCGCCGCCTGGTGGAATTCGGCGGCTCGCTCGGCATCCCGGTGAAATACATCTGCCTGGTAGATTATTCCAACTCGCGCGGCGCGCTGGACATGGGCCTCGTCCCCGGTGAGGGCGGGATGCACATCCCCGAGATGCTCGCGGCGCCTCTCGACGTGCTCTGGGTGGTCGGCGCGAATCCGCTGAAGAACGGCGCGGCCAGCAAAGCCGGATTTATGGTCGTGCAGGACCTCTTCCTTGCCGAAACCGCGCAGCGGGCCGACGTGGTTCTGCCCGCCGCCTGCGCCTACGAGAAGAACGGCACGGCCACCAACGTCACCGGCGAAGTGCAGCGCCTGAAGCGCGCGGTCAACACCATGGGCGCCAAGCCGGACCTCGAAATCATGGGATTCATCGCGCGCGAAATGGGCGCGGCGGCCGAACTCGGCCCGTGGTCGCCGGATATAGTTCTCGAGGAGATTCGCAAAACCATCCCCGGCTACGATGTTCCGCTGCCGGTGATCGCTTCGGGCGGCGCCGCGCAGACGAGTGGGGCAGGCCTTCTGGCCTGCCCGGCTCCAACTAACGGGAGCCGTCCCGAACTGGTGCGCTCGGATCGCAACGGCCTGTTCGATTCCGGAACCCTGGCCCGTTATTCCAAGGTGCTGAATTCCGTGCTGGAGAAACGGTTGAACGGTAAATAAATGGGTTCGTTCTTCGTCATCACCGTCATCAAGGCGGCCATCGTTTTCGCCGTGCTCATGACCACCCTGGCTTACCTGCAATGGGTGGAGCGCAAGGTTATCGCCCACATCCAGGTGCGCCCCGGGCCGTACCGGGTCGGCCCGCACGGCCTGTTGCAGCCGCTGGCGGACGTGATCAAGCTGATCACCAAGGAAGACCTGGTGCCTTCCTACGTCAACAAGCCGCTCTATCTCCTCGCGCCGTTCCTCGCCATCACCATGGCGCTGCTTTCCATTTCGGTGATTCCCTTCGGTCCCACCATCGACGTGGCCGGCCACCGCACCTGGATGCAGCTCACCGATCTGAACATCGGCGTGCTCTTCGTGCTGGCGGTTTCCTCCATGGGCGTGTATGGCATCGCGCTGGGCGGCTGGGCTTCGAACAATAAGTACGCGCTGCTCGGCGGCTTGCGCAGTTCGGCCCAGATGATCAGCTACGAGCTGCCGCTGTCGCTGGCCATCGCGGCGCCGCTGCTGCTTTCGAATACGCTCAGCCTGCGGCATCTGGTGGGCACGCAGGCGGGCGCCATCTGGCACTGGAATGTTTTTCGCGGGCCGTTCCCGCAGATTTTCAGCTTCATCATTTTCTTAATTGCCGCGTTCGCCGAGACGAATCGCGTGCCGTTCGATCTGCCCGAGGCCGAGAACGAACTCGTGGCCGGCTTCCACACCGAATACAGCAGCATGAAGTTCGCCTCGTTCTTCATGGCCGAGTATGCCAACATGATCACGGTGAGCTGCATGGCGACGCTGCTGTTCCTGGGCGGATGGAGCGCTCCGTGGCCCGCGGAGTACGGCTCGAACTGGGTGCCGACGGCCATTTTCGCGCTGGCCGGCGTGCTGGCGCTCTACCACGGCCTGCATCCGGCGCGGCGCCGCGACCGGCTCACGCTGCCGGTGTTCGGCATCGTCTTCTTCGGCATCGCGGCGATTTTCCAGTTGGCCATCCTGCAAAGCTGGCTGCTGCCGCTGTTCTGGTTCTGCGCCAAGACCGGCGCCATCCTGTTCGCGTTCATGTGGGTCCGCGGCACGCTGCCGCGCTTTCGCTATGACCAATTGATGGGCTTCACGTGGAAGTTTCTCTTCCCCGTGGCGGTATTGAATCTGCTGGTGACCGCGTTTCTGGTCGCCTTGGTTGGATAATGGACGTAATACTTTTTTTGATCTTCGCGATCGTCGCTGTGGTTTGCGCCATTAACGTGGTGGTGCAGACGCATCCCATCTCGAGCGCCGTCTCGCTGATCGGCGTCATGGGCTCGCTCGCCATCCTGTACCTGCTGCTGGGCGCCGAGTTCATCGCCGCGGCGCAGGTGATCGTCTACGCCGGCGCGGTGATGGTGCTGTTCGTCTTCGTGATCATGCTGCTGAACGCCGGCGCCGAGGTGCGCCGCGGTCGGTCCTTGATGGTGCAGCTTCTGGGCATTCCATTGCTGATCTCGTTCCTCGGCCTGGTCGCCTGGTTCGTCGAGCGCATCTATCCGCCCACCGCGCGTGTGCAGTTCGGGGGATTCACCGGCGGCACCCCCCGCGCGATCGGACAAGCGCTGTTCACCACCTATCTGCTGCCCTTCGAGGTGACCTCCATCCTGATTCTGATCGCCATCCTGGGCGCGATCGTCCTGGCGCGAAAGGAAATCGACTAAAGACAATGATGAGTGCAGTCCCCGTTTACTGGTTCCTGATGCTGAGCGCGGTGCTGTTCGCCCTCGGCGTGGCCGGCTTTTTGTTCCGGCGCAACATTATTACGGTGTTCATGTCGATCGAGCTGATGCTCAACGCCGTCAACCTGAGCTTCGTGACCTTCTCCTATCAGCTCAAGCAGGTGAACGGCCACCTGTTTACCTTTTTCGTAATGGTGGTGGCGGCCGCCGAAGCCGCCGTGGGCCTGGCAATCATCCTCACGGTCTTCAAGAACCGGTCCACGCTGAACATTGACGAAGTCAATTCGCTCAAAAACTGAAAAACGCATGTTCACCACAGAGACACAGAGAACGCAGAGATTGCACAGAGGAAAATCCTCTTTTCGGTCTTCTCTGTGCTTCCTCTGTGCTCTCTGTGGCTCTGTGGTGAATAAAGGCTCTTGATGCAACTCTGGCTCATACCGCTGTTTCCGCTCGCCGGCTTCCTGATCAACGGGCTGTTCGGGCGCCGCTTTTCCAAAAGCGTGGTCAACGCTTTTGCCATTTCGAGCGTGCTCCTCTCGCTCGCCTGGGTCGCCAGGGTCGTGCTCTCGACCGACCTCTCCGTGGCGCATACCGAGCACTACTTCACCTGGATCCAGAGCGGCGCGTTCACCGTCAACTTCGATTTCGCCGTTGACCGCCTCACCGCCGTCATGCTGTTCGTGGTGGCCGGCGTCGGCTCCGTCATCCACATCTATTCCATCGGCTACATGGCTCACGAGGGCGGCTACTACCGTTTCTTCGCCTACCTCAACCTGTTCATGTTCTTCATGCTGGTGCTGGTGCTGGCGGCGAACTACCTGGTGCTGTTCATCGGATGGGAAGGCGTGGGGCTGTGCAGCTACCTGCTGATCGGCTTTTATTTCGATAAGAAGTTCGCCACCGACGCCGGGAACAAGGCGTTCATCGTCAACCGCATCGGCGATTTCGGGTTTTCGCTGGCCATGTTTTACATGGTGAAGCATTTCGGCTCGCTCGATTTCGCCACGGTGTTCCACCAGGCGGGGGGCGCTTCCGGAGCGGTGCTTACCACCATCGGCCTGCTGCTCATGCTGGGTGCGTGCGGCAAATCGGCACAGCTTCCGCTCTACGTCTGGCTACCGGACGCCATGGCCGGCCCGACGCCCGTCTCGGCGCTCATCCACGCGGCCACCATGGTCACCGCGGGCGTCTACATGACGGCGCGGTCGTGGCCCATTTACATTCACGCGCCGATCGCTCTGGACGTGATCGCCATCATCGGCGTGCTGACCGCCTTCTTCGCCGCCACCATCGGCCTGGCGCAGAACGACATCAAGAAGGTTTTCGCTTACTCCACGGTTTCGCAACTCGGCTACATGTTCGTGGGCGTGGGCTGCGGCGCATTTTCCGCCGGCATCTTCCACCTCATGACCCACGCCTTCTTCAAAGGGCTGCTTTTCCTCGGCTCCGGCTCGGTGATCCACGCGCTCTCCGGCGAGCAGGACTTGCGCAACATGGGCGGCCTGCGGAAGAAGATCCCGTGGACCTTCTGGACCATGATGTGCGCCGCCGTGGCGATCTCCGGCGTGCCGCCTTTTTCCGGCTTTTTCAGCAAGGATGCGATTCTCATCGCCGCGCACCATCACGCTCCGTGGATTTTCTGGCTGGGCGTCATCACCGCCGGCATGACCGCCTTCTATGTTTTCCGCGCCATGTTCCTGGCGTTCTTCGGCGGGTACCGCGGGCAGGAACACCATATCCATGAATCGCCGCCCGTGATGCTGGTGCCGCTGGTCATCCTCGCAGCGCTTTCGCTGTTTGGCGGCTTCATCCCGGTGCCCACCTATCTCGGCAAATTCTTTCCGACGGTCGTGGCGCCGGAAGAAGATTTCGTATTGGTGGCCATCTCGGTGGTGGTGGGCCTGGTCGGCATTTTGCTGGCGTACCTGATGTACGTGGCGCGGCCCGGGCTGGCCGGGGCGTTCGCCGATAACGTGCGCGGCCTCTACACGCTGGTCTACAACAAGTTCTTCGTGGACGAGATCTACGGTGCGGCGGTGGTCGACCCGCTGGTTTCCGGCTCGCGCGCGGTGCTCTGGAAGGGTATGGATGCCGGCGTGATCGACGGCATCGTGAACGGCGTGGGCGCGCGCGCCCAAGGCATCGGCGGCGTGCTGCGGCTCATACAGTCCGGCAATCTGCGCAGTTATGCCACCTGGGTGCTGTTCGGCTCGGTGCTGGTGATCGTGGCGATGGGAATCGCGGGAGGCATGCGATGAACCTGCTGGTTGCCGTCCTCTTCCTGCCGCTCCTCGGCTTTTTGATTGCGCTCGCGATTCCGCGCTCTTCTGCCGGTGGCAGCCGCGTTTGGGCCATGATCGTTTCGGTCGTGACCTTTCTCGCTTCGCTCGGCCTGCTCTTCTGGTTCGACCGCGGCTCGAACGGCGAGCAGTTCGCCATCGACTGGCCCTGGATCACCACGCCCAATATTCACTTCGCCATCTCGGCCAACGGCATCAGCCTGTGGCTGGTGCTGCTCTCGACGCTGCTGACGCCCATCTGCGTGCTGATTTCCTGGCGTGCCATCCAGAACCGCGTGAAGGAATTTTACGCTTTCCTGCTGCTGCTGGAATTCGGGCTCATCGGCGTGTTCCTGGCCCAGGACCTGTTCCTCTTCTACGTGTTCTGGGAAGTCAGCCTGGTGCCCATGTATTTCCTGATCGGCATCTGGGGCCACGAGCGGCGCATCTACGCCGCCGTAAAGTTCTTCCTCTATACCATGGCCGGCTCGGTGCTGATGCTGGCGGCCATCATCTACATCTACAACCGCACCGCGACCTTCAGCTATCCGGCGATCCTCGATATGCTCGCCAGCGGCCGCCTGATCTTCGGCCCGACCGAGCAGTTGTGGCTCTTCCTGGCCTTCTTCGGCGCGTTCGCCATCAAGGTGCCGATCTTCCCGCTGCACACCTGGCTGCCCGACGCCCACGTGGAAGCTCCCACGGCAGGCTCGGTGATGCTGGCGTCCGTCATGCTGAAGATGGGCTGCTACGGAATCCTGCACTTCTGCCTGCCGCTGTTTCCCAGCGCCGCGCGCGCGTGCGCCCCGTGGATCGTGGTGCTGGCAATTATCGGAATCATCTATGGCGCGCTGGTGGCCATGGTCCAGCCGAACATGAAGAAACTGGTGGCGTACTCTTCGGTGAGCCACCTCGGTTTCGTCGTGCTGGGCATTTTCTCGTTCACGCTGCTTGGGCTGGACGGTGCGGTCTACCAGATGCTCAACCACGGCATCTCGACCGGCGCGCTCTTCGTGCTGGTCGGTCTCCTTTACGAGCGCCGCCATTCCCTCGCTATCACCGATTTCGGCGGCGTGGCCACCGCCGCGCCGTGGCTCTCGACCGCTTTCCTGATTACCACCCTGGCCAGCATCGGCCTGCCGCTGTTGAATAATTTCGTGGGCGAATTCCTGGTGCTTCAGGGCGCCGCCATCGCGCACTGGCAGTGGGCGATCTTTGCGGCCATCGGGGTGATCCTTTCCGCCTGCTACATGCTGTGGCTCTACCAGCGCGTCTTCTACGGCGTGGTGAGGGAGGAAGTGCGCGTTCACCTGCCGGATCTGCATTTGCGCGAATGGGCCGCGGTGGTTCCGCTGATCCTGATGATGGTGTGGATGGGCGTCTATTCCCAAAGCTTCCTGCCGCCGGTGACCCGCAGCAATGCCCGCGTGCTCGAACAATCTCAAGTAAACGTATCCCTCCGTGTCCAGTCCCCAGCCCCCAACCCCCATCCCCTAACCCCTGTTTCCCTGGAGGCGTCGAATGCCCGGTAACTTCGCCACCGCCTCCGACGTGATCCGCTTCCTCCCCGAGATCATCCTCGCGGTCATGGGCACGCTGCTCATGATCCTCGATCCCCTCCTGCACCGCCGCAGTTCGAACGCCTTCGGCCATCTGAGCATTCTGGCCCTCGCCGGTGCGCTCGGCGGCGCCATCTACGCCTATCTGAACGGAGGTCCGGCCTTCGGCGGCATGCTGATGGTGGACGGCTTCGCCACCTTCTTCGGCGTGCTGGTGATCGTCGCCGGCATCCTGACCATCCTGCCCTCGTACCGGTTCCTCGCGCGCCAGGGCGCCGAAACCAGCGAATACCACGCGCTGCTGCTCTTTTCCGTTGCCGGCCAGTGCCTCATGGTCGCCGCCAACGACCTCATCATGGTCTTCATCGGCCTCGAGATCTCCTCGATTTCGAGCTATATCCTGGCCGGCTACCTGCGCGAAGACAAGCGCGCCAACGAAGCCTCGTTGAAATACTTCCTGCTCGGCTCGTTCGCCACTGCGTTCTTCCTCTATGGCGTGGCGCTGATTTACGGTTCCACCGGAACGATCAATCTCGCTGGCGTGAACGTGGTGCTTTCCGGCCCGGGCGCGCCGTCGCTGGTATTCGTCGGCGTGGCCGCCGCGCTCATGTTTGTGGGCTTGGGGTTCAAAGTATCCGCCGCGCCCTTCCAGGTCTGGACGCCGGACGTCTACCAGGGTGCTCCCACTCCCATTTCGGCGTTCCTTTCGGCCGGGCCGAAAGCCGCGGCGTTCGCCGTCTTTCTGCGCATCTTCACCACCGCCTTCGCCCCCATCGGCCATGGCTGGGAGCCGCTGGTGTGGGCCTCGGCGCTGCTCTCCATGACCATCGGCAATTTCGCCGCGCTGCAACAGTCCAACATCAAGCGCATGCTGGCCTACAGCTCGATCGCCCACGCCGGATACGTCCTGGTGGCGCTCACCGCGCGCTCGGAGGTCGGAACCGCCGCCGCCATGTTCTATCTCGCGGCCTACGCCTTCATGAACATCGGCGCGTTCGCCGTGGTGAGCCATCTCTCCGGCAAGGGCGAACGCTACCAGAACATCGAGGATTTTTCGGGCTTGGCGCAGAAACAGCCGCTCGCCGCCGCCATGTTCTCCATCTTCCTGCTCTCGTTGATCGGCGTGCCGCTGACCGGCGGCTTTTTCGGCAAGTTCTATATTTTCAAGGCGGCGCTCGAATCGCACCTGGTCTGGCTCACGGTGCTGGGCCTGCTCAACAGCGCCGTCGCGGCATATTACTACCTGCGGATCCTGGTGATGATGTACATGCGCGAGCCGGCCGAAGCCACCGAAGCCGTCGAGCCGCTTTCTCCCGGCCTGCGGCTGGCCTTGATCGTGCCCGCGATTGGCACTCTGTTTCTGGGCATCTTCCCCAACTGGGTGCTGGACTTTGCCGGAAAATCTTCCGTCCTGCTGAAGTAACCTAAAGCTACGGCGATTTCCGCCGATAGCATTAGTGGCATGAGAAAGGTACTCCGCGCGTGGATCATCGGCAGCCTCGTTTTGGCTGTCGCCGCGGCTCAAGGCCCACTCCGGCCCATCCGGCGCTGGCCGGTTCCTTACGCGCGCTATTGCCCGTGGCTGCCGTAGCGCGCCTTTTGGACCGGAG
>JAJYLS010000052.1:0-1139 GCA_021787555.1 Acidobacteriota bacterium | reverse complement strand
TTTTGCTTCGGCTGGCCGTGGTCTTTCGCCTGGGATTATTACTGGAGTTACGACTGGTGGACCGGATATTGCTGCCCGGCTGCGTGCTGTTGGGACTATCCGTTCCCGTGGGTCATGGACTTTCCCCCGCCATTCATCGGCGCCACCCCGCGAAGCGAGCCGCGCAGTGAGCCCAGAAGCGAGCCGCGATCCTGGCGCGCCCAACCTCCTTAGGCGTTCAGCACGCGCTGGAACCGGTCGATGGCCTCATCGATTTCCTGTGTGTTCTTGAAGCCGATGGTGACGCAGTCCACCGGCACCGCGTTGAAAGCGAACTTGATGGCCGCATCGCGGTCTTCGGGGCGCGTGAAACGGCCCTCGCCCACCAGCTTCATGCTGATCACGCCGGACCCCTGCTGATGCACCTTCCGGGCATTGGCCACCACTTCGTCCACGTTCCCCGGCTCCTGACTATCGCGCATCGATTCGGTGTCCATCCGGGTGCCGTTCTGGTTCATCCGGATCATGGAGACCTCCAGCCACTTGGTCCCGGGGAACGCGCGCAGGGCCTGCAAGCCGTGCACCGAAGCGCCGTGCGCCATGATGATCTTCTTGTGCTGGGCTTCGGAGAACTCGTCTTGCAGCTTCGCCGTATCCGAGGGCCAGGTCGGCTTCCGGACGCAGTGCAACAGCAGGATATCGATGTATTCGGTATTGAGCTGCCGCCGAAACTGGTCGATCCTCGCCGAGGCATCGCCCGGCCGGTTGATTTCGAACTTGGTCATGAGCCGGTAGCTGTCGCGCGGAAGACCCTTGAGCGCGGCGGCTAGCCTCTCCGGCATCTCGCGGTAGGCCTCGGCAGTCTCAAAGAACCGGATGCCGTGGTCGTAGGCATGGCGGACCAGCCGGGTGAAGTCCTCCTGGCTGAGGTCCCTCTGGACGCGGCCACCGAAAGTGCCCGTACCGAGCGCCAGGCGTGTCACCTTGACCTTGGATTTGCCGAGCGTTACCCAGTCGGTTGCGGTACGCTTACCGTGTTTGGCCAGCGCCGTAGCGCCGCCAAAGCCGGACCAGACAGCCGCGCCCGCGGTGGTTTTGAGGAAATCGCGGCGGGTAGATCGAGCCATTTGGAACCCTCCTTAAGAGACATGTCTTATTTT
>JAJYLS010000386.1 GCA_021787555.1 Acidobacteriota bacterium | reverse complement strand
GATCTCACGCTGGTTCGGCTCTACCTCGATGCTGCTGACGCCACCGGCCGGCCGGTGACCGACCTGAGCACCAACGAGGTTCGCGTTCTGGACGACGGCAAGCCGCAGCGGGTCGTCTTCTTTCACAATCTGGAAAGCCGCGAGCCCTTCGATGCCGCGCCCCTGGCCCCCGGCGAATTCTCCAATCGCACAGCCGCCCCACGGGCCGCCATGGTCGTGCTCCTCGACCTGCTCGATCGATCCGTCCAGAAGGTGCAGTGGGACGAGACCATCCGCGCCCTTCAGCAATTCGACTCCACCGAAGATCTGTACCTGTATCTTCTGACCGCCCCGAACGGCGTGCTCATGCCGCTGCGCGCTATCCCCGATTCGGAAGAAAAAGCCGCCGCCGCACCGCGGCCGTTTTCCACGCTCCCAATCCCGCAGTTCCAGCCCCTGCGCCTCATCGCTCCGCGCTTGCCGTACAAGGAAATCGGCGCATTCGATGCCCGGCTTGCGGGAGCATACGCGACCATGGAAAGCCTCGCCTCACAAATGGCGCGCCTGCCCGGCCGAAAAAGCCTGGTATGGATCGGCAACCCGCCGAGCCTGTTTCCCGCGTCCGACGGCGACGCGTCGCCCGCCGGCCGCGAGGCAACCGCCACGGCGCTCGACATGCTTTCCGCGTTGGATCGCGCCGGCGTGGCGGTCTACATCGTCCAGGTAACGCCTCCGTATTACGTGTCAGCCGACGCCGACGACCTGTCCGCCGGCCTCATGGCCAGCCGCATCGCCGAACTGATTGGCGGCCGGAGCTTCCAGGATGCGATCGGACCCACGATTGTCCAGGCCGTATCGGACACTCAGGAAGGCTACCTGATCCTTTACGCCGCGCCGGATTCAGGCCGGCCCTATCACAAGATCGAAGTGAAGTGCACGCGCCGCGGAATCCGCCTGCACACCAAGGACGGCTACTACTCGGCTCTCTACGAAAACCCCGATATCGCGGTACGCGAGTTTGTCGATGCATGGACGGCAGCGGTCCGCGATGCGCGCGATATCGGCGTTCGGCTGACATTCTCGCGCGGCCCGGGCGTGCTTCACTTCCAGATACGCGTGAGCGGCGCGGACATCCTGCTGATTCCGGACGGCGCATCCTTCCGCAGCCAGCTTTCGGTGCACTTCGTCAGCTACGGTGAAGACGGCCGCAAGACAGTCGCCGGCGGCGATGCCATTCGCGTCGGCCTGAAACTGGCACCCCAGGACCGCGACGCCGCCCTCGTGCAGGGCGTTCAGTTTCCCGCGGACATCGCGATTGACGGCGCCGCCCGCAAGATGCGCGTGATCGTGTCCGACGATCGGGCGCTGCTGGCCGGCTCGGTTATGGTACCGCTCGCCGAAGCCAATCTGCCGGCGGTACCCACGCTTCCACCCAGGCCCCCGCCGCCGGCCGATCAGGCGCCTCAATCGGATGCCTCCGGCGCGCTGGCGCGCTGCCGCGAACTGATTCGCAACGCCATCGCGCGACTACCCCGCTACACCTGCTCCGCCACGGTGAACCGTACCTATCTGAAGGAGACGCGTGCAGTGGGCCGCACCTGCGATGACATCATCGCAGCGGACAATCTGGGCCGCACGAGGACGAAGACCACCGCGACCGACCGCTTGCGCTTCGATGTGGAGGTGGCCAAAGACGGCTACGAGATCTTCTCGTGGCCCGGCGCGGCGCGCATCGATTCGGAGAAAATCGAAGAATTCGCGGGCGGCGGCCCGATCGGCACCGGACCGTTCGGCCCGTTTCTCATCGATATCTTCGACGGCAGCGCCACCACGTTCGACTATCGGGGAAAGGATACCATCGGTGGCCGGGGTCTGCTGTCGTACCGTTTTCGCGTGCCCGCTTCCGCCAGCCATTACAAGGTCGGGGTCGCCCAAGGCAACTTTGCCTCCATCGTCCAGATCGTTCCTTATGAGGGCCGCTTCTGGATCGATCCGGCCTCCGACAAGCTGGCGCGGCTGGAGGTCCGCACGGCCGGGTTGCCGCCGGAAACACAAGCCTGCGAGGGCACGACCGTGGTGGACTTTCAAACGCTCCAGGTGGGGAAGGGCGAGTACATGATTCCGCGCCAGAGCGCGATGCGCGTGCTGGGCAAATATGGCGACGACTCCGAGAGCACCACGGTTTATTCCGCGTGCCATGAATTTCGCGGCGAATCCGTGGTGCACTTCAACGAAGCGCCGGCCCAAGCGCCCGCCGCAACGGGCGCGCCGCCCGCGCAGACGCGCGCGCTGGCTCCCGGTCTTCGCGTGCTACTCACTTTTGAAACGCAAATCGATACCGATCGTGCCGCTGCCGGCGACCGCATCGACGCGCGGGTCGCCCGAAACGTGATCGATCCCGTTTCGAAACGCGTGCTGCTTCCCGCTGGGACGCATGTGGAGGGCCGCATCGTGCATATGGAGCATCACCTGGAAAGGCGGGACTATTTTCTGGTCTCGATCGAGTTCGACACACCGCGATTGGTTGTGGACCACGGGCGCCAGATCGTCAGCCCGAAGAAGGCCACACGGTGCTGGGAATCGGTCGAGCGGATCGAATCCAAGGGCAGCCTTTCGGTGGGAGGCACGTTTGTGCTCCCCTCGCGCCACGGCCATTACATCACGCCGCGCGGCTGCCAATCGAGTTGGATCACCGTTCTACCGTAGAGCGCGCAGGAGCGGTATCATCGTTTTCGATGAGAATCGCGGTGGCGGCCGATCACGCCGGGTTTCCGCTGAAGGCGCGGATCATCGGCGAGATCGAAAAGTTGGGATACGAGGCGCTGGACCTGGGCGGGGACGGCACCAATCCGCTGGACGATTATCCGGATTACGCGCGGGCGGTGGCGGAGGCGATCGTCGCGGGACGCGCCGACCGCGCGGTGCTGGTGTGCGGGAGCGGGGCGGGAGTTTCGGTAGCCGCCAACAAATTCCGGGGCATCCGCGCGGCCACGTGCCACGACAGCTTTTCCGCGCGGCAGTGCGTGGGAGACGACGACGTGAACGTACTGTGCATTGGCGCGCGGGTGGTGGGGCCGGAACTGGCGATCGACCTGGTGCGCGATTACGTCAACGCGCGCTTCTCCGGGCTGGAGCGGCACCGGCGGCGGCTGGAGAAGATCGCGGGGTTCGAAGCCGAGTTCGGCAAGCGGTAATCTGGAACCATGCGTTTTTCCATCGGCGTCCTGGCGGCGGCACTCGCGGTGTATGGCCAGATTCCGGCGCAGGACGCGCGCAATATCGATATTCCGAATACCGACACGCACTTCCACGCGCGAACTTTTCGGAGCCTCGCGGAATGGGAGGCGCACAAGGCCGCGCTGCGGCGGCAGATCCTTTCGGCCGCCGGGCTTTATCCGATGTTTCCGAAAAACGATCTGCACCCGCAGATTTTCGGGCGCGTGGAACAACGCGATTACACGACTGAAAAAGTGCTACTGGAAACGCTGCCGGGGTATTATCTGGGTGGGAATCTGTACCGGCCGCGCAAAGCCGCTCGGGCCGGCGGATTTCCGGCGGTGATCTCGCCGCATGGCCACTGGGCTTACGGCCGGCTGGAAAATACGAGCATCGCCTCGGTGCCGGCGCGGTGCATCAGCCTAGCGCGGCAGGGGTACGTGGTCTTCGCCTACGACATGGTGGGCTATACCGACACCATCCAGACGCCGCACGATTTTGGCGATAAACCGGAGGAGGAGCGCTGGGCGTTCGGGCCGCTGGGGCTGCAATTGTGGAACTCGATCCGGGCGATCGATTTTGTTTCGTCGCTGGCGGACGTGAACCCGAAGCGCGTTGGCGCCACCGGCGCATCGGGGGGCGCGACGCAAACCATGATGGTGGCAGCGGTGGACGACCGCATCCGGTTCGACGCGCCGGCCAACATGGTCTCGTTCATCATGCAGGGGGGCTCGCTGTGCGAGAACGCGCCGAACCTGCGGCTGGGGACCAACAACGTGGAGATCGCGTCGATGATGGCGCCGCGGCCGATGATCATGACGTCGGCGACCGGCGACTGGACGCGCAACATGCCGCAGGAGGAGTTCCCGGCGGTGCGCGCGATTTACGAGCTGTACGGCAAGCCGGAGGACGTGGCCACGTTCCACCAGGTGGCGCCGCACAATTACAACCAGCCGAACCGCGAGGCGGTGTACGCGTTTTTCGGCAAGCACGTGCTGGGGATCGACGATGCGGCGAAATTCAAGGAGCACGGCGTGCACGTGCCGATGCTTCAGAACCTGCTGGCGCTCCACGACCGCACGCTGCCGGATAATGCCGTCACGTTCCAGCAACTCTTCGAGGAGTGGAAGCGGATGGCGCGGGAGCAAACCGGCGATTCTCGTGAGCGGCTGACCCTGGCGCTGGCGGCGGAATGGCCGAAGGAGGTGCTGAGCGAGATTCACGGCGAGCATATCCTGCTGGGGCGCGAGGGGGTGGGCAACCGCATTCCCGGAATCTGGATCAAGGGGACGAACCCGCCGGCGCTGGTGGTGAGCCCGGACGGCGCGGAGGGCGCGCGCAAGGATGCGGCGGTGGCGGCGCTGATGCGCTCGGCGCGATCGGTGCTGCTAATCGACGCGTTTCAGACGGG
>JAJYLS010000385.1 GCA_021787555.1 Acidobacteriota bacterium | reverse complement strand
TTTCTAACGTCATTACAAGATAGGAGGTCGACCGCAAGCGCCTCGTCGGTCCCTAACCAATCCCACCACTCGACCGGCGGCCTCGGTCTGGATACCTGTTAGATGTCCTGGGAGTACAATTCGGCCTAAGCTGTCACTCGAAGCCATTAGCAACTCCGTACGCTATGGAGCTGCAAGCCGTCATCGGCAAACAAATGGACAGGCACCAGGATCAACTGTCCCTGTGCCGAAGAGCGAATGAACTTCAATGGTGGTCAGAATATGGAAGCCACTCTGGGGTATGGGCCTTCAGGGACGAATGCAGGGATATGGCGTGCGGTCTGGCGGAATCTCGAAACCAGTCCCGAACATCGTGCACCGAAGTCCAGTAATGGGGGCACCAAGCAGCGCCGTCGGCATTCGGTATCGGGCAGCACGACCTCAAAAAGTCCCAACCGTGTGCGCACGCGCCCGGCTATAGCGCACGGGCCGTGGAATCCTTCGGTCGTGAGGAGTTTCCGGTAGTTTGGTGGAGGGGCGGGAAGATGCGGCTTGCCGCGCACGCGAGCGATGGAAGCCCAACCCCAGAGGAGTGAGAAGCAATGTTGCAATTTAGTGTGGTGGCCACCGTGTCGCGGTGGCTTCGGCGAACCGCGGTCCGGTGCATGCGGGCCACGCCAGGTCTCATCGAGCGAGATCCCGAAGGAGTTTGTATTGCGCTGGCAGACAACGCGTCTGCAAATCGTAGCGCTGTATGATCGTCTCGCGGGCGTTGACGCGCAACGCGCGATATGACCCGGGATCTTCGAGGCATTCGATCATGCGCTCCGCGATCCGTTCGGTGTCGAAGAGATCGACGAGTAACCCGTTCTCGCCGTCTCGAATCACCTCGGTGACGGGCGCAGTGTTCGAGGCGACCAACCAAGCACTGCGCTGCCATGGCTTCGAGCATGGACCAGGACAGCACGAGCGGATAGGTGAGGTAGGCGTGGACGCTCGAGATCTGCAGGACGCTCAGGAAGGTATGATAGGGCAGCTTGCGAAGAAAATGCACGCGTGACAGATCGATTTCGGTGCCGAGCTCCTTCAAGAGGCTTTCCCGGAACGTGAGGCCGGAAGCGAGTCGTGGCCCGTAGCTCGTTTCATCGCCGCCGACGATCAGCACGTGCGCGTTCGGGCGACGTCGCAACAGGGCCGGGAGGCTCTTCATGAAGCTCGGGAACCCGCGGTAGGGTTCGAGGTTGCGGGCAACGTAGGTCACGACCTCATCGCCGGCCTTCAGTTCGATGTCCGTACCAGGAACGCGAAGGTGTGCCTCCGGGTTCGGGCGGACGGTGACAGTGTCAATCCCCTCATGCACGACGTGAATCAGGGGATGGTAGCGCTTCGGATAGAGCGACCTTTGCCAGAGGGTGGGACATTGGCCGGCATCGACGGTCTCGAGCGCGAGCAGGTTACCGAGGTTCTTCGTGCGCACCCGTGGGGCGTCGTCGAACTGTAAGGGTGCGGCAGGATCGAAGCCGACGTCTGCACCGCGAAAACGGTAGAAGAACTCGAAATAGCCCAGGAGTGGTGTGGTCGGGAACACATCCTTCAGGTACCAGATCTCCCCCCAGCCGTTGTGTCCGGCCATCACGTCCGGCACGAACCCGGATCGTTTGAGCGACAGGGCCGCGCGCGCAACTTCCTGCGCGTTGAGGACGCCGGCCTCCGTCTCGCGCAGGTAGTGATGCATTCCGCGTGTCGGCGCCCGTTTCGCCTTGTAGACGATCTTCTGAACGCCCGGCAGCTGTGCCGCTTCGCGCTGGGTGATGAAGACGACCCGGTGCGCTCCGCTGGCGCCGAGAGCGCGCGCAAGGTGCAGGTACTGGCCGGGAAAATTCTGGTGCACGAAGAGCACTTTCATAAAGCGCACGTTACGTGTGGATTATCGGCAGGTGGGCGTGGACGGCAGCGGTCCGTGTGCCAGTCGTGCGGCCCGGGGCGTCATCATGGCGTTCCAATCTTCTAGGGTTGCCGCGTCTGGCATGTAGTCCCGTTAAAGTAGATCGTAACACTCGATACTTTCGAAAACCCAATTGACATTCTCTCCGCCCTTGCCGCACTATTAGTCCGCCAGAATAATGACCGGAACGACCGGGCGGCCGCAAACCCCCGGGACAAAAAATAGGGGCTCCACATAAAAAATAAGGAAGGGGCTGGTCATGGAGGAGATGTGCACGCGGACACCGATGGGTGCCGCGGGAAGGAGGGATCGTAGCTGCAGACGCTGCAGCGCCGGCGCGACTTGCTTCATCCGCCGGGACCGCCATGCCCAAGGGTGCTCGGTGTTCTAACGCTTTCCCGGTTGCTCATCCCGTCGTTCTCGACCGGTTGTTCGCGTGGAGCGCGCGACGCGCATGCGCGTGAGTGCCGTCAGCACCGCTGAACGCCTTCGTGGCTGGGCGGCGCGTCTTCGCGACGCCATCCTTCGACGTTCGGAACGCGCGATGTTCCGGGCCCCCGCGCGCAGGCGCTCACCCGGGAGGATCTCCTCTGGGTCGTCGGCAGTTTCTGCGCGATCCATCGCAAGCCCTTCGACCCGGAGCTCTTCCCGCGCCAGTTCCCGCCGCCCTATACGACCGACACCTTCACGATCAACCAGCTCAAGGGGCGGGCGACGATCCTGTTCATCGCCCACGCATTGCCGAAGAACCTGCAGATCGATGAGGGAGTGCGGCTCGGGACCGGGACGCTGGGCGCGGTCGGCGCCCCGCACGAGCGAATATCGGAAGCTAAACCGCAGGAGCGCGCAGCACAGCTCGCCTGATCAACGTCGCATAAGGACATGGGGGATCTCATGAAGCCAAAAAGCCGTTCCGTAATAGTGCAAGGCATCCGGATCCTGGTGGCAGTCGCCCTGTGCGCCCTGCCACTCATCGCCCAGGGTTCACTGTTCAGCTGGCTGGGCCTCAAGGGGCAAAACCCGAATGACGTCGCCACCGAGGCCGCCTCCCTGCGCGAAGATGGCAATATTGTTGGTCTCGCCTTAAGCCCCGACGGACACACTCTTGCAACGACGGCGTATGAAAATCTTCTGATCCACATCTGGGACTGGCGGACAGGCCGGATCGTGCGCACGCTCAAGAAGCTGCCGGGTTCCGGGAATCGGTACGTCACCGAGCCGCTGCGCTTCAGTCCCGATGGCCGCTTTCTCGCGCTTTGCGGCGGTGTGGGGGGGACTCAGGTCGTGATCCAGGTCTGGAACCCCGAGACCGGGGCCGTGGTGCACGATCTTGCGAATCCGAACCCGCACGGCAATCCGAATCGCCACGGTAGCATCGACTGCCAATCGATCGCCTTCAGTCCGGATGGCAAGCGCCTGTTCGCGGTGTTCAATAGAAATACGTACAGCACCACGGACAGCCTCATCGCCTATAGCACCCGGACCTGGCAGCCGGTCTGGGGTTTGCCGACGCCATCGTTGCAAATGACCACCTTAGCGGTCAGTCCGGATGGCCGGTTCCTGGCTGTCGGCGGCATGTACACTCCACCGAGAAACAGCAACGCTCCTGGGAGTGAATTCCAAGCACGGATCGTCATCGTCGATGTCGCCCGCCACGTGATCGTGCGCCGCTTTACGCCTTTTTCTCGCCCTTTCTTAAGTTTGAATCAACTCGCCTGGAGTCCGGATGGCGTGCATCTGGCCGCCGGCCCATGGGTGGCCAACCCCGGCCCCGACGATGCGGTGCGCATCTTCGATACGCGCACCGGCGCCCTCGTCACCCGTGAGACCACGCCGAACGAGACCCATATCTACGGCCTGCGCTACACCCCGAACGGCCAGTACCTCATCGAGAGCGCGCTCGGCGGGCACATCCGCATCTGGGACGGGCAACATCAGCACCTGCTTCAGTCAATCAAAGGTGTCGCCGAAAGCCTCGCCGTCTCCGCCGACAGCCGCTACCTGGCGATGGGCGGGACCGATAAAGTGCTGGTGTGGCGACTCAAGCAGGCCCAACCCATCCACCCCATTCACTACAAGGAAGAATAACCATGGCAAACATTTTGGAGTTGGCGCAACTGTGCAACGCGGCCTACGACAACACGCCGCTTCCCCAAGATCTTCCTTCAGGATCGCTATCAGGATCGACATGGGAAGCCTTGCCTGTCGGCCAAATTTTCTGAGAAACGCCCTGCAGCACCCCTCATCGAGAACGAGTTCCGGACAGGTGGTGCAAGCGATCTGTGCTGTAACCCTGCTGTAATTGGGTTGCGCTCCAGTGCAGCATGATACATTTCAATGCCCGGAAACGTCATTTCAGATCATGCACCTCAGCGCAGGGAAGCATACGAACATGCATCGATTGGCGATTTGTAATCAATAGGTCCGCAGTTCGAGTCTGCGCACCGGCACCAATGAATCAAAGAGTTATAAAAAACCATCGCGTCTGGCCCGTGACTTTGGCGCAATCCTGGCACAATCAGAACCCGAAAAAGATGGTGCCATGGCGTCGTTCCGACAGCGAAGGGGTCCTGGCGGCAAACCGGTCTGGCATGTTCAGGTCCGCCGGCGCGGGTACCCGCCGCAAACCGCAACTTTCGATAAGAAGTCCGATGCCGAAGCGTGGGCAGGGGCATTGAAGCG
>JAJYLS010000384.1 GCA_021787555.1 Acidobacteriota bacterium | reverse complement strand
GGAATCAGTAAACTCCCCGCCGATTCCCACCGCCCCGGGAAAAACGTCAGCAGTTGGAACAGCCACATGAAATACCACTCGGGCCGCGGCAGGTACGAGGGCGAAACCGTTCCCGCAATCGCCTCGCGTGGGGGCGCCACAAATGCCGCCAGCGCCAGAATCCCCGCGAACACCGCCGCGAACACCAGCGCGCTGCGGAACATGTGCTCGGGGAAGAAGCGGTACGGTTTCGCGTCCTCCACCGGCCTCCGCGCCGGCTCCGCCAGGTTGTGGATCCGCACCATATAAAGGTGCGCCAGCGTGAACCCGATCAGCAGCCCCGGCAGCAGCAGCATATGAATCGCGTAGAATCGCGTCAGCGTCATGCCCGAAACCGTCTCGCCCCCGCGAATCATCCGGCTCACGAATTCGCCGATCACCGGCACGTCCCGCGGAATGTTCGTGCTCACCACCGTCGCCCAGTAGGCTTTCATGTCCCACGGCAGCAGGTAGCCGGTGAACCCCAGCCCCAGCACGATCAGCAGCAGAAACACGCCCGCCATCCACGTGCCCTCGCGCGGCGCGCGATACGTCCCCGCGAAGAAATTCGCCAGCATGTGCACGAACACCGCCAGCACCATCGCCCCCGCGCCCCAGTGATGAATCCCGCGCATGATCGCGCCCATGGGCGCCTGCTTCATGATGTAGTCGATCGACTGATACGCTTTGTCCGGCGACGGGTTGTAATACATCGCCAGCACCAGCCCCGAAACCGCCATCACCGCGAACAGCAGCGCGCACAGCGTTCCCAGCGTGGCCGGCCACCCGGTGCCCTTGGGCAGCTCTTTATAGAGGAAGGGCCGCAGGTATTCCTTCCAGCCCGTGCGCTCGCGCCACACCTCAGCCCACCTCCACCAGTAGCTGCCCCCCATCCACCTTGAAGCGATAGCGGTCCAGCGGACGCGGCGGCGGCCCGGCCAGCACCGCGCCGTTGCGGTCGAAATTTCCGCCGTGGCACGCGCAGCGGAACCGCCCGATGTGCCCATCCCAGCTCACCGCGCAGCCCAGATGCGTGCAGCTCGCGTTGAAGCACACCAGTTTGTTGGCCGTGCGCGAAACCAGCACCGGCGCGCTCACCTCCTCCGTGTACAAACCGCTCCGGATCCGGTAGTGCATGAGCACTGTACTGACATCGTCCATCCGTAATTGATCGACCGGCGCCACCGGCACCCACTGCGCCGCGGTTTTCGAAAGCGCCGGCCCGGCCACCATCCCCACGCCCGCCACTCCCAGCACCGCCGCCGCTCCCGCGCCGAGGAATCCGGCAAGCAGCGCCCGGCGGTCCATCGGCGCGCGTGGCTCGCGCACCACCGCCGCCGCTGCGATCTCGACTACCGGCGAGGCCTTCGGCGCTGTAATCGCCAGCCTCTGGATATACTTGATCGCCCGCGTCGGGCTGATCCCCTTCGGGCAAACTTCCGTGCAGTTGAATTCCGTCCGGCACTGGTAGCACGATTCCAGCGCCCGGTCCAGCCGCTCCTGGAACAGCCCGTCGCGGCTGTCGGCAAGCAGCGTGAACGCGCGGTTCAGCGCCGCCGGTCCCGCATAGCCGTCGTGATAGTACGCCATGGTGCAGCTCGAAACGCAGCAGCCGCACGCGATGCACTCCGTCGCTCCGCCGATGTCCACGCGCTCCCGCGCATCCGGCGGAATCCGCGCCGGCTCGTTGCCGTCCGGCTTCGGCTCGAAAAACGGCATCACCTGCTCGTATCTCTCGAAGAACGGCTTCAGGTCCACCACCAGGTCTTTGATCACCGGGAAATGATTCAGCGGCCGGATGGTGATTTCCTGGCCCTCCGGAAGCTCCGCCACGTTGGTCTTGCACGCCAGCCCCTCTTCCCCGTTGATCACCATCCCGCACGACCCGCACATGTTCACCCGGCAGGCGAACCGGAACGCCAGCGTCGGATCCTGCTCTTCCTGGATGCGCAGCAGCACGTCCAGAATCGTGGTCGTAGCCGGGTTCTCGATCTCCGTCGTGAAGCTCTGGAAGTGCCCATCCGCCCCCTCGGCCGGATCGTAGCGAAATACTCTGACGTTCCTGGTGGCCATCTCAGTAAATTGAGAACCAGATGATCAGCGTCACCGTGAGCCCCAGCGCCCCGAGCCCCCAGATCAACGCCTTGTGATACTTCACCGACACAATGCTGAAATCCAGCAGGATCACCCGCAGTCCCAGCGCCGCGTGAAACATGATCGAAAGCAGCAGCAGAAACTGGATCAGCCGGTTGTAGGTCAGCGCCAGGTGCAGCCCCACCAGCGCCACCAGCGCCAGCGCCGACACCCGCTGGAACATCCACGCCCACATCCCGATTCGCGTGTTCTCCGTCCGGTGCGGATCCAGTTCGCCCCACTTCAGCGGCTTGCGGTATTCGATCGCCTTGTCTGCCACGGTTATTCGTCTTCCCTCGCTTGCGCCGGGGCGCCCTTTGGGTCGGGCTGCTCCTTGCGGTAGCTCAAACATTCCTGGAGCGACTTGTGCCGGAACACTACCGGCTTTTTCTCCATCGCCGGCTTGCCGTCGCCGCCGCGCCGCAAATAAATGTTGAAAAGTCCGTAATCGTCCCGCTGCTGCGGGAAATCCTGCCTGAAGTGCGCCCCGCGCGTTTCCTCGCGCTCCCGCGCCGACGCCGCCACCATGCGCGACACATCCAGCAGGTTGCGCAGATCCAGCGCCGCCGTATACATCATGTTGTACACCGCGCCCCCCGTCACCTTCATCCGCCCCGCCTCGCCCGCCAGCCCCTCGATTTCTTCCAGCGCCTCTCCCAGGTCCTTACCCGTCCGCGCCACCCCGACCTTGTCCCAATTCATCTGCTTCAGCCGCTTCCGCAGTTCGAACGGGTTCGTTCCCTGCGCGCGCTCGAGCGGCTCCGCCACCCGCGCGATGATCTCTTCCGCCATCCCGCGCCGCGCCTCTTTGATCGTGCGGTTCCCGTTCCGCAGATACGCCACGATGGATTTCCCCGCCAACCTCCCGTACACGCACGAATCGCAGATGCCGTTCCCGCCCAGTCGGTTCGCCCCGTGCACCCCGCCGGCATCCTCGCCCGCTACGAACAATTTTTCGAACACCGTGTAGCAGTCCTTATTTATGACCGCCCCGCCCATGAAGAAGTGCGCCGACGGCGCCACCGGCACGCGCCCGCGCGCCAGGTCGTAGTGAAATTGCCGGCAGCGCTCCGCCATCCCGGGGAAATTTTTCAGCACAAATTCCGCCCCGAGATGCGACGCGTCGATGTGCACGCCGCCTTCCGGACACGCACGCCCGGCCTGCATCTCCAGATACGAGCAGCGGCTCACCACGTCGCGCGTCGCGCGCTCCGCCGCTTCCGGCGCATAGCGCAGCATGTACCGCTCGCCCACCCCGTTATAAAGGTACGCCCCCGCGCCTCTCAGTCCCTCCTCGAGCAGCGCCCCCGCCACCACGCTGCCCTTCACGATCAGCCCCGTGGGGTGGAACTGGAGCATCTCCATGTCCTTGAACAGCGCGCCCGCGCGGTACAGCATGCCCATCCCGTCCGCCGATTTTTCCGGGCCCGGCGCGTGGAACGTATACTGCGTCGGACCGCCGCCCGTCGCCACCAGCGTGGCGGCCGCCTCCACCACCACGAACTCACCCCGCTGCATATTGAACAGCACCGCGCCGGTGACCGTCCGCCCGCTCTCGTCCAGCAGCAAGTCCACCGCCGGGCACTCCTCCAGCACCGGAATGCGCCGTTTGGCCACCTGCTCCGTCAGCCGGCTGATGATCTCGATCCCCGTCAGGTCGCCTTTGTGCACCGTGCGGTCGAACGACTGCCCCGCGAACGCTTTCTGATGGATCGTCCCGTCCGGATTGCGGTCGAAAAAACATCCGAACTTCGTCTCCATCTCCTTAATCGTCGGCGTCGCCTGCTCCACGAGCACCTTCGCCAACTCCTGATCGTTCAGGAATTGCCCGCCCTTGAGCGTGTCCATGAAATGTTTTTCGTGCGAATCGGCGGGATTCAGCACCACGTTGAATCCCCCCTGCACCATCCGGCTGCATCCCCCCTTCCCGCGCAGCGCCTTGGTGGCGATGACGATCTTCAGATCGGGATCCGCATCGTGCGCGTAGAGCGCGCAAAGCTGCGCCGCCGCCCCCATCCCAATCACCAGCAGATCGGCCTGGACCTTCGTGACCGCTCGGTCTTTGTTCATTTCCCTGAACTGTGTTCTATATATTTATAACAATATTTCACCGTCGGGTGGGCCGCCCGCGCCTGATAACCTCCCACTCCTCCGTGCCGCCCTCGACCACCCGCAGCATAGGATGGGGTAAGAGCCTCGTCGAGATCAGCGTGTGCAACCTCTCCCGGTCCCGGAGCCGCAGTTTTCTCTTCAGGTGCTCCCGCTCAAATTCGAGTTGGCCCCGGGTAACCTGAATGGAAACCGCTCGCCTCCTCATCGCGATCTTTGAAGCGTCGAACCCGTAGCCTCTCGCCCTGGCCTCGTCGGCAACCCCCCATAGGTACGTGCTGATCGCCGCAACAGGATTCTTGCATGCTCGAAAACGTGCGAGTTGAGGGTGAAAGCGGTAGCCACTCGTCTGGCCCAGGAGCACTTTTTGGGCGAGCAGGCCTTCGCGC
>JAJYLS010000051.1 GCA_021787555.1 Acidobacteriota bacterium | reverse complement strand
CTGCTGTAAAGCGGCCGCTTGTTGCAATGATAAGCACATCAACCTTCGGCGGCTCCCAATGGGCCATCTGATCCTTCAATTCGGAGACGTCTGCGCCAGTCACGCTCTTTGAGGTCCAGTGCTTACACTGGATGATGACACGGCTGCGAAAACACTCCGGCCAATGGGTCTTCAAGCACTCGCGTAACGGACCGATCTCTCCCTTTATCCGGGGCGTTCGTATGCATAAGCCATCCGGGATTCTCGTAGCCTTTTGTGGAGCTGATAAGCGCAAAAATGAGGCGCTCAAACTGCTCCGCGCTCAGCGTTTCCCACTTGAGCCTAGTCGCGACAGGCCCAGTTGGTTTGGAGGCCGCAAGCGCACCGAGATCTTCAACTTCGACCGGGACCGGTTCGTCCTGATCGTAGAGCTGCTTTGTGATGCCGCTCTTCACCTCGGGCCAATCGAACCTGATAATGTCGCAAAGGTCACCTACCATTCCGAAGCGCAAATGCCGAGCGAGATCGGCCCAGCGAGGAGGCCGCTGAAGGCTCCCACCCAAGAGCATGTCGATCTCCTTGACGCTGGATTTGAGTTCGTCCCACTCTCCGCTTTCGACGTGCTTGTTGAGCTGCTCCTCGCCCTCATATTTCACGCCGAGAATACGCAGGATTTCGTCGATTCTCCCGGCAACGCCGGCGAGTGCATCGCGAATGATCTGCCGACGCTTTTTGTTGAGCCGATACCTGTACTCCGCGAGCTCGCGCGCGGGTTTTTCGACGTATTCCTCGACCGCGACGATGGCGTTGATCTCATCAACCTCGCGGGCGTCGAGCCGATTTTGCGCGAGATCGTTCAGGTCGGGCGGTTCCGCCTCCGGCTTCCACCCGTCGATTTTCGGAAGTGCTCGCAAAACATCGGAGTATGCGCGACTGCGGTCATCATACTTTGGATCGCTTCCGAAGGAGATGCCTTCGGGGATCATCTTCCTCAACTCTTTCCAGAGTCGTTCGAGCTTTTCCAAATTCGCTTCAGCTGCTTCGAACTGCCGCAGAGCAGCATTCAAAGGACTTTCAGTTGACGGGTTCAGAACCGCCTCCTCGTGTTCTCCGCATTCTTTACTGCTAACACGAATCTGGCTTCCTGCTTTCGGAAAAGCGAGCACCTTGGCCCGCCACCACGACCCCCCCTGTCAACTTCGCGCACCTGTCAACAGGAGATTTTGGAGATTCCGAACAAGAATTCGTGGCGTCCAACATGGACCCCGGGGGTTCATGTTGCACCCCGGCGACCTCCCTTTCGAAACGGAGACTCCGGGCGGACAACTACCTGCAAAATGTTTGGGATAAAGGGCCGGTTCGGAACGGCTCGTGTCAACCTGGGTGGGGGTCCGGCTGGACCTACAGGGTGGTGGCTCCCCGGCATGGATTCGAACCACGATTCACGGCTCCAAAGGCCGCTGTCCTACCATTAGACGACCGGGGAATCTCGCAGGAACTCCTTCCGTTAGTGTAGCGTCTGCATGCGCGCGCCCGCAAACACACTATAATCTCCGTAGGCCCCCGCCCTTCCGCCGCGCCGCAGAAACAGCAACGACAAAAATAGAACCCTCTCGTCCCTTTCGGTCCCCTTTCTCACCATCCCACCCCGCCGCATCGAGAGCGTCCTCTTCGAAATTGTCAAGCACTAAATCTCCCCGTTTTCCAAGCCCCTACGGCTCTTCAAAAATCGATTGACAGCTCCGTTACAGCTCTGTTACCCTCGCTCTCGTCTCCGCGATGAACACTGCGCCTGCAACTCCTCAAGTCCTGCTCATCGATGACAACCGCGACGGCCTGCTTGCGCGCAGGCTCATCCTCGAAGAACTCGGATTCCGCGTACAAACCGCCGACACTGGCGAAGAGGGCCTCAAACTTTTCCAGGGCTCTTCCTTCGACGTGGTCGTCACCGATTTCAAAATGCCCCGCATGAACGGCGACGAGTTCATCCGCCGTGTGCGTGCCATGAATCCCGCGGCCCGCGTCATCCTGCTCTCCGGTTTCGTCGAACCGCTCGGACTCACGGAAGAGAACACCGGCGCCGATGTGGTCCTCCTCAAAGGCGCCAATGAGCCGGCGCACCTGCTGCGCTGGGTGAGGCGGCTGGCCAATCCCGCCACCCGCAAACCACCTGCCTCACAGGGCCGCGCACAATTCCCGCGGGCGTCGGGACGCTGAATCTGGCACACTGAAATCGTGACGCGGATTTTCCCCCGGATGCTCGTTTCGGCGCTCCTGGTCTGCGCGGTCTCCGTCACCGCCGCCCGCCGCCACGCCAGGCCTGCGCGGTCCCACACCGCACCTCTCCCCAAGACCAGCGCCACCGTCCGCCGTTGGCTGAAGGGCATGTCCCTGCGCGATGAAGTGGCGCAGCTCGTCTTCATCCCCGTGCACACCGGCCACCCGAGCACGCGCTCGCGCGAATATCGAAAGTTCGTACACCTCATCCGCGACACCAAAATCGGCGGCCTCATCCTCACCAACGTCTCCAACGGCCGCGGCATCCAGAAGGCCGAGCCCTACGCTGCCGCGGCGCTCTTCAATCGCGCGCAGCGCCTGGCGCGCGTGCCGCTGCTGGTCGGCGCCGATTTCGAGCGCGGCGCCTCCATGCGCGTAGATGGCACCACGCCCTTCCCCCACGCCATGGCCTTCGGCGCCACCGGCGATCCCGATTTCTCGCGCTACGAAGGCCAAGTCACCGCGCGGGAGGCCCGCGCCCTCGGCGTGCAGTGGGTCTACGCTCCCGACGCCGACGTCAACAACAACCCCGACAATCCCATCATCAACATCCGCTCCTTCGGAGAGGACCCGCAGGCCGTTGCCGCCGAGGTGACAGCGTTCATCGAAGGCGCCCACTCCGATAAGCGCAATCCTATTCTGGTCACCGCCAAGCATTTCCCCGGTCATGGCGACACCTCCGTCGATAGCCATCTCAACCTCGCCGTCATCTCCGCCGATCGCGCGCGCCTCGACCGCGTCGAACTCGTCCCCTTCAAAGCCCTCACCGCCGCCGGCGTCGACGCCATCATGACCGCCCACATCGCCGTCCCCGCGCTCGCTCCGCCCGACCTCCCCGCCACCCTCTCGCCCGCCATCCTCACCGGCCTGCTGCGCAAGGATCTCGGCTTCAAAGGCCTGGTCATCACCGATTCCCTGGAGATGGGCGGCATCGCCAAAGGCTTCAGCACCGGCGAGGCCTGCGTGCGTGCGCTTCAGGCCGGCGCCGATACGCTCCTGATGCCCGCCGATCCCGATGCCGCGGTGAGAGCCGTGGTCGCTGCCGTCGAAGATGGCCGCCTCACGCGCCGGCGCATCGAAGAAAGCGTCATCCGCATTCTCGCCGCCAAGGAGAAGCTCGGCCTCGCCCGCCGCCGCTTCGTCGACGTCGAAGCAGTCGGCGATGTCATCGACGCTCCCGAAGCCGCGCTGAAAGCGCAGGAGATCGCCGACCGCGCCGTCACCCTGGTCCGCAACACCGACAATCTCGTCCCGCTCGCTCACCCCGCGCAGGCGTGCTACGTGATCCTCACCGAAGGCCGCTATTCAACCGAGGGCCAGGCTTTCGCGCAGGAGATTCGCAAGCGCGCCCGTAGTGCCTCCCTGGTTACGCTGGACCCCACCGCGCCCCGTGATGAGTTGGACGATGCCGTGTCGAAGCTGGGCTCCTGCGAAACGTACGCCGTCGCCGCGTTCTCCACCGTCAGCTCCTACCGCGGTTCCATCGGTCTCGAAGGCGACTTGCCGCACGTCATGGATCTCCTCGCCGCAACCGGCAAGCCCGTCGCCCTCGTCGCGCTCGGCAATCCCTACCTGCTGCGCAATTTTCCGAATGTGGCCGCCTACCTCGCCACCTTCAGCAACGTGCCGCCCTCCGAAATCGCCGCGGTCCGGGCGCTCTGGGGCGAAATCGAAGTCCATGGCCATCTTCCCGTGACGATCCCTGGCTTCGCCGCCCGTGGTGACGGAATTGTGGTCCCGCGGAAGGCCACACAGGCAGAAATGCCTGTGACAAAATAAAACTCTTAAAGGGAACCACATCCAATGAAACGTCCGCTCAAGCTCGCGGCCTGCGCCGCCCTTGCCGGCCTCGCGGCCATGCTCATGGCGCAGAGCCGCCTGGCTTATTCCATCGTGGCGTCGGATAGCGGCCATGTGGCTCTGGGCCTCGCACTCCGCAAGCTGGGCGTTACGGCTACCTTCATGCAGTGCCCGGCGCACCCCGACGACGAATCCAACGCCCTGCTGGCCCTCTACGCGCGCGGCCTCGGCTTGCGCACAATCGACCTGCAAAACAACCGCGGCGATGGCGGCCAGAACGAAATCGGTCCCGAGCTGTTCCACGACATGGCCGTCCTCCGCACCTCCGAACTCCTCGCCGCGCACCGCCTCGACGGCGCCGAGCAGTTTTTCACCCGCGCCATCGATTACGGCTATTCCTTCGATCCGCGGGAGGTCATCGCCAAGTGGGGCCGCAAAGAAATCGTCGGCGATTACGTCCGCTTCTTCCGTGAGCTCCGCCCCGATGTCGTCGTCACCATGAACATCCAGGGCCGCGGCGGCGACCGCGCGCATGAAGCCACCGCCATTCTGGTGCGCGAAGCCTGGCGCATCTCCGGCGATCCCTCCGCCTACCCCGAGCAGATCCGTGAAGGCCTCCGCCCCTGGCAGCCGGAGAAGCTGTACTTCAGCACCGGCTTCGGCCCGCCAGCAGGAAGAGCCGGGGGCGCGCAGCACCCCGCAGTCAAGCTCACTCCCGCCGATACCGCGGCTTACGATCCGCTCCTCGGCCGCACCTATACCGAAATCGGCGCGGATGCGCGCAGCTCGCACAAGTGCCAGGGCATGGGCGGCGCGATGTTCTTCCGCATGTTTGGCAGCCTCGGGCGCCGGCGCGGCGGCTATCAGCTCGTCGAATCCACCATTCCCGGCGAAATCGGCAAACAAGAAACGTCGCTCTTCGAAGGCATCCCTACCAGCCTTGTCTCGCTCGCCCGTTTCGCCGGACCCAATCCGCCCGCCGGCCTCACCGAAGGCCTCGACGCCATTGCCGCTGACGCCCAGCGCGCCCAGAGCGCCTTCGCTCACGGCGACGACGCCGGCACCGCCGCTCCGGTCGAAGCTGGTCTGGCGGCCGTGCGCGGCCTCCGCACCCGCCTCGCCTCGCTCGGCCTCGGCGATTCAGCGCGCTACGAAATCGATTTCCGCCTTCAAAACAACGAGCGCAATTTCGAAGACGCCATCCTCGCCGCCCACGACCTGCACTTCGAGGCTTTCGCCGACGACGGCCTCGTCATCGCCGGCCAGCCCGTCAAGCTCTCGCTCGAAGCCACCAATCGAGGTGCCACGCCCGCCGGCATCACCGCCGTCGAAATCTCCGGCTTCGATTCGCCCGGCCGCTGCCAGCCCGGCATTATAAAAAAGGACGCCGCCTTCACCTGCACGGTCGACGCCCGCGTGCCCAGCAACGCCAAACCCACCACGCCCTACTTCCACGACAATTACTGGAAGCATCCACAGAACCACGCCATCCAGATCTTCGATCCCGGCGTGCCCTTTGGCGTGCCCTTCGCCCCCACGCCCTTCCGCGTCACCTTCCACATCAAAGCCGGAACCGCCGAAATCGCGCGCGACGTGCCGGTCCAATTCCGCTACGTGAAGGACCCGTTCTTCGGCGATAAGCGCATGGAGCTAGCCGTGGTGCCGGTATTTTCCGTGCGCGTCACGCCCGACCTGGCCGTCTTCCCCGCCCCGCTCACCGCGCGCGAAATCTACGTCTCCGTCACCAATGGTTCCAAAGGCCCGGCGCAGGCCACCGTGGCGCTCGAAGCGCCCGCCGGTTGGAAAACCGAGCCTGCCAGCGCCCCGCTCAGCTTCATGCACGAGGATGAATCGCAATCCGCGCGCTTCACCGTCACCGCACCCGCCGGCGTGCCCACGGGCGCTTACACCCTGCGCGCCGTCGCCACTTCGCCGCTCACCGGCAGCCAGCGCTTCACCAGCGGTTACCAGGTAATTGAATACCCCCACGTCGAGCGCCGCCAGGACATGAAACCGGCCGAAGCCTCGCTCAAAGTCATCGACGTCAGGACCGCACCCGGCATCAACGTCGGTTACATCGTCGGGGTTGGCGACGAAGTCCCCGCCGCCATCCAGCAGTTGGGCGCCAAGCTCTCCTACATCGATGCCGACGAGCTCGCCTGGGGCGACCTCTCGAAGTACGACGTGATCGTCACCGGCGTCCGCGCCTACGAGCGCCGTGCCGACCTCCGCGCCTACAATCGCCGCCTGCTCGACTATGTCCAGCGCGGCGGAACCGTCATCGTGCAGTACAACAAGTACGAGTTCAACCAGGAGCAGTACGGCCCCTATCCCGCCAAGGTGAGCGGCAATCGCGTCGCGGACGAAACCGCGCCGGTGAAGGTGCTGGCTCGCGATGACCCGGTTTTCAATTTCCCCAACAAGATCGGTCCCGCCGCCTGGGCCGATTGGGTACAGGAGCGCGGCCTCTATTTCCTCGGCGAAAAGGACAAGCGGTACGTGGACCTCGTTTCCATGGTCGATTCCTTCAAGGACAACCCCGGCGTGAAACTCGGCTCGCTGGTCGAAGCGCGCTTCGGCAAGGGCCGCTGGATCTATGTGGGCCTCGGCTTATGGCGCCAGCTTCCCGCCGGCACCGTCGGCGCCTACCAGCTCCTGGCCAACCTCATCAGCCTGCCGAAGGCCCCGTAGTCTCAAACAGCAGGCTCATACACGTCACGCCCGCCTCGGCTTTCGTGAGCTCGGAAATATCGACCGCCCGCACGTCGAACCCCTCGCGCTCCAGAATCCGCCGCGTAGCGGGAAACGAATCCGGCATCACGATCGCGTCGCCGACCGCCAGCACATCCGCGGCCCAGGGCTCCTCCGGCGCTACATCGAGAATCCTGAACCGCCGCAGCGGCGCCGCATCGAACCACGCGCGGTTGGCCAGCAATGTTTCGCGCCCCAGATAGCAGCATGCGGATTTCAGATGCAAACAACCGGTCACCGGCACCGCCTCCACCGAATACCCGAACATCTCCACGAACCCGGCGAATTGCTCGATTCCGGCGGCGTTCGTCCTCTCCGAAAGCCCCACGAAAAACGACGTCTCGACGCGCACCACGTCTCCGCCTTCGAGCGTCCCCGGTTCTCCAATGCACCGCAGCATTCGGAACTTCGCCAGCGCGCGCGCCACGCTCTCGGTCTCCGCGCGCCGCGCATCCGCGCCCATCCGCGCGATCACCGCAATCTCGTCCAGCACCACCGCCGGATCCTCCACGAACACCGAGTCCGGCATCTCCGGCTCTCCTTCGAGCGAAATCACGGCCGCACCTAGTTCCCGCAGGTAACTTTCGTACTCCCGGTGCTGGGCGTCGGCCCGCGCAAAATCGATCGCTTGCCGCGGCATCCGCGAAAGCTGGCACCGGTCGATCGAGGGACTGACGGCGCGCGTAAGGGCGGTGAGCATGGAGTTATCAGTTCTCAGTTATCAGTCCTCAGCGTAGCTCGGTTTACTGAAAACTGAAAACTGATCACTGACAACTCATCATCGCCACCGGGAACTCCGCCAGCAACTCCCCCACCCGCCCGCTCGCCGGAATCAGCCCCGTCAGCACATCCTGCCATTCGCGGCCGGGCAGAGTCAGCGAAGTGTCGCCCCAGCCGCTCAGCCGCGCCGTCCAGCGCGGCGCCACTACCGCCGCCCACCGGTCCCCCAGCCGCCGCGCGAAAGCGCACACGTGCGCCGCCCGAAACCCTTCGGCGCGCAGCGGAACGTATTCGCCGCGCGCGAAAAGCTCCCGGTTCGCCTTGCGAAATTCCAGCGCCTTGTACGTGACGAAAAGCTTCGCCTCATCCCGCAACGGATTCGCGGCCAGCTCGCGGACCAGCCCGATGCGGTCTTCCCCATCCCGCCGCCGCAGCATTTCCAGCATCTCCTCGCGGCGTTTATAATCCACCGGCCGCCGGTTGTCCGGATCCACCAGGCTGAACTGCCACAGCTCCGTGCCCTGGTAAAAGTCCGGCACGCCCGGCGCCGCGATCTTGAGCACAAGCTGGCTCAAGCCGTTGCGCGCCCCCGGTAGCGCCACCACCCCCTGAAACTCCAGAAAATCCTCCAAAAACGGCGAGCCCTCCGTCAAAATGCGTTCCGTGAATTCGAGCACCGCCCGTTCGTATTCTTCCTGCGGCTCCATCCAACTGCTGTTCACCTTGCCTTCGCGCAGTGCCTTTACCAGGAACTCGCGGATACGCTCCATCTCGCACGGCCAAACCCCCAGCAGCGTCTGGTAAATCAGCGCCTCCTCGGATGCCGAGGGCGCCAGCGCGCCGTTCACCGCCGCCTTCGTCGATTCGTTGAACGCCGTCCAGCGTTCCAGCCGCTGGTCCCATTCCTCCGGCATTTCGCTGAGCACGTTCAGCCGCGCGCGCATGTCCTCACCGCGCTTGGTGTCGTGCGTGGCCGTGGCATTCATCGTATCCGGCCATTCGGCCAGCCGGCGCCGGTTGAATTCGTGGAATTCCTCCAGGTCCATCGGCGGGCGCTCGCGCAGCGGATCGCCCCCCACTTCGTTCATCGAAAGCAGCGCATGGTAGCGGTACGTCGCGGTGTCCTCCAGCCCCTTGGCCATCACCGGCCCGCTGAACTGCTGCCAGCGCATCACGAAATCGAGCCACTCCTTCCTCCGCCCTTCCAGATACGCTGGCGGTTCCAGCAGCAGCACCGCCCGCAGGAAGTTGAAAGCCGCGTCGCCGATTTCGCCCGGCGCCGTGCGCCGCCGCGCCAGCGCCAGCGTGCGCTCGATGCACCTCCGGTCCTCCGGCGCAATCTCGAAACCGTGGATATACGTGCGATAGACCGGCAGGCACGCGGTCACCTCCACCAGCGCCGCCGTCAACTCCGACAGGCGCACGTCCCGCGCTTCGCGGTGCCACGCCGCCAGCATGCCCAGATGGTGCGCCAGCGCGTTCACATCCCCGGGGAACAGCAGCTCCATCACCAGCTTGTTCGAGCGGTAGCAGATCTCCGCGAACGGCAGAAAGTTCCCCGTCCGCCGCACGTAGCTCTCCTCCAGCTTCGCCAGCCCGCGCGGCTCGATGAAAATCGAATTGAGCGCGTTCAGAAAATCGTACCCCGTCGTGCCGCTCACCGGCCACTCCGGCAGCCGTTCACCGCTGCCGAGAATTTTCTCGACCACGATGTAGAACGGCGCGCCATCCGCCTCGGCGCACTGGCTCTGCAAGCGCCGCAGGTAGCACTCCGGGTCCCACAGGCCGTCGATATGGTCGATCCGCAGACCCGCGAGCTTGCCCCCGCGCACTAGCTCGAGCGTGCTCTGGTGGCGGTTGTCGAACACTTCCGGCACTTCGACCCGCAGCCCCACCAGCCCATTGATATCGAAGAACCGCCGGTAGTTGATCTCCTCGTAGCCGATCTTCCAGTAAGCCAGCCGATATGCCTGCTGGGAGAGCAGCGCATCGAGCTCGTCCGGCGAATCGGCAATCGCCACCAGCGCGTCGTCGATCGCGCGCTTCACTTCGGCCGACGATTGATACGCCTGCCACAGCCGTTCCTTCGCGCGCTCTTTTTCCCGCCGCCGCTGCATCACGCGCTCCGTCGCGGTTTCGTCGCGATCCGGCAGGCGCTCCAGCTCCCGCACAATTTCCTCCAGCTCGGGATGTCCATCCAGCCGCCGCACGATCGCCAGGTACGATTTCGGATCGAGCGGCAGCCGGTGCTCGTAGTACCGCACGTCCATGCCCGTGTCTTCGATCTTCAGCGTCAGCTCGCGGTGCGCCAGCACCTGCCCGTAGAGGTCGCCCAGAATCGGCAGCAGCACGCGGTTCTTCTGGAGCCAATCCGCCTTCGCCGCCGGCGGCTGCCACTCGATATCGAAATACCCGGCGTAAGCCGACGCCTGCCCGTTCTCCAGCACGTCCCTCCACCACGGGTTCTCGTAGCTCGCGGCCATGTGGTTCGGCACCGTGTCCAGCACCACCCCCATGCCATAATTCCGCAGCTTCTCCGCCATCTCGTCGAAGTCTTCTTCGGTTCCCAGCTCCGGATTGATGCGCAGCGGATTGGCGATATCGTACCCGTGCGCACTGCCCCGCCGCGCCTTGTACCGCGGCGACGAGTACAGGTCGGTGATCCCGAGTTCGCTCAGGTACGGCACCAGGTCGCGCCCGTCGATTAACCGGAACGCCGGACTGAACTGGATGCGATAAGTCGCGCAAGGCGGACTCACTTCGCCTCCGCGATTTCCCGAATCAAATGCGCCGGCACCCGAATACGGTCCGGCGCGTGTGCCAGGTCGAACGACAGTTTCTTCACCGCCAAATCCAGCAAGTACAGCCGCAGCAGCTTCCGCACCTGCTCGCGGTCCTTCGGCAGCAGCTCGCAAACCGCCGGCACGCCAAGATAGGCGTCCAGAAAAGTCCGGCTCACCGTGCGCCCCCAGAACCGTGCCCAGGCTCCCAGCGGCTCCAGAGATTCCGGCGTGGGAATCACGCCCGGCGCTTCGCCGAACATCACGCCGTGCGCGGCGTGATGGAATGAGTCGATCATCCCCGCTACGTCTTCGAGCGGAGAGCGCTTGATCCGCCGCTCGCTCAGCGGCCGCCCCGGGTCGCCTTCGAAATCGATGATCACGAAATCCTTGCCGGTGTACAGCACCTGCGCCAAGTGGTAGTCGCCGTGAATCCGAATCCGCGAAGCATAGATGCGCTGGTCGCGCAGATATCGCAGCTTCTCGCGCAATGCGGCCTCGCAGTCGAGCACCGCCTGCGCGTTGGCCCGCATCGCCTCCGGCAGCCGCGGCAGGCCGCTCCGGAGCTGGTCCATCGTCCGCCCCATGCGCCCCAGCATCCCGTGGTACAGTCCATGCCGGTAGAAATCGGTGAACGGCTCGGGCACGAATACCGGGTTTTCCGGCCGCGAAGCCAGCGCCACGTGCATCTCCGCGGTCCGCATTCCCAGCAACCGCACGATCTCCAGAAAATGCGATAGCAGCTCGTGCGCCAACTCCTCCTCTCCCACGCCTTCCGGCAGACCCGCCGGGCCGCGCGCCAGTGCGTTTTCGAAAAACAGCCCCAGATGGCTGATGGCGTATTCCCATGTCGGCACGCCGTCTTTCACGAAGCCGTGCAGCAGCGCCACCACCATCGGCTCGCCTCCCGGTGAGCGGTATTCCAGCGTGCCCGCCAGCGGGGCGGCGTTTGGAAAGTTCATCTCCGTTAACAGCGTCCCGATTTCCTGCTCCGGATGCGGCCCCGCCTCGACCCTCCTCAAAATCTTCAGCGCGAAGCGGTCGCCGAAAAAGATTGTCGTGTTGTCCTGATCCGCCCGGGCCACCGCGGGCCCG
Source organism: Acidobacteriota bacterium (assembly GCA_021787555.1). GTDB lineage: Bacteria > Acidobacteriota > Terriglobia > Bryobacterales > Bryobacteraceae > JAJYLS01. Next base: position 11,695 of record JAJYLS010000051.1, on the reverse strand, counting down.
GACGCGGCGGCGTAGCCCGCGCTACCGTCTGGCCCGCCCGCCTTCCGGCCGGCCCACAGCCTGCGCATCGCGCGCGTGTGCGATGCCACCAGTTCCCCCCGCTCGCCCGCGAACCGCCGCCGCCGCAAGATCGCTCCCAGCAGTTCGTCGCAGAACTCGCGCCGCTCCACCGCGCTCGCCAGCAGGGCCGGCGCTGCCCCCGGCGCGGCATCCACCGGTTCCAGCCGCGCCAGCGTGAATTCCGGCCGCACCTGCCCGGCCCCCATGGTCGCCAGCGACATAATGTACGTCTCCGGATCGCCTTCCAGATAGTCCACCCGGATGAGCAGCACATAGGCCTTCGACCGCGGGAACGCGATCGCCTCGGTGATCTCCGTACCGCGGATCGGCCGCCCCGCCCCGCGGAACCACCGCCGCGACGGCAAAAACCCCGGCAGCATCGCGTTCACCTTGGCCCGCACCCGCGCGGAGAAAACTTCATCGCGCGATTCGATCGCAATCGCCGGCGGCTCGCTCTCCCGCCCGCGCAGCGCCGGTTGGGCCTTTTCCTTCGGCTGGAGTACGAACCAGTAGAACGAGTTCGGACCGAGCGAGAGGAAATACGGCCGCTCCGTGATCGGCGGGAATTCGCCTTTCCCGAACAACTCCTGCGGCACCAGCCCCTGGTACTTCGAAAGATCGATTTCCACCGCCTGCACGAAGCGCGAAAGGTTTGCCACCACCAGCACGCGCTCGTTCTCGTACGCCCGCACGAACGCCAAAATGCGCCGGTTCTCCGGATACAGCAGCTCGAGCGACCCCCGCCCCAGCGAGCGCCACTGCTTCCGGTGCGCCAGCAGCCGCCGCATGAACCACAGCAGCGAGTGCGGATTGTTCTGCTGCGTCTCCGCGTTGATCGCTTCGTAGTGATATTCCGGATCGATGATCACCGGCAGGTACAGCTTCTGCGGATTCGTCCGCGAAAATCCCGCGTTGCGGTCCCCGCTCCATTGCATGGGCGTGCGCACGCCGTTGCGGTCGCCGAGATAGAAATTGTCGCCCATGCCGATTTCATCGCCGTAGTAAATCACCGGCGTCCCCGGCAGCGAGCACAGCAGCGCATTCATCAGCTCGATCCGCCGCCGGTCGTTTTCCAGCAGCGGCGCCAACCGCCGCCGGATCCCCAGGTTGATGCGCATGTGCCAGTCCTGCGCATACACGCGGTACATGTAATCGCGCTCTTCGTCCGTCACCATTTCCAGCGTCAGCTCGTCGTGGTTGCGCAAAAACAGCGCCCACTGGCAGCCTTCCGGAACCGGCGGAGTGAGCTGAAGGATCTCCGTCACCGGGTACCGGTCCTCCATGCGCGTGGCCATGAACAGCCGCGGCATCAGCGGAAAGTGGAACGCCATGTGGCATTCGTCCCCGGCTCCGAAATACGCAATCGCGTCCTCCGGCCACTGGTTGGCTTCCGCCAGCAGCATCCGCCCGCTCAACCGGCTGTCCACGTGCGCCCGCAGTTCCCGCAGAAACGCGTGCGTCTCCGGCAGATTTTCGCAGGTCGTGCCCTCGCGCTCGAACAGGTACGGCACCGCGTCCAGCCGCAGTCCGTCCACCCCCATCTCCAGCCAGAAATCCACCGCGTTCAGCATGGCCGTCCGTACTTCCGGATTGTCGTAATTGAGGTCCGGTTGGTGCGAATAGAACCGGTGCCAGAAATACGCCTTGGCCACCGGGTCCCACGTCCAGTTCGATGTCTCGAAATCCTTGAAGATGACCCGTGCGTCCCTGAACCGCTCCGGCGAATCGCTCCACACGTAGTAGTTGCGCCAGCGCGAATCCGGCGCCGCGCGCCGCGACCGCTGAAACCACACATGCTGGTCCGAGGTATGGTTCAGCACCATCTCCGTGATCACGCGCAGCCCGCGCCGGTGCGCCTCGCGCAGGAAAACCTGGAAATCGCGCAGCGTGCCGTAAGCCGGGTGAACGTTGGCGTAATCCGATGTGTCGTAGCCGTCGTCGCGCCAGGGCGATGGAAAAAACGGCAGCAGCCACACTGCCGTGACCCCCAGGTCCTGGAGGTAATCGAGCTTGCTGGTGAGCCCCGCGAAATCGCCCATGCCATCGCCCGATTGATCGAAGAAGGCGCGCACGTGGACCTCGTAAATAATTGCGTCCTTGTACCATTGCGGGTCGCTGGAAAGCTGGGAGTTGGCTGCCATTTCGGGGCGAATCCTTGATTCAGCAAGCGGCGTGCCCAAACCGGGCGCGAATGTCCGATAACTCACGATCTGCCCTGCTACGGGCTGGTCCTCACCGTTAGGGTATAATGATTAACGTCTTCCCAACGGGATGCCTCGGATGGAACAGACGCGCGAGGAGATCGAACGCGCCCTCTTGACTGCTCTGCAATCGGCCAGGGAGGAATACGAAAAGGCTAAGGCGGCTCACACCGCCGCAGCCGGACTGGCCTCCGACCTCTACCTGGAGAACCCCGATCGCCATCTGGCCCTCCACTAAGGAGAGCGCGGCCACCGCCAACGTCCGCCGCGCCCTGATTCAGTATCGTGACGCCTTACGCCGCTTCACCGATTTCGTGGTCTCCGGCAAACTGCCGGAAGACGGGTGAAAACCCGGCCAGCAGTTCTGAGCCGCCGCCGTTCCGATAGTGGATGGCCGCAGAAACGTGAACTGCCTTCCATAGCCACCTCGTGCTCCCATGCCCTGCCCACCGTTTGCGAACCGGCTCATCCGTCCCCCTTCTGATTCAGACAACACAGACCGCCCCGTCGCTCATAGTACAATGAAAATTAACTGGAGCTGTTGACCCCATGAGATTGCGAACCGCCGCCATTCTGCTTGTATTGGCGGCAGCCCCGCTTCCCGTTTGTGCGGTGGAAGCACCCCTCCCTCGTCCCAAGGCCGGAAAGGTGGAAATCATGCCTCTCAGCCAAGTCAAACCTGGCATGAAGGCTGTCGCCTGGACGGTTTTCCAGGGCACCGTGCCTGAACCGGTTCCCATTACAATCATCGGCCGCCTCAAGAATGCCTGGGGTCCCAAACAGGACGTCATCCTCGGCAAAATGGGCGGCAAAGCCATCCGCACCAACGTGGCCGGCGGAATGAGCGGCAGCCCCGTCTACATCGACGGCAAGCTCGTCGGCGCCGTTGCGCTTCGCCTCAGCGTCTTCTCCCCGGATGCCATCTGCGGTATCACCCCCATCGAGCTGATGCTGGAGATCAAGGACTTCGATAAGTCGCGCCCCGCGGATGCGCGCACGCCCGACAAACTCGCCGAACACCATCGCAGCACGGTCGAGGTGCCTACCGGCATGCTCGGCCAGGTGGTCAGCGCCGGCGGCTCCGTCAGCCTTCCGGATCAGGCCCAGATCATGGTGCCGATCGAGGCGCCGCTGGTCTTCTCCGGATTCAGCGATACCACCTTCCACGAGTTCGGCCCCATGTTTCAGCAACTCGGCATCAGCGCCGTCGCGGGCGGAGCCGGCAGCGACCTCCACACCAACACCCCCGCTCCCGGCTGGCAGCATGCCCTCAGTCCCGGTGATACCGTCGCCGGTGTGCTGGTGGATGGCGATATGAGCGTCACGGGTATCGGCACCGTCACCTATAACGACGGCAGCCGCGTCCTGGCCTTCGGCCATTCGTTCTTCAATCTCGGCCCTGTCGATATGCCCATGTCCAAGGGCGAAGTGCTCATGACCCTTTCCTCGGCTTATCAGCCGAATAAGATGGCCAACGCCACCGAGATCGTCGGCGCGCTCCACCAGGACCGCCATAGCGGCATCATGGGCGTGCTCGGCGCGCAGTCCGACATGATCCCCGTAACCATGCGGGTCCGCTCGCTCGACGACAAAGAAGCCGTCCACACGGAAAAGGATTTTCACTTCAACGTCTTCGTCAACCAGAAGTGGACCCCCTACCTCATGATGCTCACCCTGTTCAACTCGGTCTCCCAGTTGAACGAATTCGCCGATGAAGCCACCTACCGCCTCAGCGGCAAGGTCGAGCTTAGCGGCCAGCACAACATCTCGCTTTCCACCATGCAGGCTTCCGGCGGCGAGCTCCCCGTCCCCGCTCCCATGGTCCTGGCCGGCTGGTGGGGCGACAAGTTCAACCGTCTCTACATGAATAATGTGAAGACGCCGGACGTCAAGCGCGTCAGCGTCACCATCGACCTCCTGCCCGAGCGCCGCGTGGCCACCATCGAGAGCGCCTGGGTGGCGAATACCGATGTCCGCCCAGGCGACAAGGTCCCCGTTAAAGTCTTCCTCCGCCCCTATCGCGGGGAGCCCATCGAGCGCCAGTTCAATATCACCATTCCCGTGGGCCTCGCCAAGGGCGATCACCGCATCCTGCTGAGCGACGCCGACACCGTGAACCGTATGCAGAGCATCGCCGGCGCCATGAACCGCTTTCTCGACCTCCCGGAGACGGTCTCGCTGCTCAATCAGGAGCGGACGAATAACAAGCTTTACGTCTCGCTGCTGGAATCGGCCCCCACGGGTTACTACGACGACAAAACGCTCCCCAGCCTGCCCCCCTCGGTGTTGAACGTCATGCAGGCGCCCGGTGCGACCAACCGCTCTCTGTTCACCTCGCCCGAAACGGCCTCGGAGCAGATGGCCCTGCCGTTCGATTACGTCGTCACCGGCAGTTATTCGCTGAAAATTCACGTGAAATAAGTTGTCAGTTGTGAGTTCTGAGTTTCGACGTATGCTCCACTCAACCAGCAACTCACAACTCATAACTCATAACCCATAACTGAAATGAAACACTACTTCTACTACCCCGCGCTGCTCGCGCTGGCCGTCTGCGCCACTCCGCTTCTCGCCACCGAGACCCAAACCTGGACGCAATCGGAGTACTCCGATTTCCAAAAGGGCATCATCCGCGACCTGTCCGTTCGCAGCGATGGCCTGCTCATGCTGGCGCCGCAGTCCCGCGAGTTGCTCGATACCGCCTCCCCTTACCTCTGGGCCCTCGCCCAGGATTCCAAGGGCAATCTGTACGCCGGCGGCGGCACCGGCGCTAAGCTCTACCGCATCGCGCCCGACGGCAAGAGCAAGAGGATCGCCGAGCTCGACGCGCTCGAAATCCACGCCATCGCCGTCGACGCCAAAGACCGCGTCTACGTCGCCACTTCGCCCGACGGCAAGGTCTACCGCATCTCATCCTCCGGCAAACCCGAGGTCTTCTACGATCCCAAGGAGAAGTACATCTGGGCCATGGCCTTCGATAGCCACGGCAACCTGTTCGTCGCCACCGGCGACCAGGGCGCCATCCACTGCGTCACGCCCGACGGCAAAGGCAAGCTGTTCTTCAAAACCGACGAGACCCATGTCCGCTCCATGGCCATCGATAGCCACGACAACCTGATCGTCGGCACCGATCCCGGTGGGCTCGTGCTGCGCGTCTCTCCCACCGGCGAGGGCTTCGTCCTCTACCAGATGTCCAAGAAAGAGGTCACCGCCGTGGCGGTCGCGCCCGATGGTTTCATCTATGCCTCGGCCGTCGGCAGCAAGCAGTCCGCCGTTCCCGCGCCCGCGCCCGTAACTCCTCCATCCTCCGGCACCACCACCATCACGGTCACCTCCACCTCGGTTGCCGCTCTCCCGGGCGCCAACCGCCAGGCTGCCGCCCCGCCCCCGGCCTCTCTGGGCCCGGCGGGCGGTGTCGCCGGCGGCAGCGTGATCTACCGCATCGAGCCCAACGGCAATCCCGAGCGCATCTGGAGCGATCCGCAGGACGTGGTCTACGCCCTCGCCTTCGACAGCACCGGCCACCTGATCGTCGGCGCGGGCAATAAGGGGAACGTCTACCGCATCGAATCTCCCACGCGGTACACTTCGCTGCTCAAGGTGCCCGCCACCGAGATCACCGCCTTCCAGGCCGGCCGCAACGGCCGCATCTATGCCGTCACCGGCAATGTCGGCAAGGTCTACGAAATCGGCCCCGGCATCGAGCGCCAGGGCTCCATTGAAAGCGATGTTTTCGACGCTTCCATGTATTCGCTTTGGGGCCGCCTGAGCTTCGAAGCCAATCTCAACGGCGGCCACATCGCCATCCAGACCCGCAGCGGCAACCTCGACCAGCCGCAAAAGAACTGGAGCCCCTGGTCCGCCGCCATCGATTCGCCCAAGGGCGATCGCATCGCCTCGCCGGCCTCGCGCTTCGTCCAGTGGAAAGCCACCCTGACCGCGTCCGCGGCACCCTCCGGGCCGGCACGCTCGCCCGAATTGGAGTCCGTCGACGTGGCCTATCTCGAGAAAAACGCCGCGCCGCGCATCGAAGTAGTCGAGACCACTCCGCCCAACTATAAGTTCCCGCCGCCGCCCACCCCGCTCATGCCTCCCACGCAAACGCTCAGCCTCCCGCCGCTCGGCAAGACCGACACCAGTATGCCCGTCTTTGCCATCGAAACCACCAGCACCGTCACGCCCGCCATGCAGCGCGCCAAAGGCTACATCGGCGTGCGCTGGGCGGCTTCGGATCCTAATGATGACCCGCTGGCATACACCATCCAGATCCGCGGAACCAAAGAGACCCAGTGGAAGCTCCTCAAGGACCACGTCACCGACAAATACTATTCCTGGGATTCGACCGCCTTCCCGGACGGCGAATACCGACTCCGGGTCATTGCCTCGGACGCCCCCGGCAATCCGCCCGCGGAAGCGCTCACCGCGCACATCGTGAGTGACCCCTTCCTCATCGACAATACGCCGCCCAAGATCACCGCCCTGACGGCCACCCGCACCGGCGGCAAGTTAGAGGTGCGCTGGCACGCCGCCGACGCGCTCAACAACATCGACCAGGCGGAATACTCGCTCGACGGCGGCGACTGGACCATGGCCGCGCCCGTCAGCAAGCTCTCCGACTCCGAAGACCTGGATTACGTCCTGACCCTCGACGCAGCCCCCGGCGAGCACACCGTCGCCGTCCGCGTCACCGACGACTACGAGAACGAATCCACCGACAAAGTAGTGGTCCGGTAAAATCAGGCGGAGAGAGCGAGTGAAGGGATGTCGGCTGGTGCCGATGCCCAGGGATTGGCAGCGCGCGGGGCCGGTTGGGCGGTCTGCGGGCGGATGCCGTCCCAGGCTTCGCTCAAGGTAGCGAGCAGACCAAGGACCTCCGCCAGGGGCGCATCGGCCTGATCGCGGTTCGCCTCGAGGAGGCGGCGGTGCATGTACTCGTAGAGCGCCGCCAGCCGCGGGCTGATCTCGCCGCCCCGTTGGAAATCGAGGCTGCCGAACAACTCCATGAGGATGGAGCAGGCGCGCGAGATGGAGCGGCTGCGGGCGGCGATGTCTTTGGCGGCGAGATGCCGGCGGGCGTCGCGGACGGCGGCGGCACATGCCTGGGTGGCAAGCCGCACCAGTTCGATGGGGTCGGCCGAAAGGATCCGGCTCTCCAGATACGCGTCGTGCGCATTCGTCATGGTCGATTTTTTCTCCCTGTGCGGCTCCCTCAGGAGCGCGTCTTCAGATCCCGGGCCAGACGCAAGGCGTATTCCGGCGGAATTTGGGCAACCACTTCTTTGGTATTGCGATTGACCAGCTTGATGACCATGCGCTTGGTGGCTTCGTCGCGCTCGAAAACCAACTGGTCCTCGCTGCCGAACATCTCCGACTGGTTCAGAGCTTTGACCGCCTGGATTACCGCGCGCGCCTCGGCCGGCCGCTGCACCGGGGCTTCCGGCGCGCTCGCGGGCATCGCCTGCATATTGCCATTGATTGCCGTAATGTCCATAACGGCTCCTTGCGGCGAGCTTCCTGCCCCCGCAATGATCTTATCGGCTGGGTGGGGAGAAAAGTGAGCGGGAATCATGCCCGCCTGGCCCGGTTAAAAACCTGCGCTACAGGGCCGAAGAGAATCATGGAGCTTCCGTGCAAAAAATGATTCCGGTGATCGGCCTTCAGCCTGCCGAGCTGCCCTGGCTGCGTATGCTCGTCTTTCTTTTGCGCCACCCCGATCCGGCGGTGGCCGAACTGGCGCGGCAGGCGCTCCTCTACCTCACCGCAGCCGCGGGCGATACGGGAGAGGGTGAAGAACCGCACGCTTGCTGCAACAATCTGGTATCATAGGGTACATGTCTGGGTGGTCTGCCCCTAGGTTTACAGGTTTCCTTTGTCCCCTGGTTCTGGTAGTCAGTAGCGCCGCCGTCGTGCCCGCACAACAAGTTTCCAAGACTCCCAACCTTCCCACTGCTTCGAGCGTTCCCCAGAATCCGGCGGAGATGACGCCGCACGAAAAGACGCTCGATGCGGAGAGCTTCGCCCAACAGCGGCTGGCGGTGTGGCAGAAGCGGCTCAATCTCCATGATTGGAATGTCTCGGTGATCGTTTCGCGCGCGCGCGATCTCAAGCCCAAGACGCTGGGCAACATCCATTGGGACGCCGATAAAAAGAGCGCGGTCATCCGGGTGCTCGATCCGGCGGATTACCGGCTGCCGTGGAACGCTACGCTCGACGACATCGAATGCACGGTGGTGCACGAGCTGGTTCACCTGGAGCTTTCGTCGCTGCCGCGCAACGCGGCCAGCCGGCGCGACGAAGAGCACGCGGTGGTGCAGATTACGTCCGCGCTGCTGGGGCTGGACCACGCTCACCCGCCGGCCAATGCGACGGCCAAAGCGGCCACCGGCACCGCCGGGACGGCGAGCCGCGTAAATAATCCGGCGCAGTAGGGCCGGACACGCGGTCCATGATACATTGCGGAAGTGACGGCCCGCACGGTGTACGACGTTCTGGAGGAGAGCGCGCGCGTTTACGGCGACGCGACGGCGCTGCGCCAGCCCGGCGCTACCGGGTACCTTGCCTGGTCCTGGAAACAGTATAAGCAAGCAGTGGACGAAATCGCCGCCGGCCTGCGCGCGTTGGGAATTGGCGCGGGCGAAGTGGTGGCGCTCAACTCCGAAACGCGCCTGGAATTCTACCTGTCCGATTTAGGGATCATGGCCAACGGGTCCACCGCCGCGGCCTTGTATCCGAGCTATCCGGCGTGCGACCTGGCGCGCACCATCGAAGCGGTGGCGGCGCGCGCGGTGTTCGTGGAGGACGCGCGGGCGCTCGAGACGCTGCGCCGGGCGGGGCTCAAAGGGCACCCGCGGCACTGGATCGTGCTGACCGGCGGGGCCGAAGGTGCGCTGACGCTGGCCGGGCTGCGGGCGCTGGGGCGCGAGGCGCTGGCGAGCGATCCGGCTCTGGCCGAGCGCATCCGCGGCGATTGCCGGCCGGACTCGACCGCGGTGCTCTATCTGACCTCCGGGGCAACGGGCGAACCCAAGATGGCGCTGGTGACGCACCGGGCGATCGTGGCCAACATCGATATGGGACCGGCAGTGCTGCCGCTGGGACCGGAGGATTCGACCGTCGCGTTCCTGCCTTCGGCGCACATCGCGCAGCGGGTGGTGATGGAATTTCTGCCGCTGCGCTGCGGCATGCCGGTGACGTTTTCGGAGAGCTTACTGAAGCTGCCGCAGGAGATCCGCAGCGTGCGGCCGACGATCCTGCTGGCGCCGCCGCGGATGTGGGAGCGGATCTATTCCACGGTGTGCACGGAGGTGCGCAAGCGGCCGGCGGCGGTGCGGAAGGCATTCTACGGCGCGCTGGGGCTGGCGCTGGCGGCGGCGCGGTACCGGAGGGAAGGACGCGCGGTGCCATGGCGCATCCGGTCGCCGCTGGCGGTGGCCGACCGGCTGTTTTTCCGCAAGGTGCGTGCGCGCTTCGGCGGGCGGCTAAGGGTGGCGGCATCCGGCGCGGCGCCGCTGGGGAAGGACCTGGCGGAATTCTACGAAGCCATCGGCATGCCGCTGATCGAAGGCTACGGGCTGACGGAGGGCGGCGTGGCGACGCTGAACCCACTGGACCGGCCCAAGCCGGGGAGCATCGGCAAGCCGCTGCCGGGGGTCGAACTGCGCATCTCGGAAGAAGGCGAACTGCTGGTGAAGAGCCCGTGCTTGTTCTCGGGATACCTGAACGATCCGGCGACGACGGGGGAAGTGCTGCGCAGCGGATGGCTGCACACCGGGGACGTCGCGCACATCGACAGCGAAGGGTACGTCTTTATCACCGGCCGGAAGAAGGAGCTGATCGTTTCTTCGACGGGGAAGAAGATCTATCCCTCGCGCGTGGAGAACCTGTTCCGGATGGAGCCGCTGATCAGCCACGTGCTGCTGATCGGCGACCGGCTGCCATATCTTACGGCGCTGTTCACCATCAACCCGGCCGCGGCACAGGGGCTCAAGGGAATGGAGGGGTGCGACGGCGGAGCAGCGCTGGCGGAAGCGCCGCCGGTGGTGGAAGAGATCCGGAAGGCGGTGGCGCGGGTGAACCGGCAGCTCGCGCCGTTCGAGCAGGTGCGCAAGTACCGCGTGCTGGCGCGCGATTTTTCGATCGAGGAAGGCGAGTTGACCGCCACCATGAAGGTACGGCGCACGCGCGCCATGGCGAATTTCAAACAGCACATCGATGAGCTGTACGCGGGCCGGGAGTGAGGCGGCGGGCTGCTCATAGCGGGGATGGCGCGGCGGCGGCGGGCGCCGCGAGTCTCGATGGCGCGGCGGCCGGCTGCTCCTCTTCGGTAAATTCGCCGAGGGAAATGGGCACGGCGACTTTGAGCATCAGGGTGAAGAGCAGGAAGCCGACGGCGAAAACACCGGCGGCGACGCGCAGCTCGTTCAGGGTCGGGTAGTATTCGTAGATTTCGCCGAGGGTGTCGGGCGTGAGGCCGGGGATGATCAGGCCCATGCCTTTCTCGATGTAGACGCCTGCGTAGGTGGCCAGGCAGCCGAGATTGAGGAAGAAGAAATTGCAGCGCAGGCGCGGCGAGATGAACAGGGCGAAAGCCAGCAGGTTCAGCACCACGGCGCTCCAGGCATAGGGGACCAGCGTGTCATGGCCGCGGATGCCGAAATACCAGTAGCGCGTGTAGAGCAGGTGCTGGGTATTGGAATAGAACTCCTTGAAGGCTTCGGCGCCGTGGAGAAAGAGGTTGAGGAACATGGCGTAGGCCATTAGCTCGGCGATCTTCCAGATGGCGGCGTCCTGGATCTCGAAGCGGGTGAAGCGGCGCAGGAGTTGCAGGACGACGAGCAGGATGGCCGGGCCGGAGCAGAAGGCGGAGGCCAGGAACTGCGGCGCCAGGATGGAACTGTTCCAATAGGGGCGCCCGGCCAGGCCGTTATAGAGGAAAGCGGTGACGGTGTGGATGCCCACGGCCATGGGAATGCTAAGCAGGACCAGCGGAACCACCAGCTTCTTGATGTACGGCTTGCCGTGGAAGGCGCGGTAAAGGATGTGGGTGGCGACGATGAAGTTCACGGCGAAATAGAGATTCAGAACCAGGACGTCCCAGGCCAGAATGCTGGTCGGGAAATTCAGATGGCCAAAGGGAGGAATGAGGTGCCAGAAGCGGTCGGGGCGTCCGATATCCACCGTGACGAACATCAGGCACATGGCCAGGGCGCTGATCGCCAGCAGTTCGCCGTAGATGACGATTTCGCGAATGGGCTTCCAGTTGTAGATGTAAGCCGGGACGACCAGCACGACGGCGGCGGCGGCCACGCCCACCAGGAAAGTGAAATTACCGATGTAGAAGCCCCAGCTCACCTGGTCGCGCATAGCGGTAACACCGAGGCCGTATTGCACCTGGCGCAGCCAGGCGAACACTCCCGAGACGATCAGCGCGCCCAAAA
>JAJYLS010000050.1 GCA_021787555.1 Acidobacteriota bacterium | reverse complement strand
GCCGCGGTCCGATGGCGCCAGGCCCGGGCGTCACCGCACTGTTCCACGGCGAGTAGCCGATCTGTTTGCGGTTGGCCGAGCCCACGTAGCCTACGTCCATGCTCAGGTTGTTCGCCAATTCGCGCTACACCGTGAAATTCCACTGCTGGGAGTACGGCGTGCGGTTATTGGGATCCTGGGGCCAGCCGCCGATGGCCTGGGTGCTCTGGAACGTCGGGCCGGTATTCGTGATCAGCAGATCCGGGAGAACCCCGGTATTGGGCGAGAAGACCTGTTGCAGGAGGTAGGGCCAGAACTTGCTCTTGTCCTGAAGTTCCTGCACGAACGTGGTGTTGTAGAAAACCCCAAACGAAGTGCGCACCACGGTCTTGTTGTTTACCTGGTAAGCCACTCCGACGCGCGGCGCCCAATTGTTGCGGTCCGGCCGCTGGAGGCCGCGGCCATAGCCCATGCGATGCGGACCTTCGTTGATCTGTCCGGTGGTGGGATCCACCTGCGGATTCGTCCCCGCCCACAGCAGGTTGCCGGTGTAGGCGCCCGTTTGCGCATCCCGCGTGATTAGCAGCGTGCCCAGATGGTCGGTTTCGCTATAGCCCGGGCTGGTGTACTCGTAACGCACCCCCAGGTTCACGGTAAGCCGCGTGGTGACCCGCCAATCGTCCTGAAAATAGAATTCCTCGTTGTTGATCCGCGCATTCATCAGCGTGGTGCCCTGCCCGCGCTGGATCTGACTCGGCAGCCCCAGCAGCAAGCTGGCAATGCTGTTGCCGGAATTTATGTCCGTGCCGAGCGAGGTCATCGACGTATTGAAGGTCGCCGTGCCGTTCATGGGATTCGAGGTGTTGTTCTGGAACCACCGCCGCTGGTAGACGCCCCCGAACTTGAGCGTGTGCCGGCCCACCACGTGCGTCAGGTTGGCAAGGTATTGCCACACATGGTCCGTCACGATGTTACCGCTGAACCCGACATTGAACTCACCCACGGCATTCATCGTGGGCAGCGGATCGAACAGGTCGGCGCGCTGGAACATGGTGATGCCGCTCTTGTCGATGAAATCTCCGCGGCTGATGGCGTTATTGATCGCGCCGTTGGGCACGGTGGGGTTGTCCAGGCCGAACTTAACTTCCAGGACGGTCCTGGGACTGAAGATGTGATTCCATCCCCCGCCCACGTTCAGAACGTCGTAGCGCGGGGTTCCGAAGATGTGCGGATTGGCATTGGGCAGCAACTGCCCGACATGCTGCTCCAGCACATGGAGGAACACGTTGTCCTGCTCGCGGAAGGTGTGGTCCAGGCGGCCCACAAAGGTGTCGCGGTCATTGCTCTGCGACAGCGGGTTCACGTAGTTGTTGGCGATGCCGGACCGGTTCGGCAGCGGCATCATCGTGTCGAAGAAGAATTTGGCGCCGGGATTGATGAGTTGGGCGGGAATCACATTGCCCGGGAACGGGTTTCGCGCAATGCCGCCTCCGGGAAGCGTGGTGCCGCTGAATGGGTTGTAGATGGTCCGGGGCTGGGCGGAAAAATCACCCAGCCGCTCCGCGGCGGTCGGCGTCGTGCTGATAAGGGCCTGTCCCTGCCGGCTGCGGAAGCCCTCCCAGTTGAAAAACCAGAACGTGCTGTCGCGGCCATGATACAGCTTGGGAATCACCACCGGCCCGCCGGCGGACACGCCGTACTGGTTCTGGCGGTAGGGGACCTTTCCGATGCCTAGACGGTTGGCGAAGAAAGCGTTGCCGTCGAGCTTATCGTTGCGCAGGTATTCGTACAGCGTGCCGTGCAGGTCGCGGGATCCCGACTTGATGGCCACGTTCACGTTGGCGCCCATCGAGCGCCCGTACTCGGCCGAGGTGTCGTTGAGCGCGCGGAACTCCTGGATCGAGCCCATGGGCGGAGACGACCCCGGCGAGTTCATCATCATAAGGTTGTTGTCCAAGCCGTCCAGGGTGAAGTTATTGTCCTGGCGGCGCTGGCCGTTGACCGAAATCATCATAGTGCCGGAGAAGTCGCCGCGCGACTGGCTGCTGCCCCGCTGGTTGGTGCCGGGCATCAGCAGGATCAGGCGCGTGTAATTGCGGCCGTTCACCGGCATGCGGTCCAACTCGGTGCCCGTGACGGTGCCGCCCACGGTGGCATCCTGGGTCTGAAGAATCGGAGCGGCGCCGCTCACCTCCACCGCTTCGGTGACATTTCCGAGTTCCAGCGCGAAATCCACCTTGACGTTGGACGCCACCTCCAGTATCACTTCCGGCTGCACCTGGGTCTTGAACCCTGTGGCGGAAGCCGACACCTTATAAGTGCCCGGATTGAGCGGAAAGATCCGATAAGTCCCCAACACGCCAGTCTGCACCGTGCGCGCAACGCCCGTTGCGTTGTTGGTGGCCACGACCGTGGCGCTGGCGATGACGGAGCCCTGGGGATCGGTGACGCTGCCAACGATGGTAGCGTCGGTGGTCTGCGCCCATAGCGCAGGTGCGGCGAATGCAATCGCCGCCAGCAGCGATACCCGGTGCATACTTCTCTACCCCTCGGTGAACTATATATCCGGAGCGTCCGAAGTTCAAGAACTTTGTTAATAAAGTAAAGTAAATTGAGCGCGCCGCTCGCACGCCATGGGTGCATTTCAGACTCCATTGAGCTATATTCGGCTGGTTCGGGAATTTCTTTAGGGAGGTCTCGATGCGGCAAACCATTTCCCGCCGCGACTTGCTTTTCGGCGGCGTGTCGACCGCGCTCGTGGCGGCAGCCCCGGGCCCGAAGCGCCCGAATATTCTCTTCATCATGGTGGACGAGATGCGCTGGGACGCCATGAGCTGCGCCCACCATCCCGTGGTTGGCACGCCCAACCTCGACCGCCTGGCCAGCGAAGGCACGCGGTTCGCCAATGCGTACACCGTCGGGCCGGTGTGCTGCCCCTCCCGCGCATCGGTGTTTTCCGGAAGATACGTGCACGTCCACGGGGTCACCCAGAACGAGATGCCGGCCCACGACGGCGAGATTTTCCTGCCCTCCATCCTCCGCTACTACGGCTATCACACGGCCATCTCGGGTAAGTTGCACTACCGGCCGGAGCGCTTCAGTTATGGCTTCGACCAGTTCTGGACTTTCACCCGCGAAGGTCCAACGCCGGAATTGGGATACATGGCCTTCCTCCAGAAGAAGTACGGCTCCCCCGCCAAGTGGCCCATCGTGCCCGGCACGTGTCCGTGGCCCGACGATGTGCTGGGCCGCGACGTCGGCCTGTTCCGCTATCCCGAAGCGGATTACGAAACCGATTGGATCGCCGCCCATGCGCTCGATTACCTGCGCAGCCGCAAGGACAATCCCCAGCCGTGGTTCCTCTTCACCAGCTTTCTGAAGCCGCACTCGCCGTCGGTCGAGCCGAAGCCGTACTTTGACAAGTACGATCCGCAAACGATCCCCGTGCCCAAGCTGCCGCCGAACATGAAGGAGATCCGCGCGCCCTTGCGCGGTCAGGCGCGGCGGCACTTCATCGATGACGAGCAGATGCTGCGCAGGATCAGCGGCATCTACTATGGCGCCATCAATCACGTGGATCGCCACGTCGGCCAGATCCTTTCCGAACTCGACCGCCTCGGCATGGCGAACTGGAAGGACCGCTGCTATTCGCAGCTTGCGACCGCCATGGTGCGCACGCCCCAGTGGAAGTTCATCGATCTGAGCCAAAACTTGAGCGCCGGCTTCGAACTGTACGACATGCGCAACGATCCCAAAGAGGAGCGCAACCTGGCCGCCGAGCCGAAAAACCGCGACTTCATCGAAGATTGCAAGCGCCAACTGACCGCCTGGCGGGCCGACAAGCCGGCGCCCGTCAAGATCGCCGGAATGCCCACACCCGACTACGCATTCATCTCCGACCAGGAACGCAGCCAGTTGCAGCGGCACGTCCCCGAACGCCGCCAGCGACGAATGCGCAACTGAACCGCGCTGTACATCGGTTAGCATGGGCCTTATGTACCCCCTGCACAGCGCGCAGCGCACCGCCTTCGCCTTGTTCTGCGCAGTCATTCTTTCCCTCGCCCTGCCCGCTTACGGCCAGCCGCTGCAACTGGTGGAGAACGGCAAAGGGCTGCCGGTAGTCGTGCGGCCGGACGCTTCCCAAGTGGAGCAATTCGCCGCCGCCGAGCTTTCCCGCTACCTGCAAAAGATCACCGGGCAATCATTCGAGACCCAGACCGGAGCCGCCCAGCCGGCCGAAGGCTTTTTCCTCGGCCGGCGCGCCGCCGAAGCGCTCGGCATTTCGCTCGCCGGCGAGCAACTCGGTGACGACGGCTTCATCATGAAGCAGACCGGCCGGCGCATCGTGCTGGCCGGCGGCGGCTACCGCGGTACCCTCTACGCCGTCTACGCCTTCCTCGAGGAAATGGGCTGCCGCTGGCTCGCGCCGAACTTCGATTTCTACGGCGCCGCCGGCACCGAGTTCGTCCCGCGCCTCGCCAATTTCGAGATCGCCACGCTCGACGTCGTGGAAAGGCCCTCTTTCAAGTGGCGCAAGAAATACGTCGAGGAAGGCCAAAGCCACACCACCGAAAACCTCAAGCGGTTGATCGACTGGATGGCCAAGGCGCGCTTCAACGTCTTCGACTGCCCCCTCGATTACCAGCACCGCGGCCACACCAGGTGGGACAACTGGCGCGAGGCGCTCATTCCCGAGTTGAAGAAACGCGGCATGCTGATCGAGGTTGGCGGGCACGGCTATCCCAACTACCTCCCGCAGGACCAGTACTTCGACCGCCACCCCGAGTGGTTCGGCATGCTCAACGGCCAGCGCTCGCGCGCCGCGAACCTGGTGTTTTCCACGGCCAATAAAGAAGCGGTCGCCACCTTCATCGCGAATATCGAGACCTACCTCCGCGCGCACCCCGAGATCGATATCTTTGACCTCTGGCCGCCCGATGGCGCCCGCTGGTCGGAAGCGCCTGAAGATGTGGCCCTCGGCTCGCCGAGCGAGCGCCAGGTGTTGCTCCTGAACCAGGTCGTGAAGGCGCTGGCGGGCGAGTTTCCCAAACTCCGCGTGCAGTTCCTGGCGTATTCCAGCTACATCGATCCGCCCAAGGTCAACAAGCCGGCGCCCGGTGTGGTGATGGAGTTCTGCCCCATCAACCGCAGCTTCGAGACCGCGCTGTACGCCGGTGCCGATCCCCAGAACACAACTTATTTCTGGGACCTCGAAGGCTGGGCCAACGGCGTCATCGATCCGCAGGCCATCACCATCTACAGCTACATCACCAAGTATGCGTGGCGGTCTTTGCCCATCCTGGTGCCGCACTTGATCGCCGACGAAGCGCGGCGCTTCCACGCCATGGGGATCGGCGGCCAGGCGGCCTATTCCGAGCCCGGCGGCTGGGCCAGTTTCGAGCTGGACCATTACATCATGGCGCGCGCGAGTTGGAACGCCGGTCTGGACGTGGACCGCGCCATCGACGACTATGCGCGGGCGCGCTACGGCAAGGCCGGTCCCGCGATGGCGAAGTATCTGCGGCTGGTCGAGGAGGTGGTGCCGCATGCGGTGGCGATTCCCGGCACCACGCTCGAAGCCACGCGGCAGAGGAGCATGATCCAGCGCTTCCGCCGCGCAGAGCAGTTCTTGAATCAGGCGCGCACCGCCGCCGCCGGCGATACTTCGGCCCTCCTGCTGATCGGCAAGATGGCGGCCTCGGAGCAATACGCCATGAACGAAATGCGGCTGCGGCTCGCCATCTTGCAGGGCAGCGAGGGCTCGCGCGAGGACCACGCCATCCAGGACCTGCTGGCGGAGAAGCGCCAGATCATCCAGCAAAACGCGCACACCGGCGTCATCACGCAGGACCAGCGCGTGCAGTAATTTCGTACGACGCGGCTACAGCCCCAGCAGCCGCGCCGCCGTCCCGCCGTAGATCCTCTCGACCGTCTCCCGCGGCAGGGCCAGCGATTCGATCAGCCGGTCGTGGTATTGCTTCGACGGCACCAGTTCGTCCACTTTGAGGATGTCGGTCCCGAACAGCACCTTGTCCCAAGCGCCTTCCCAGAAGAAGTGGTAGCGGTAGAACTCCGGGCCCTTATTGGCCCGCCACCCGCCCCACCACGCCCCCGTGAGATCGAGATAGAAATTCGGGTGCATGCGCGCCATCATCGACGCCTCCTCGTGCCACGGCGCGCCCATGTGGGCGGCCACCACGTTCAGGCGCGGGAATGCGCGCACCACCGCGTCCAGGCAGATCGGCCGCATCCAGTTGGAATTCGTGTGCCGCCCCGGCTCCGGCGCGATGCGCATCAGAATTCCCGTGTGCGCCAGCAGCGGCAGTCCGCTGCGCTCCATGCGCTCGTAGACCGGGAAGAACGCCTCGCTGTCGTAGCTCGCCGTGGGATTGGTGGTCTTGAAACCGGCGTATCCCTCCGCCGCGTACCGATCGACAACTTCGGGCGGATCGATCCCCAACTCCACCAGCGCCAGCGCGCTGATGCGGTCCGGGTGCGCGCGCGCGGCAGCCAGGATGGTTTCGTTCGATGCGTGCCCGAACTGCGCACCCGCCGAGCACAGGCAGATGCGGTCGATGCCCGCCCGCGGCAGCAACGCGACCAGCCGCTCGACGAACTTCTCTTCCCTCGGATAGTGCGCGTGGAAATCGATGACCTGGCTCATTCGGCTACCCTCTGCGCAACGTGGATTAACGGCAGCGCCGCCGCCAGTTCCGTCAGCGTGACGGTCACATTGGGGTGCTCCTGCACGAACGACCCCGGGCACCGCCCGCTCACCGGACCGAACAGCGCGCGCCGCAGCACGCCGGCGTGCCAGCTTCGCATGAACGTCAGGTGAATCCGTTTGCTCATGAGCAGCTCGTACATCCCCAGCGTAATGGCCGTTGGCGGAATGATCTCGCGGTTCCCGCCGGTGCCCCCCATGGCCATCTGCGCCATGCTCTCGCGGCCGATCCGCAGCACGCGGGTGCGGCTGTTGCGCACCTGCTCGTCGTCGCACGGCTCGCCGGGTTCGGGCGGATCGTTGAAGGCCAAATGCCCGGTCAGCCCCATGCCGCCGAAGCAGAGGTCCGCTCCGCCGTGCCGTTCCACCAGCCGTGTCGCGGCCGCGGGATCCGCCGGCGAGGGAAAGTGAATATTGGCTTCGGGCACGCGCGCGCGCCCCCGCAGCCGGCTGAACAGGCCCGCGTTCATGAATGCCCGGAAGCTCAGCGGGTGCGATTCCGGAATCGGTTCGCCATCCTGGCCGATGTATTCATCCATGTTGAGCGTCACCAGCCGCGAGCCGTCGGTCTCGTCGCGGTTCATGGCTTCAGCCCACCAGGAATAATCGATCGGCCCCACCGGGCAGATCGCCATCAGCGTGCGGTCTTCCGCCTCCGCGCGCTTCAGCGCCGCCACCACCTCTTCGGCGGTCGCGCGGCTGAGCGCGGGCGCGTCCGCCACCTTCGTGAACTTCCAGTCCCGGTATTTTCCAAAATCTTCGAACGGGATCGAGTAGGGGTCCATGACCGGGCGTCATGGCCAGCATATCATGGTGAAATTCTATCCCACCCCCAGCTTCCGCAGGAACGTCATCATCGGGCACCAGTTGCTGAACGCCGACTGGAACAGGTTCAGGCCCACGAAGGCCGTGAACAGATACCAGTAAGGGCTGACCAGGTAGCCGAGCACCACGCTCAGCATTATGAAGAAACCAGCGATGAGTCGTAAGTATCTTTCGATAGACATAAACCTTTTCTCCTTCGATTCACAACGAAATAGACGATCGGCACCGTCATGCGCGAAAGCAGCAGCGATGCCACTTCTCCGGCCATCAGCGAAATCGCCAGGCCCTGGAAAATCGGGTCGAACAGAATCACGCCCGCGCCCACCACCACCGCCGCCGCGGTCAGCACCATCGGCCGGAAGCGGATGGCGCCGGCGTCGATCACGGCTTCATCCAGTTGCATCCCCTGCCGCAGGCGCAGCTCGATGAAATCCACCAGGATGATGGAATTGCGCACCACGATGCCGGCGCCGGCGATGAAGCCGATCATCGAGGTCGCGGTGAAGAACGCGTTCAGCAGCCCGTGCGCCGGCAGGATGCCCACCAGCGAAAACGGAATCGCCGCCATGATCACCAGCGGCGTGATGAACGACTGGAACCAGCCCACCACCAACCCGTAGATGAGGACCAGCACCGCCGCGAAGGCGATGCCCAGATCGCGGAAAACCTCGTACGTGATCTGCCACTCGCCGTCCCATTTCATGGAATAGTGCTCGGCGTCGGTGGGAAGAGAGGCCATGTGCTGCTCGATAGCGTAGCCGCCCGGTGCGCGGAACTTGTCCATTTGCGGCCCGAGCTTGAGGATGGCGTAGACCGGGCTCTCCATGGCGCCCGCCACATCGCCGGTGACGTAGGTGACCGGGAGCAGGTTCTTGTGGTAGATGTCCTGGTCCTCGGGGGCTTCCACCGGATGCACGAGTTCACTGAGCGAGACAAGCTGCCCGCTGCGGCCGGCGATTTTGAGCGACTGGATTTTGTCGAGGTCCGAGCGCGTGGCGCGGTCGAGCCGCACCGTCAGCGGAATGTCTTCGGCCGCGGAATCCGAGTGCAGCAAGCCCGCCTGGTAGCCCGACGAGGCCAGCGCCATGGTCTTGGCGATATCGTCTTCCGAAATGCCGTTGAGCGCGGCCTTCTCTTTATCCACCACCAGCTTGTACTTGGGCTGCTCGTCTTGCACGTACCAGTCCACGTCCACCACGCCGTCGGTGCGCTTCCACAGGTCGCGGATGCGGCGCGCGATGTTGATGCGCTCGTTCAGGTCGGGGCCGTAGACTTCGGCCACCAGGGTTTCCAGCACCGGCGGTCCGGGCGGCACCTCGGCCACCTTGATGCGCGCGCCGTAGCGCGCAGCCACCGGCAGCAGCCGCTGCCGCACCTCCTTGGCAATCTCGTGGCTTTGCAGCTTGCGGTCGCCCTTGGGCAGCAGGTTCACTTGAATATCCGCCACGTTCGGTCCCTGGCGCATGTAGTAGTGCCGCACCAGCCCGTTGAAGTTGAACGGCGAGGCGGTCCCGGCGTAGGTCTCGACGTTGGTCACTTGCGGCTGGTCGAGCGTGGCGCGGGCCAGCGCCGTGGCGGCGCGTTGGGTCTCTTCCAGCGTGGTGCCGTTCGGCATGTCGATGATCACCTGGAATTCGCTCTTGTTGTCGAAGGGCAGCATCTTCACCTTGACGAACTTGAAATAGAACAGCGAGAGCGATCCGAACAGCAGCACCACCACCCCCACGAGGAAGCCCCAGCGCGCAGCCGGAACATGCAGCAGGGAGGACATCACTTTGCGATAGATGCGCGTGAGGATGCCTTCCTGTTCGCCGTGGGCGGCCAGGTGCGCCGATTTCAGAATGCGCACCGCCGCCCACGGGGTCACCAGGAAAGCCACCACCAGCGAGAACACCATCGCCGCGCTGGCGCCGATGGGAATCGGGCGCATGTACGGCCCCATCAGCCCGCCCACAAACGCCATGGGCAGAATCGCCGCCACCACCGTCAGCGTGGCCAGAATCGTCGGGTTGCCCACTTCATCCACGGCCTCCACCGCGACCTCGAACGGAGGCCGGTGCTTGTTTGCTTCCATGCGCCAGTGGCGCACGATGTTTTCCACCAACACGATGGCGTCGTCCACCAGAATGCCGATCGAAAAGATCAGCGCGAACAGCGTGATGCGGTTGAGCGTGTAGCCGTAGAGATAGAACACCGTGAGCGTCAGCGCCAGGGTCACCGGAATGGCGATGAAGACGATGAGCGATTCGCGGAATCCCAGCGCGATGGCGATCAGCAGGCTCACCGAAACCACCGCGATGAGCATGTGGAACAGCAGCTCGTTGGATTTTTCCGAGGCGGTCTCGCCGTAATTGCGCGTGATATTGACATGCACATCGGACGGAACGATGCTGCCCTTGAGCGGCTCGACCCGCTGGAGCACGTTGTCCACCACCGTGACCGCGTTGGCGCCCTTGCGCTTGGCCACCGCGATGGTCACCGCCGGAAGAAAATCGCGTGAACCCGCGCGCGCCATGCGCACATAGTCGGTGGGCTCTTCGCCGCCGTCGGTCACCTTGGCAACGTCGCGCACGAAAATGGCTTTGCCGCTCGAAACGCCCGCCACCACGTTCCGCACATCTTCCGCCGTGCGCAGGAACTCGCCGGTTTCGAGGAGATATTCACGATTGTTGTCGGCAAACTCGCCGGAAGGCAGGCGGCGGTTGGAAAGCCCCAGCGCCCCGGCCACCTGGAGCGGCGAAAGATTGTACGCCGCCAGCTTGGCTGCATCCAGCACCACCCGCACCTCGCGCCTCTGCCCGCCGATGATGGTCACCGCGGAAACGTCCGGCACCTGCTTGATGGTGTCTTTCATCTGCCCGGCAATCTGCCGCAATTCGAAATCGCCGTAGCGGCTGCTCGAGAGCGTCAGCGCCAGCACCGGCACGTCGTCGATCGAGCGCGGCTTCACCAGCGGCGGCGAAGCGCCCGGCGGAATCAGGTCGAGATTGGCGTTCAGCTTCTGGTTGAGCCGGACGATGCTCTTCTCTTCGTCCTGCCCGACGTAAAACCGCACGATCACCATCGACTGTCCCGGGCTGGAAGTGGAATAGACATACTCCACCCCGGGGATCTCCCACAGCAGCTTTTCCATGGGCTTGGTGACGCGCTCTTCCACTTCGTGCGCCGAGGCGCCGGGCATCTGGACGAACACGTCGATCATCGGCACGATGATCTGCGGCTCTTCCTCGCGCGGGAGCTTCCACACGGCGAACGCGCCCAACAGCAGCGCGGCCGTGATGATGAGCGGCGTGAGCTTGGAATCGATCCAGGCGTGGGCGAAACGCCCCGCGGGACCGAGGCGGTGTTGGTGCGCCATTACCGGACCTCCACGCGCCCGCCATCGGCAAGACCGGGCGGCGTCGGGCTGGCCACCTTCTCGCCCTCGCTCAACCCGGAGAGCACTTCGACCTCGTTGGCCTGGTGCCTGCCGGTGGTGATGATGCGCGTGTGCGCGACACCGTCCTCAACCACGAACACGGATTGAAGCTGCCCGCGGGTGACCACCGCCGCGGCGGGAACCGCCAGCACTTTGCTCGATCCCATGGGGAACCAGGCGCGGCCGAACATGCCGGAGCGCACATTGGGCAGCGCCGGCAGATCGACCTTCACCGTGTAGGCACGCGAAGCGGCGTCCACCGATGGCACGATTTCCGAAACCCGGCAGGTGAGGTGCCGGTCCAGAGCCTCCAGCGCGACCTCAACCGATTCGCCGATCCTGACGTTGGGCAGCCGCGACTCGTCCACCGCAGCTTCCAGGCGGAAGTCGCCGGTGCGCTCGATGGTCAGCAGCGGCGCGCCGGGCACCGCCAGGTTGCCGGGATCGGCCGATTTGGCTGTGACCACGCCGGCAAACGGCGCCGCAATCTGCGTGTAGCCGAGCATGATCTTGGCCGCGCGAATCTGCTGCTGGACCTGCGCCAGCTTGGAATCGATCTGCGTCCGCTTCGCCCGCGCCATGTCGTAGTTGGCCTGCGCGGCTTTCAGCGCCGCCGTGGATTGGTCGAATTCGTGCGCCGAAATCGACTGCTTGGCCGCCAGCTCTTTCATGCGGTTGTACGTGCTTTGCGCCAGGTCCAGATTGGCTTTGGCCGCGGCCACCCCGTTGTCCTCTTCCGGGAAGGCGTCGCGCACCTCGGTCTCCGCGGCTTCGGCTTGGCGGACGTTGGTGTCCAGGTCCTGGGAGTCGAGCGTCACGAGCTGCTGGCCCGCGGCCACCCGGTCGCCCGCCTGCACCTTCACTTCGCGGATGTACGCCATCACCTTGCTCGAAATCGTCGCTACGGTGCGGGCGCGCACCGTGCCGGTTGCTTCGTAAGTGTCCGGCCATTCCTGGCTGCTGGCCGCCGCAACCTGCACCCCCACAGCCGGGCTGATCGAAGCAGCCTTGGTGTGAGTTCCATCGGCGCCGCCGCCGCATCCGGCCAAAAGCGCCGCCACGGTAACCGGCGCGAGCCAGATCATTCTGACTCCTGACTTCTGACTCCTGACTTCTTCCTTCATCAGTTCAAAACCTCCGATTCGGGCGAAAGGCGGCCCGCGGCTAAGTCCAACATCGCGGCGGCGACGCGCTGGTCGTGCACCGCTGCCAGGTACCGCGTGCGGCTTTCCAGCACCGCGGTTTCGTTGCGCAACAGGTCCGTCACGTTGCTCATGCCCGCTTCGTAACGGTTCTGGGTGATCCTGAGACTTTCATCGGCTTCGGCCACCGCCGCCTTGGCCACTTCGATGCGCTGCTGGGCGGCCTGCAGGTTGGCCCACGCCTGGCGCACCTGGAGTTGCACCGCGGAATCCACGCGCTGGGCGTCCGCGTGGGCGCGCTCCAGAAACTGCTTCGATTCCGCGATGCGGGCTTTGTCGCCGTTGCCGTTAAACAGGTTCCACTTCAGGCCGATGGAGGCCAGCCAGTTGGTTCCGCCCTGATTGACGAACTGCTGCGCATCGGTTTCAAAGGCCGCGTGAAAGCCGACCGTCGGCAACAGCGCGCTGCGCGCGGAATTGACCTGGGTCCTGGCCAGATCTTCCGCCAATTGGGAGGTGCGGACCTCCGGACGGGTTTGCGTCGCATCGCGCTCCAGCGAGGCCAGGTCCATCTCCGGCAAATTGAGCGCGTGCAGCGGCGTGCTGAGCGTGTGCCGGGTATCGAGCGGCAGCCCCAGGGCGTCGTTCAGCGCGGATTTCGCCACGTCCAGGTCGGCGGCCCTCTGGATGCGCTGCTCCGTGACCGCGGCCAGATGCACGCGGATCGAGAGCACGTCCACATCCGTGGACATGCCCGCGGCGCGCACCGTCTGGGCGCGATGCAAATCGGCTTCCGCCGTGCTCACCGCCTGCTCGGCGGCCTGGAGGCTTTCCGACGCCAGCACCGCCCCGTAGTATGCCTTCACCACGCCCGCAATGGTCTGCATCCGGACCTGGCGCTGCTCCTCTTCGCTCATCCGGGCCGAAAGGCCGGCGGACTTGAGGGCATTGTGCGTCTGGCCGGCATCGTAGAGCGGCTGGTCGACCGAGAGCACCGACTGGAAATTGTTGAGCGCATTGGGCCGGTTCAGCGGGCCGATATTGAAGTCTTCCAGCCCGAACTGATGCTGCGTCAGCAGCGAGCTGAACACGAACACCGGGTTGTTGCTGCGGGTGAACGACTGTTCATAGTTCAGCTTCGGCAGCCATCCGGCGCGGGCCACGTCGATGCCCGCGGCCGAGGCGCGAACGGCGGCGCCGCTGGCCGCGACCGTTTTGTTCTGCCGCAGCGCCAGGTTCACCGCATCCCGCAAGGAAAGCGTATCCTGCGCCAGCAGCGGGACGGACAAGACCAAAAGGAGTAACTTTCTCATTTTTTGGGATCTCGAATACCGGGACTTCAATCGGGGAGATGCAGAATTCCGGCCGGTGGTGACAGGTGTTTCGTGGCAAGCTGCGAAGCAGCGCGCACCGCGCTGCCGCGTCACGTTTCCCGCGTTTCTGCATCTCAGAGAGTGAGGCAATCATAGACATGGAAGTGGAGATTTTCCACAAAGGTGGAGTGACATTTGAGGCCGTCACGCGCGGCCATAAGGTTATCTGCGACCAGCCGGCCCACAACGGCGGGCTGGACCAGGGCATGACCCCACCGGAATTCTTACTGGCTTCGTTGGGAACCTGTGCGGGATTCTACGCCGCGCAATATCTGAAGACGCGGTCGCTCCCGGCGGACGGGCTCCATATTAAGGTGGTGGCCGAAAAGGCCACGCAGCCGGCGCGGCTGGGGCGGTTTCAAATCGAAGTGGCCGCGCCCGCGCTCGACGAACACCACCAGGCGGGCATTCTGCGGGCGGTCAAGGCGTGCCTGATCCATAACACCCTGCTGAACTCACCGGCCATCGACATTATATTGACCGAGCCGGACGAAGTCGCGGCTTGAGAAGCGCGATTGCTCTGCGCGATAGAATCGGGAGCAGAGCAATCCAGTGGAGCAACAACGCGAAAAAGAACTGGCGGTGGCACTCCTGGCCGGCGAACCGGGTGCGTTCGACCGTTTTGTGGAGTATTTCCGGTCGAAGGTGTTCGGCTACAGTTGGCTGATGTGCGGCCATCGGGAAGATGCCGAAGAGGTGGCGCAGGAGGCGCTGTTGAAGGCGTTCGAGAATTTCGACCAGATCCGCGACCCGGAGCGCGTGCGCGCCTGGATTTTCCGCGTGGCCAAGAACGCCTGCCTGATGAAGCGGCGCAAGAGCGTGTTCGCGCCGGAGCGCGAGCTCTCGCTCGAGGAATTTCTGCCCATCGCGGAAGGCGAGGGCGAGCACCGGCACATCGAGATCGCCGACTGGTCGAAGGTGCCGGATAAGGAACTGCTGAATTCGGAGCTGGGGGATCGGCTCCGGCAGGCCATCGCGGAGCTGCCGGAATCGTACCGCTCGGTGCTCCTGCTGCGCGATGTCGAAGAACTATCCACGGAGGAAACGGCCCAGGTGTTGGACCTCACCATCGACGTTGTGAAAACCAGGCTGCACCGCGCCCGCCTCGCCGTGCGGCAGAAACTGGATGCGTATTTGCGGAGGGAGCATGCCACACACCCCTGAGAACTGCAAGGAAGTTTTCGCCATGCTGTCACAGTACCTGGACCTGGAACTTCCGAGCGACGACTGCCAGGCCATCGAGGAGCACCTGGCCGGTTGCGCGCCGTGCATGGAATTCCTGGAGAGCCTGAAAAAAACCGTCAAGCTCTGCCACGAATGCCAGCCCAGCACGGTGCCCGCGCCGCTCACTCCCGAAGCGCGGCGGGAGCTCGAAGGGGCGTGGAAGAAGATGCTGGAGCGCCGCGGCGGGTAGGGCGGATGAATTACCTCCACCTGCTCATGCGACGGAAAAAACTTTCGTGAGAGGCTCGGGGACTGTCTCACCGTGCTCGATGCAGTCTGCGGCAACGCGCAACGCAAGCGCCCGTACGGCGGCAATCGCCGAATCGCGGGAGACTCCGTACGCCATCACGCCCGGCATGGACTCGATATCGGCCCACCACCGGCCATCCTCTTCACGACCGACAACGATCCGGATGGATTCTATGGTGATGCCTTCCATTCGTCCTCGACTATATTATACTGACGCAGCGGGAAGGGTCACACCACCTCCAGGACCAGGCACTTGAGGTAGTGGGTTTCGGGGACGGTGAGCAGGATGGGGTGGTCCTGCGCCTGAGTGCGGCGCTCCAGGATGCGGAGGGTGCGGCTGGCGTCCAGGCTGGCTTCGGCGACCAGTTGCAGAAAATCGGCTTCGCCGAGATGGTGCGAGCAGGAACACGTCACCAGGATGCCGCCGGGCGCGAGCAGGCGCAGCGCGCGGAGATTGATCTCCTTGTAGCCGCGGGCGGCGGCGGCGAGATTCTGGCGGCTCTTGGCGAAAGCGGGCGGATCGAGCACCACCAGCGAGAAGCGGCGGCGCGCGCTGGCGTAGCCGGCCAGAACATCGAAGACATCGGCTTCGGTGAAATCGATATTGTCGATGCCGTTGGCCGCGGCGTTGGCGCGCGCGGTGGCCAGCGCGGGCGCGCTCGAATCCACGGCTTCGACGCACTCGCAGTGAGGCGCGAGGTGGAGGGCGAAGCCGCCGGTGGAGGTGAAACAATCGAGGGCGGCGCCTCCGCGGGCATAACGCGCGACGGCGAGGTAATTCTCGCGCTGGTCGAGGAAGATGCCGGTTTTCTGGCCGTGAAGCAAGTCGGCGCGGAGATCGAGGCCGTTCATCTGGATGGGCACGCAGTCCGGGACCTCCCCGGATGCGATCTTGATTTCTTGCGGAAGCTGCTCCTTGGCGCGGACGGCGGCGTCGTTGCGGGCCACGATGCCTTTGGGCTGGAAGGTCTCTTCGAGGCACCCGACGATGTCGGACTGCGCGGCGTCCATACCCTGGTCGAGCGTTTGGATCACCAGGTAATCGGCGTAACGGTCAACGATCAGCGCCGGCAGGAGGTCGGCTTCGCCGTGGACCACGCGATAGGCATCCGTATCGTGGACCACGCGGCGGCGGTGCGCTTCGGCGGCCTGGAGGCGGCGCAGGTAGAAATCGCGATCGATGGACAGGCTAAAGCCTGTCCCACCAAGCATGCGGAGGGCGATCTGGGACGTGGAGCTGTAGTGCGCCGTACCGAGCGCGCGGCCGCGGGGATCGAGGATCCGCACGGCTTCGCCTGGCTGGGCGGCGCCGCGGTCCGCGATGTCGCTGGCGAAAATCCACGGGTGGCCGGAGGCGACGCGGGCGGCGGCCTTCGCGCTCACCCGGATTTCATTCATCGCATGGCCTGGAGGCGCTCGATGCGGGCTTCGGTCGGGGGGTGCGTCGAGAACAGGCGCATAATGGCATCGCCCGAGAACGGCTTGATGATGAACATGTGCGCGGTGGAGGGCGAGGCGTCCATGGGGATGCGCTTGGACCAGGTTTCCAGCTTCTGCAATCCGGCGATGAGCGGATGGGGCGAGCCCACGTACTTGGCCGAAGCGGCGTCGGCGTCGTATTCGCGCGAGCGCGAAATGGCCATCTGGATGAGCAGCGCGGCGATGGGCGCCAGGATCATCATGAGGAGCGCGCCCATGGCGGAGCCGCGGTTCTCGTCGTCGCGGCCGCCGCCCATCCCGCCGAACCAGAAGGCCATGCGCGAGAGCATGGTGATGGCGACGGCGATGGTAGCGGCCACCGAGCTGATGAGGATATCGCGGTGCAGCACGTGGCCGAGCTCGTGGGCCACGACGCCCTCGATTTCGTTGTCGTTCATGAGCTGCAAAATGCCGGCCGTGAACGCCACGGAGGCGTGGTTCGGGTTGCGGCCCGTGGCGAAGGCGTTGGGCGAGTCCTCGGGGATGATGTACAGCTTGGGCATGGGCAGCCCCATGCGCTGGGTCAGGCCGCGGACGATGGGCGCCACGCGGTGATAGACCTGCGGGTTCTCGGTCTCGCTCACCGGCTGCGCGTGGTACATCGAAAGGGCGATCTTGTCCGAGAAGAAGTAGCTGGAAAAGTTCATCACGACCGCAATGGCGAGGCCGATGTACAGCCCGTTGCGGCCGGCGATGGCCTCGCCGCCGACCAACAGGATGGCCGACAGCAGGCCGAGAAGTAAGGCAGTTTTTACGGCATTCATATGGTTTAAACCTCCGGGACCGGAAAACCGGGGACAGGCAACGAAATTCCCAAACTGCGGGAATTTCGCAGCCAGTCCCTGTTTTTCCTATGCGGCAACGGGCGCCTCCCGCGTGAAGTGCAGATCAGTGGCGCCCGGGCCGGCGTCGGCGACGATGGTGTCGCCTGGCACGAAATCGGCGTTGATGAGCCTGAGCGCCAGAGGATCCTGGATGAGCCGCTGGATGGCGCGCTTCATGGGGCGCGCGCCGTACTGCGGGTCGTATCCTTCGGCGATGATCAGGTCCTTGGCCGCGGGCGTGACTTCCAGATCGATCTTGCGGTCCTTCAGGAGTTTTCGTAAGTCATTCAATTGGATCTCCACGATCTGGCTGAGGTCTTCGCGACTCAACGTATTAAATACGATGATATCGTCTATCCGGTTCAGAAACTCGGGCCGGAAGTGCTCGCGCAGGGTGTCGAGCAGGCGTTTGCGTGTTTCCGCTCCCTCGCGATCCCGGCTCGGCTGGTGCACGGAGAAGCCGATGGAGTTTTTCTCGACCATGCCGGTGCCGACATTGGAGGTCATGACGATGACGGTGTTCTTGAAGCTCACGGTGCGGCCCTGACCGTCGGTCAGGCGGCCGTCGTCGAGGATCTGGAGGAGAGCGTGGAACACGTCGGGATGGGCCTTCTCGATCTCGTCGAACAGGACCACGGAATAGGGCCGACGGCGCACCTGCTCGGTGAGCTGACCGCCCTCTTCGAAGCCGACGTAGCCGGGAGGCGAGCCGATCATGCGGGCCACGGCGTGCTTCTCCATGTACTCCGACATATCGACGCGGATCATGGCTTTTTCGTCATCGAAGAGGTAGCCGGCAAGCGCGCGGACGAGCTCGGTTTTGCCGACGCCGGTCGGGCCGAGGAAGATGAAGCTGCCGATGGGGCGG
Source organism: Acidobacteriota bacterium (assembly GCA_021787555.1). Lineage (GTDB taxonomy): Bacteria > Acidobacteriota > Terriglobia > Bryobacterales > Bryobacteraceae > JAJYLS01. The sequence continues at coordinate 5,048 of JAJYLS010000050.1, read as the reverse complement.
CGGGGATCGCTCAATCCGGCGCGGTTGCGGAGGATGGCGTTGGAGACGAGGCGCACAGCTTCGTCCTGGCCAACTAGGCGGTCCTTGAGGCGCTCAGGCATCTGCACGAGTTTCTGCATTTCGCCTTCCATCATGCGGGTGACCGGGATGCCGGTCCACTTGGCCACGATACGTGCGATATCGTCCTCGCCGATCTCCTCTTTGAGGAGGGCGTTTTCCTTGACGGATTCGAGCTCCTGCTCGGCGGTGTGGATCTCCTTTTCGATTTCGGCGAGGCGGCCGTAGCGCAACTGGGCGGCCTTCTCCCAATCGCCGGCGCGGGTGGCGCGCTCCTCTTCCTGGCGGAGGTTGTCCTGCTCCTCCTTGAGCTGGCGGACGCGGGTGATGGCGCCCTTTTCGCGGTTCCAGCGCTCCTTGAGGGTGGCGGATTGGCCGCGCAGGTTTTCCAGCTCGCTTTCGATCTGGCGGAGGCGGTCGCGGGAGGCGGGGTCGCTCTCCTTGGTGAGGGCCTGGCGCTCGATTTCGAGGTGCGAGATGCGGCGGTCGAGATCGTCGATCTCGATGGGCATGGAGCCAATCTGCAAGCGCAGGGCGGAGCCGGCTTCGTCAATCAGGTCGATGGCCTTGTCGGGGAGGAAGCGGTCGGCGATGTAGCGGTGCGAGAGGACGGCGGCGGCGATGATGGCGGAATCCTTGATGCGCACGCCGTGGTGGATCTCGAATTTTTCCTTGAGGCCGCGGAGGATGGCGATGGTATCGTCCACGGAGGGCTCGCCCACCATGACGGTCTGGAAGCGGCGGGCGAGGGCGGCGTCCTTTTCGACGTGCTTCTTATATTCGTTGAGGGTGGTGGCGCCGATGCAGCGCAGCTCGCCGCGGGCCAGGGCGGGCTTGAGCAGGTTGGCGGCGTCGATGGCGCCCTCGGCCCCGCCGGCGCCGACGAGGGTGTGGAGCTCGTCGATGAAGCAGATGATTTCGCCGTTGGAATCGATGATTTCGCGCACGACGGCCTTGAGGCGGTCTTCGAATTCGCCGCGGAACTTGGTGCCGGCGATCATGGAGCCGAGATCGATGCCGACGAGGCGCTTGTTCTTGAGCTGGTCGGGCACATCGCCGCGGACGATACGCTGGGCGAGGCCCTCGACGATGGCGGTTTTGCCGACGCCGGGCTCGCCGATGAGCACGGGGTTGTTCTTGGTGCGGCGGCTGAGGACCTGCATGACGCGGCGGATTTCGTCGTCGCGGCCGATGACCGGATCGAGCTTGCCCTGGCGCGCGGATTCGGTGAGGTCGTGGGCGTAGCGCTCGAGCGCCTGGTATTTGGATTCGGGATTCTGGTCGGTGACGCGCTGCGTGCCGCGGACCCCGACGAGGGCTTTCAGAATGGCGTCGTGAGTGGCGCCGGCGCGATCGAGCAACTGGCCGGCGGGGTCGCTGCGCAGTTCGGAGATGGCCAGCAGGAGGTGCTCGGTGGAGACGAATTCGTCCTTGAAGCGCGCGGCCTCGTCGAAGGCGTGCTCCATGATCTGGTTGAGGGGCTGCGCAACGTACATGCCGGGCTGGAGGCCGGCGGTTTTGGGAAGACTGGCCAGCAGGCGGTGGGCTTCGGAGACCACGGCATCCGGGTGGACGCCGCATTTCTCGAGCACGGGGCGGACCACGCCTTCCTTCTCCTCCGCCAGAGCGATGAGCAGGTGGAGGGGGAACATGATCTGCGACTCGGCCTTTTCGGCGATCGCCTGGGTGGCTTGGATGGCCTCCTGGGCTTTTTGGGTCAACTTGTCTAAACGAAACATGGCAAAAAGAAGTCAGGAGTCAGGAGACAGAAGTCAGAATGCCTGGGCCGGCATCCTGCTTCTGACTCCTGGCTCCTGAAATCCTGACTCCTTCTATTTAGATGCGTCAGGCCTTCACTTCGATTTTGACCTGCCGGGGTTTGGCAGCTTCCTTCTTGGGCAGGGTGACGGTGAGCACGCCGTTCTTGTATTCGGCCGAGATTTTGTCGGTATCGAAGGCGTTCGGAACGGAGAACGAGCGCTGGAAGTTGCCATAGCTGCGCTCGATGCGGTGGTAGCCCTTGTCCGAATCCTCGCTTTCGAACTTGCGCTCGCCGGCGATGGTCAGGGTCTGGTTCTCGATGTGAACATTAATGTCCTTCTGGTCCACGTCGGGAAGGTCGGCTTTGAGGACCAGTTCGTTGTCGGTCTCGTAGATATCGACCGCGGGAGACCAGGGGCGCGCGGCACGGGGTTCGTTGACCAGCCGTGTGACGGCATCTTCGAACATGCGGAAATTGGCTAACGGGTCGAAATGGCTGAGAGACATTGGCTTCAAGCACCTCATTGGTAAATTCTGGAAGGGTATCAGAACCTCATCCACTCACGATAATAAAATATGAGCTTTAAGTTGTCAAGTATTTATTAGTGGATATTTGGTAATTCTGGTGAAGAGTTGAGGAGAACGCCGCGTTCGCGCAGGGGCAGGCCGGCATTGGAGGAGAGGCGGCAGAGGGCGGCGGAGAGCTGGGGCGAGAAGGCGGAGATGTGATCGAAGGCGAGGACCCAGTTCTGGCGGGCGAAGACGGCGAGGTCGCGGGGCCCGGTGGGAACGGGGTTGACGGAAGTCGCGGGAGCGGACGGGGAAGACGCGCTGGGTGGGGCCATGGAGGTAGAAGACGACTTGGCCGGAGGAGGAGGTGAACAGGTGGCCGCGGTCGATGAAGGGGAGGAGCGGGTCGATGGAGGAGGAATGGGAGGCGCGGCGGCGCGGGCGGAGGTGGAGAGGGGTTTCGGTCATAAAAAGTTCAGGCTCCTTGTGGGAGGGATTTCAGGGGAGGGAGGTTTTCGCAACCTTCCTTCCACTTCCAGTGGACCACAGGGGCTGGTAGGGGTCTTAAATTCGCGGGGAACAAGTGCGGTGGAATGAGGCAGATAGGAATTTTAAAAATGCGTGACCGCTTTTTGTTCGCGCCAGGGTTGGGGTGGTTGGGGTGGGGCGGCTACCTGGGGGAGTGTGCGATGTATTACTATGAGCAGCCAAGGGAGTTCTATGCGTTTCAGCGGTCTGCTTATCCGAATTTGTGTCTTCACCTGCGTTCTTGCACTCGCAGCCGTGTGTCTGCCGGCGCAGGATGCGCGCGGCCGCATTCTGGGCCGTGTGACGGATGCCACCTCGGCCGTCGTGCCGGGGGCCAGCGTGACGGTTACACAACTGGACAAAAACACGCACGTCACCAGCAAGACCAATAATGATGGCAACTACGACCTGCAATATCTGCTGCCGGGTCCCTATCAAATCGATGTGCAGGCTGCCGGCTTCAAGTCGTACTCGCGGCATCCCATCGAGGTGCATGTGGGCGACGTGATCACGATCGACGTGAAGCTCGAGGTCGGCACCATCAGCCAGCGCATGGATGTTACCGCTGAAGCGCCGCTGGTGGATGAGAGCACGGCGAGCCTCTCGAAACTGGTGGAGCACAAGGAGCTGGAAGATCTGCCTTTGGGAGGCGGGGACGTCATGTTCCTGACGCAGATGGCGGCCGGCGTCAGCACCGCGCAGACGCCGGGGCACAACTGGCTGCCCAGCGCCAACGACGTGATGTCCAACGTCAACATTAACGGCACATCGAACAGCTCGAACGAATACACGCTGGACGGCATCTCGAATATGGAGCGCGGAATGGTGGCGTTTGCGCCGCCCGCGGACATGGTGCAGGAGGTCCGGATCCAGACGACCTCGTACGACGCTTCGCTGGGGCACGCGGCCGGCGGGACCATCGCGATGAGCCTGAAATCGGGGACGAACCAGTTGCACGGCACGGCGCAATGGGACGTGGCGCCGAATCCGTGGCAGGCCAACACATTTTTCCAGAACCAGCAGATTTTCAACCTTGCCACGGGGCCGGTGACGCCGGCGAAGATCGCGCAGTTTGCGCCGCCGCGCAAGGTGAACCGGTATTCGGCGACCATCGGGGCGCCGGTGGACATTCCGAAGGTCTACAACGGCAAGAACCGGACGTTCTGGACGTACGGATTTCAGGGTTTCAACCGGCGGAACCCGGGCACGACGTTTAACACTGTCCCCACGGCGGCGGAGCGCGCGGGGGATTTTTCGGCGCTGCTGCCGGTGGGCAGCGTGTACCAGGTCTACGATCCGAGGACCACCACGCCGGTGGGCAACGGGCACTTTCAGCGGCAGCCGTTTGCGGGGAACATCATTCCGGCGTCGCGCATCAGCCCGCTGTCGGCGAATTATACGAAGTTTTTCCCGCAGCCAAACCTGCCGGGGACGATCGACGGGAGGCAAAATTTCGTGGTCACGGCGCCGGACAACAACGATTTCCTCCAGAACATGGCGCGCATCGACCACAACATCAGCGACCGCAACCGGATCTTCGGGCGGTTCACGGAATCGTGGCTGCACTATAACCACGGCAACCTCTTCGACAACGCGGCGCGGGGGATCGACCGGCACCGGCTGAACTGGGGCGGCGGGCTGGACGACGTTTACACGTTCTCGCCGACGTTGATCCTGAACGTGAAATACGGGTTCACGCGGTATACGCAGTCGGATTTCGCCAACAGCAAGGGCTACGACCTCACCTCGCTGGGGCTGCCGTCGAGCCTGGTGGGGCAACTCGATCAGCCGGACGCGGCGTTCCCGTATATCCAGTTCAACGGGTTCACGGGCCTGGGGGAGAAGCCCGCAAATGCGGCGCAGATTTTCGTCACGGATTACCAGACCCTGGCCGGGGGCTTCACCAAGATCGTGGGCAACCACAGCGTGCGGTGGGGGGGCGAGTTCCGCAACCTGCGGGAGAACACGGCGGACTACGGCAACGTCGCGCCGGCCATGAATTTCCAGAACACGTATACGAAGGGGCCGATGGACAATTCGCCGGGGGCGCCGATCGGGCAGGACCTGGCGACGCTGCTGCTGGGGATACCGAGCGGCGGCAGCATCGACCTGAACGCCAATTACTCCGAGCAATCCAACTTCGCCGGCCTGTACGTGCAGGACGACTGGAAGGTGACGCGCAGGCTGACCTT
>JAJYLS010000383.1 GCA_021787555.1 Acidobacteriota bacterium | reverse complement strand
TATCGCCGGTGCTCAGCGAGAGCCGGCCCGCGTCAACATCGGCCTTGGCCGTACGGAGATACTCGCGCGTGTGGCAGAGCGCCAGCTCGTCTTCGGTTGCGGCGCGGCAATCGAGGCGCGGGAGGCCTTCGAGAAGACCGTCGGCGCGCAACCCCTCGCACACGGCGTCGAAGCGCTCGGGACGCTCGGGATGCTCGCGGCCGGCAAGGTGGTCGCGGCAGCGCGGGTCCGCGGCGAGGAACGTCATATTGGACCTCATGCTACCACCGTGCCCGTCTCCGAAGTGTCGTACCCGGCCAGCACTTCGAGCTTGCGGCGCAGCGTGGCGCGCTGGAGGACGTCGAGAAAAGCTTCCACCGCGGGCAGGCCGGCGGTGCGTTTGCGCATGACCAGGTCGTAGCGCTCGCTGTGCAGCGGGATAAACTCCAGCCCGAAGGACTTGGCGGCAGAGCGCGTCGCGAGGCACACGTCGGTGTCGCCGGAGAGGACGGAATAGGCGGCGACCAGATGGCCGTAGGCGACATGATCGTAGCCGTGGACGGTGCCCGGGTCGAGCCCCGTTGACGCGAGCAGTTGGTCGAGCAGCGCGCGGCTGCCCGAGCCGGGCTCGCGATTGATGAAGCGCACGCCCTTGCGTCCCAGGTCTTCAATCTGTCGGATGCACTTGGGATTCCCGGGCGCCAGCACCAGGCCCTCCTCCCAGCGCGCGAAGGTGACCACCGTGAAATCTTCGTGCGGAAATTCGCGGCGGACGAAGGGCAGGTTGAATTCGCCGGTCTGGGGATCTTCCAGGTGCGAGCCGGCGATGTGCACCTTGCCTTCCTTGAGCCAGGCCAGTGCCAGCTTGCTCGAGGCGGCGGCGGAAACGATCTCGATCCCGCTGATTTTCTCGACCATGTGCGCCAGCAGGTTGGTCGCGGGATCGCAGCCGGCTAGCACCAGCCGCTTCTGCGCGGCCTCTTCCTTGGCGAAGACCGCGAGATCGGCGCGGCCCGCGGCGCGGCCGAGGTGCTGGATCACGCCGTCGGCTTCCGGCATGAAGTAAGGCGATGCGGAAACGGGCACGGCCACCCAGCGCGAGCCCACCGTGCAGATGCGCACCGGCTGCCCCTTTTCCGGCGCGCCGGCACTGAGCACTTCTGCCGCCAGCGAATCGGGCGAGGCACCCGCGGTGCGCGGCAGCGAGAACAGTTCGTCGACCGTCACTTCGAGCTCGCGCGCCAGGTGCAAGGCCACCTCGGTGTTCGGAACGTAGGTGCCGGCCTCGATGGCGTAGATGGTCTGCCGGCTGACTTGCACGCGGCGCGCCAGCTCCGAGGCGCCCACCCCGCGGCTCTTGCGGATCTGCGCCAGACGGTTTTCAACGCGCGGCTTCATCGATTTATTATTACCAAAGCAGCTTGACCCCGAATTGGATCTGCCGCGCCGTGGTGGAAGTGGCGGTGATGACGCCGGCGGTGGGCGAAACACCGGACGGCGTAAAAACCACGGCGTTGGGCATGTTGAAATTGGCCCGGTTGAGAACGTTGAACAGCTCGGCGCGGAACTGGAGATTCACGCCTTCGCGGACCGTCACGTCCTTCAGGAAAGACAGGTCCCAGGTGGCCAGACCGGGACCGGTGAGCGTATCCCGGCCGGCGTTGCCGTAGAAGCCGCTGCCCGGCGGCGGAGCCAGGAATGCCGCGGGGTTGAACCACTGGTTCGGGTTGCCCAGGATCACGGGTCCGGCGAATGCCGGGTTGACGAAGGGCCGCACCGGATTGCGCGTGTCGCCGTTGTTCGAGGGGTTGTAGCTGAGCTGCGGAGTGAACGGGAAGCCGCTTTGCACGGTAACGATCGAGTTCACTGTCCAGCCGCGTGCCAGCCTGCTGCGCCGGAACGGCAGCGCATAGATGGCGTTCACCGCGGCCACGTTGCGCACATCGAAGTTCGCCAGGCCGCGGTCCGCGCGCAGGTTGAACGGATTCGAAGCCAGCGCCGGCTCGCCGCCGGAAGTGGTGGAGTTGAGCGAATCGCCGTCGTCGATGGCTTTCGACCAGGTGTAGACGCCGCGCAGGGAGAAGCCGCGGCTGAAGCGGCGGTTCAGGTCGAGTTGGAGCGCATGGTAGGAGCTGTCGCCCGCGGAGAAATAGGTCCAGGTGTTGCCGACCGCCGGATTGGCTTTGGTTGCGCTAGGAACGTAATACGTTCCCGCCGGAACGGGCGTGCCGGCGAGGCCGGGTGGGAAATTCGCGGGATAAGCCGCCGGGCAGGGTGCGCCGGGACAGATTACAGGAAACGGCTCGTTGGCATCGATGCCGATGATTTCGTGGTAGCCGTGCGACCCGATATAGCCGATGGTGAGCGCGGTATTGGGCGTGAGCTCCTGCTCGATGCGCAGCGACCAGGAGAGCAGCGTGGGCGTTGCCAGATCCGGCTGAACGCCGCCGGGCGACAAGAGGGCGCCGCGAGAGACACCCGCGGAAGGCAGGATGGGCAGCGCGGAGACCGGCATGTTGGCCAGGGTGTAGGTAGGATCGAAGGGCGCGTTCTGGTCCGTGCGGTAGCCCAGCGCGTCCTGAAGGTCGTGGTAGATGCCGAAGCCTGCGCGGACCACGGTGGCCCGGCTGCCGTGGAACGGCGTCCAGGCCACGCCCACGCGCGGCTGCGGCAGAAATTTCGCGCGGTTCACGGTGAAAGCGGAGGTCCCGATGCGCGGCTCGGTCGAGATGATGCCGCCGTCGAAGGTGTAGGTGGCGGCGCGCCCGTGGCTCTCGTTCCACCCGTCGGTGAACTCGTCGCGCAGGCCCAGCGAGATGGTCAGGTTCGAGGCCGCCCGCACCACGTCTTCGACGTACCACGCTCCCAGCCAGGAGCGCCACCCGAGCGGCGTCGAGGCGGGGTCGTACAGCAGGCTGCCCACGGAGCCCTGGAGAAAAGTTTGCAGGCTGGCGAAGGTTGCCTGGCCGTACTGGCTGAGCGCCAGGTTCTCGTTCGACCGCAGCCGCTGGAACCACGCGCCCGCCTGGAACTGGTGGCGCCCCCTGGTGAGCGAAATGCGGTCCTCGTAGGTGAACAGATTGCGCGCAATCGAAAGATTGCTGCCGTTATTGCTGCCGGCCAGGCTCAATTGCGCCGTGGGATTCGAGGCCGCGCTGCCGCCCACCACGATCGCGCCCACCGGCTGGCCCGCAAGAAAGCCGGGCAGGCTTGCCGCGGGAGTGCCGGGCGTAGGCTCGCCGGTGAAGTAGTAAGCGGCGCGCGAGAAGCCGGCGCGCAAGGTGTTCAGCAGCGACGGCGAGAAGATGTGGGTTGCCTCGACGCTGGCCACCTGCTCGCGGAGGCTTTCGATGTCGGTACTGTAGAGATTGGTGCTGGTGGGGGTGAAGTCGGCGCTGTCGTCGACGGTGTAGATCGCGCTGAGAGAGTCTTTGGGAGAAAAAGAGCGGTCCAGCCGCAGCGTGCCGAAATCCTCGCGGATGGTTTGCAGCGGAGTATTGAACGCTTCGGCGATGCCGCCGAAATCGGGCGCGCCGGGCGTGGGCTCGGGCCAGGCATTGATGAACGGCGAGACGCCCACGAACGCCAGGCCGGACGCCGCGCACGGCGACGCCGGGCTCGCGAGCTTGCACGGCAGATAGCCGCGGCGGGCGTTCGCGTCCGGGACGAGATCCACACCGGTCTGGCGGAGGTGCTGGCGGAAGCCCTCGTAATCTCCGAACAACCACGTGCGGTCCCGCTGGAGTGGTCCGCCGAGCGATCCGCCGAACTGGTTGCGCTGGAAGCTGGGGGCGGAGGCCGGATCGAAGTAGTTGCGGGCGTCCAGCGCGTTGTTGCGCAGGAATTCGTACAGCGATCCGTGGAGCCGGTTGCTGCCCGATTCCGTGACGATCAGCACCTGCGCGCCGGGCCGCTTGCCGAATGCGGCGCTATACGAATCGGTGAGCAGGTTGAACTCCCGCACCGCATCCACGCCGAGCAGTTCCTGGCTGGTGCCGCCGGGCTGCATGTTGTTCTCCGCGGCGCCGGTGAACTCAACGCCGTTGAGCAGGAACAGATTCTGCTGCGGGCGGTTGCCCATCACGGCGAAATTGTTGCCGACCGTGGAATTGGAAACGCCGATGCCGCCTGCTTTCTGCGAGGTGAAGTTGACCACACCGGGATTCAGCGTCAGGAGCTGATCGTAGCTGCGGCCGTTGAGTGGAAGATCTTTGATCTGCCGTTCGCTGGCGAGGCCGGCGACGCTGGCGACGGCGGCGCCGTCCACCAGCGGCGCGTCTGCGCGGACCGTGATCTGCTGCGTCGAGGGGCCCATAGGCAGTTCCAGATCCACGGTGGCGGCCTGGCCCACCACCAGGTGAATGCCGGTGCGGAGTACGCCCCGGAAGGGAGGTTTGGCGGCGCTGACCTGGTAATCGCCGACGGCCACCGACGGAAATTGATAACGGCCGTTGCCATCGGTCAGGGCGATGCGGCTGGTGCCGGTGCCGAGATTGGTGGCGGTCACCCGCGCGCCCGCCAGCACCGCGCCGGAAGGATCGGTAATGGTGCCCGAGAGCGCAGCCGACACTTGGGCAAAAGCCGCAGAAGCCGAGAGACAGAATGCCAAGGTCTGTCGCGCAAGCAAGACGGTGTTATGTTATCACAACATTCCCCGCCGCCTTACGTGCGCTGGAGCTGCCGCAGGATG
>JAJYLS010000049.1 GCA_021787555.1 Acidobacteriota bacterium | reverse complement strand
TCCTCACCGAGTTGCTGGAATCGGAGCGGGCCAAGCTGCTGGTGGAGATCCGGCATACGCATCACCGGCCGTTTCGGGAGGAGTTGCGGCAGCGGCTGACGATGGTGGAAGCGATCATGGAGCGGTGCCGGGTGGTTATAGAGTGACGAAGCGGGTGCGGAGAGCGGCGTAATCGAGGGTTCCGAGGCGGCGATCGGCGGCCAGTTTCAAGTAGCGGAGCGTGTGCCAATCGAGGTTCCACCAAGCCTGGGCGGCATAGGCGTCGAGGGCCACCGGATCGGTGCCGGCGATCACCGTTTTCTCGAGCGCCACGTCGGCGGTATTGCCGCCGCTGGGGCCGTTGCGGAGGAGCACGCGGTAGGCGTCGAGTAAGGTGAGGGTGGGGCGCATGAAATCGGCGAGGTCCACCAGGCTTTCGTGAATGCGCTGGTGGAGGCGCTGGCGGGGACCGCCGAGGATGCCGTACCAGTTCTTCATTCCGAGGGTGGCGCCGGTGAGGCTGTGGTGCTTGGCGATGGGGAGGTTGATCATCTTGTCGGCGGTGAGGAAGGGCTCGAGCACGGGCCAGACATTGAGGACCTGACCGCGGAGATCGACATCGCGGAAGAGGCGGGCTTCGGGGAGGACGATTTCGGCGCCGGCGGCGCGGGCGGCGGGGCCGATGCCGCTACCTTGGAAGGCGCGGCGGGGCTCGTGGATGGTGACGTCGGTGACGATGATGCGGCGGGCGCCGGCTTCGCGGCACAGGCGGGCGACTTCGGCGACCAGCACGGGATTGGTAGTGGCGGCCAGTTCGGGAGGGCGGTCCCAGGAAGCGTTGGGCTTGAGGACGACAACATCGCCGCGCGAGACGAAGCGGCGGATGCCGCCGAGTTCGGCGATGGCGCGGCGGGCAAGCGCGGCGGGATCGGCGCCTTGAATGACGGCCATTTCGGGCAGCGACGGATCGGCGGAGACCTGAAAATTGGGGCGGGTGGCGGGGACCGCGGATTCAGCGGGGTGCTGGCTGCGGCGGCTGAGCCACACGCCGAGGCCGGCGGCGGCAGCGCCGGCACCTCCAAGGCGGAGGACCTGGAGCATGGCACGGCGGCGGGTTGCGGAGTCCATGGGCGGCGGTACCTTTGACTCAGTTTCAGTTTAAGGCTAATTGTGGAAGTGAGCGTCCGAAAAATGGGGACAGACAGCCAATTTCGCGACGGGCAGCCTGCACGGGTGGACGGTTCCGAGCGCGAAATTGGTGTCAGCCCCCATTTTTCCGGATTCGGAATTCGGGCGGTGGTTATCCTGATCGGGTTCACCGCCGCAATTGCGCAGATCGTGCTGCTGCGCGAGCTGATGGCGGTCTTCTACGGGAACGAGATTTCGATCGGGCTGACGCTGGCGAGCTGGCTGGTGTGGACGGCGGCGGGGAGCGGGCTGGCGGGCAGGGTGGCGGCGGGGGTGCGCGATCCGCGGCGGGCGATGGCGGGGATTCAGGTGCTGCTGGCGGCGGCGCTGCCGGGGACGGTGCTGGCGGTGCGGGCGGCGCGGGAGATCTGGCAGACGGTGCCGGGCGAGGTGCTGGGGCCGGGGCCGATGCTGGCGACGGCGGCGGCGGTGCTGGCGCCGCTGTGCGTGCTGTCGGGCGCGCTGTTCACGGCGGGGAGCCGGATTTTCGCGGCGGAAACTGGGGCTGGCGAGGCGACCGGAACGGTGTACCTGTGGGAAGCGGTGGGCGCGGCGGGCGGCGGGCTGGTGGTGGGGCTGGTGCTAATCCGATGGATGAGCGCGCTAGAGATCGCGTGGCTGCTTGCGGTGCTGAACCTGGTGGCGGCGTGCGGGCGGCGGCGGATGGCGGTGGTCGCGGTGGTGGGGATCGCGGCGGTGGTGGCGGGTTTCGGCGTGCCGCGGCGGGTGGAGCGGATTTCGCAGGAGCGCTTCTGGCGCGGGCAGAAGCTGATGGCGACGCGCAATTCGGTGTACGGGAACCTGGCGGTGACGGGGACGGAAGGGAGCCGGACGGTTTACGAAAACGGCGTGGTGCTGTTCAGCGCGCCGGATCCGGCGGCGGCGGAGGAGGACGTGGATTACGCGCTGCTGGAGCATCCGGCGCCGCGGAGCCTGCTGCTGATCGGCGGCGGGTTCAACGGGTGCCTTGCGGAGGCGCTGCGGCATCCGGGGCTGGAGCGGGTCGATTACGTGGAGCTCGACCCGGCGGTGCTGGAGTTGGCGCGCGAATATTTTCCGGACGAGTGGCGGGCGGTGCGGCGCAATCCGCGGGTAGGGATTCACGTGATGGATGGAAGGCTGTTCGTGAAGACGACGGCGCGGAATTACGATGTCGTCATCGTGAATTTGCCGGAGCCGCAGAATGCGCAGTTGAACCGGTTTTTCACGGCGGAGTTTTTCGGCGAAGTGGAGCGCAGGCTGACGGGGAGCGGCGTGCTGTCGTTTCAGTTGCGGGCTTCGGAGAATTACATCGGGCCGGAGCTGGCGCAATTTCTACGGACGATCGATGGGACGCTGCGGGCGGTGTTTCCGGAAGTGGCGGCGATTCCGGGCGACACGGTGCACTTCTTCGCGGCGCGGCGGGCGGGCGTGCTGGCGCGCGGGGCGGACGAGTTGCTGGCGAGGATTGCGGCGCGGAAGCTGCGGACGAACTATGTGAGCGAGTACTTCATTCCGTTTCGCATGAGCCCGGACCGGATGGCCGAATTGGAGGAGCAGATCCGGCCGGAGCGAGCGACGCCGGTGAACCGCGATTTTGCGCCGGTGGCGTATTACTTCGACGCGGCGCTGTGGAGCAGCCAATTCCAGGACGCTTACCGGCGGCTGTTCGGGGCGCTGGCGGGCGTGGATTTCGGGGTGGCGATGGCGGCGCTGGGGATCGGGGCGGCGGTGCTGGCGGCGGGGCGTCGGCGGCGGCGCGTGGCGGGCGCGTGCACGGCGGCCGCGGGATTCACGACGATCGGGTTGGAGATTTTGCTGCTGCTGGGATTTCAGGCGGTGTATGGGTATGTGTACCGGCAGCTCGCGCTGGTGATCGCGGGATTCATGGCGGGGATGGCGCTGGGGAGCTGGCAGGCGCTACGGCGCGCGGGCGGCGGGATGCGGCGGCTGGGGATCACGCAATTTGCGGTGGCGGCGGCGCCGGTGGTTCTGGTGGGGCTGCTGGAAGCGATGGGGCGGGCGGCCGGCATGGCGTTCCCGCTGGCGGCGATGGGGTGCGGGATGCTGGGCGGATTCGAATTTGCGCTGGCGGGGCGGATTTTCTTCGGCGGAGCGAAGCCATCGGACGGGCGCGGGCTGGGGACGCTTTACGCGCTCGACCTGGCGGGGTCGTGCGCGGGGGCGATTCTGTTCAGCACGTGGTTCGTGCCGGTGTACGGGTTCGCTAAGACGGCCCTACTGGCCGCGATGGTGAGCATTGCGCCTGCCGCCGCGGCCATGCTGCCGGCTTACGAAGAAGATCGAGGGGAATGAAGGCGGAGACGGGACGGCGGTCGCCGAAGACCAGCGCGGTGAAGCGGAAGAGATCGGCGGCGGGGTCCTGCCAGGCGCGGGGGCCGAGGCCGGCTTTGTAGCAGACCTGCTCGAGGAAAGTGGCGCGGTCCCAATGCTCGTCGCTGGCGACCTGGGGCAGGAGCAGGCCCTCGTGGTTGGGGTCGCGGATGAGGAGGCCGTGCCGGCCGATGCGGATTTCCTGGATATTGCCGACGCGGCGCAGCGGGGACAAGACGGAAATTTCGTATTGGAGGCCGCCCAGTTCGGCGGCGGTGACGGGGCGGAAACGCGAGTCGCGGAGAGCAGCCAGCATGGCGACATCGCGCACGGTGATGTAAAGCGGCTTGAAGGGCGAGACGTAGCCGATGCAGCCGCGAAGGTCGCCATGCTCGGTGAGGGTGACGAAGGCGCCGCGCTCTTGTTCGAGCGCCGCAGAGCCGCCGGAGGAGCAGTTATAGGGCTTGCCTTCGCGCACGGCGGTTTCGACGGATTTGCGGGCGATTTTCAGCAGGGCGTCTTTTTCGGGCTTGGTGAGGGAGAAGGCGGCGTCATCGTTCTTGGCGGCGGCGGGGGCTTTGACAAAAGCCACGGCACCATAGCCGACGACGCGGCTGCGGTCGCCGGTAACATCGCCGGTATTGGCGTAGTGGAGCAACTTAGCCTGATTGGCGCCGAGACGCTCGGCGGCGATCATGGCGGCAACGATGGGACCACCGCCGCAGGCCTCCCAGGCGCGCGTTTCGAGATTGCGGGCGAGGTCGAAGTAGTCGTACTCTTCGATGGCCTTCAGGGTTTTGTGGTCGAGTTTGACGGCGTCGTCATAGCGGTGGTAGTGGGAGAGGTCGGAGCTGGCCACGATCAAAGAATTGGTGCCCTGTAGGAGCTTGGCGAGGGCCACACCGAGCGCGCGCTCGGTATCGTAACTTTGATCGCCCATGACGATGGGGACGAGCTGGAATTGTCCGATTACGCGTTGCAGGAAGGGCAACTGGACTTCGAGCGAGTGCTCGGGGGTGTCGGGCGTGGGGGTGTGGCCGACGCTGGAGAGCCGGATGGTGGGGCTCATTTTGGCCAGCTTCGCGGCGAAAGCCTGGTCCACGGGGACCTGGCCGAAGGGGGCGGAGTAGTCCGCGCCGTCATAGACGGAGGTGAAGCCGAAAGCCTCGTAGTGCGAGGGGGCAATGACCACGACGCGGTCGTACTTGCGGCCTTTGACGAGGGCGTAGGACCAGGCGGCGACGGGGCCGGAGTAGATGTAACCGGCGTGCGGGGCGGTGAGAGCGATGACGTTATCGAGGTGGGGGGGCGCGGCTTTGGCGAGGAAGCCGTCGATCATGGCGGCGAGTTGTTTGGGATCGGCGGGATAGAACGTTCCAGCGACGGCGGGCGGGCGGATTTTGGGCGGGTGGGTGCCGGCGACCGCGCACAGGACGAAGAGGCCGAGGAGCAGAATTTTCATAGGCGGGATGTCCTCTCCCAAATGCCTGGGATGGGCTGGTGGCAGAAATGGCACTTGCCCCCATCGAGATGGATGGCCCGGACGGTGAAGCCAGCGCGCTCCACCACGGCGCGGCGGCATTTGGGGCACCAGGTACTCTCGGCCGGATGGCCGGGAACGTTGCCGATGTAAACGTAGTGCAGGCCCTCGGCATCGCAGATGGACTTGGCGCGATCGAGGGTGGCGATGGGAGTGGGCGGGAGATTTTTCAGGAGGTACTGGGGATAGAAGCGCGAGAAATGCAGCGGGACGTCGGGGCCGAGTTCGGTCTTGACCCAGCGGGCGAGGCCACGGAATTCGGCGTCGGAATCGTTCAGGGTGGGGACGACGAGGTAGACGACTTCGTGCCAGACGCCCTGCTTGCGGAGGGTGACCAGGGCGTCGAGGACCGGCTTGAGCTCGCCGTTGACGACCTCTTTGTAATACTTTTCGGAGAAGGCTTTGAGATCGATTTTGACGGCGTCGACGCGGCGGCACAACTGCTTGAGGGGCTCTTCCTGGATATAGCCGCCGCTGATGACGACGCTCTTGACGCCGGCGGCGCGGCCGGCTTCGGCGGAATCGAGGACGTATTCGGAGAAGACCACGGGCTCGCTATAGGTGTAGGCGATGGAGGGGCAGTTGTAGCGGCGGGCGAGGGCGGCGAGGTTGCGGGGCGGAATATATTCGCTCTCGACCTGCTCGGGGCGGACCTGGGAGATGTCCCAGTTCTGGCAGAACTTGCAATTCACGTTGCAGCCGGCGGTGGCCACGGAAAAGGCCTGGGTGCCGGGGAGGAAGTGGAAGAGCGGTTTCTTTTCGATGGGATCGACGTGGGCGGCGCAGACGCGGGAGTAGACCAGGGAGTAGTAAGTTCCGCCGCGGTTTTCGCGGACGCCGCAGTAGCCGCGCTCGCGATCATCGATCACGCATTCGCGGGGGCAGAGCTTACACTTGATCTTCTTGTAAGGGAGCTTTTCGTAGAAGCGGGCCTCGACGGTGAAACGGGCGTCGGGGGCGGCGGCGCGGGCGGCGAGACAGGGGAGCGCCAGGCTATCGAGGACGAAGCGGCGGCGGTCCATGGATTACACCTTCACCAGGTCGATCCGCTGGGGATCGTTGGTGCCGAGGCGGTGGGCAGAATCGGCGGCGGTGGCGATGTAGAGCGGCTCGCGGTGCAGGTCGCGGAGGGACTTGAAACCCTTTTCGGCGCGTTTGCGCTCGAGGATCTGCCAGCCGGTGTAATCGAGGGCCACGGGATCGCGGGCGACGAGGAGACCGTTGAAGGACCAGGACCATTGCGGCATGTAGGAAGGGCCGCCTTCGTATTGGGCGGAGATGGCGTCGCAGATAGTGAGGCGAATTTTCTGGCGGATGGCGGGGAACATGTTGACATCGGCGATGTAGGGATTGCCGGCATTCACGTGATATTTGTTGGGGTTGTGGATGGCGCCGAATACGTTTTTCAGGGCGAGGGTGACGCCGGCGATGCCATGGTCCTTGAGGACGGGAAGGTTGATGACGGCGTCGCAGGTCTTGGTGAGGGTGTTGGAGAGCAGGCTGCCGGCGGAGCCGAAGACGGCGAGGTCCATGCCGTAGCCGGCGGAGTCGTTGCCGAGACAGCGGATGCGGTCCTTGCGGGAGGCGGGTTGGAAGCCGGCGCTTTCCAGGTCGGAGTTGAGGCGGTCCCAGACGACGATGTTCCGCGCGGGTATGCCGGCCTGCTGGAGGCGCTCGCCGATGGCCTCGACCAGGACGGTGCTGGTGGCAGCGCCGCGGCCGGAGAGGCAGTTGACTTTGAGCCCAACGACTTCGTTGGGGCGCGCGATTTTCTTCCAGGCGGCAAGGGGGGAATCGGCGGCGTAGAACGACTGCACGGCGCGGTCGAGGAGTTTGAGGACGCGGGCAGATTCGGGAGAGGCGAAGGTGGCGCGCAGGGCGGGGTCGCTGGCGATGACGACGCGGGATTTTTCGGGGGCGGCGGCGCGGAGGGCAACGGCGCCGCCCAAGCCGGCGCACAGGAGGTTTCTGCGAGTGATGCCGGCTTGTGTGCCCATGCCCATGGGGCGGACCCTGCTAGTTCGGAATATTACGATTCTGTTATAGCATTTGTGGCGGTGAGCCGGGAATCGATGGCGCGGGCCAGGGACAGGAGCGCGGGGGCGGTTTGGGGCGTATCCTGGTAGGCCACGAGGCGGACGAAGAAAGCGGCGCGGCGGAAGGTGAGGCTCTGGCCGTAGGTGCGGGCGGCGTCGTCGAGCGGGACGGGACGGCTGCCGACGGCGGGCTCGGATTCGAAGAATGCGCGGGCGGCGGCGGGCGAGGCCATCAGGTGGATGTCCACGACGGCTTCCACGGTGTTGCGGTAGCGGTAAGTGGCGGTGAGGGTGCGGCGGACGCCGGCCCGAAGGTAGCGCTCGGCGTCGCCATCGATATACTTCCAGAGGCCGGCGGGATCGAACTGGCGGGTTTCGCCGGACTTGGTCCAGCCGGGGGCGTCGCCGGTGTCGGGGAGCCAGTCGACGGATTTCGGCGCGCGGCGAAGCAGGATCTGGTTGGTTGGGGAGCGGCTTTCACCGACGCTGGTGACGTGGATGGCGGGCTCGCCTTTCACCGGGCAGGCGAATTCGCAGGCGCCGCAGCCGACGCAGCGCTCGGGATCGAGGTAGGGCTGCTGGATCTGTTTGGCGTTGCCGGCGGAGTCGGTGACCTCGGCGGGGCGCAGGTAAATGGCTTTAGGCGAGGTGGGGCACCACTCCTCGCAGACGATGCACTCGGTGGCCATGGCCCAGGGGAGGCATCGGCCGCGGTCATAGAAGGCGGTGCCGAGGCGGATGGGGTGAGCGGCGGTGCCGGCCCAACCTTTTTCGGCGGCGGTGAATTGCCAGATGGCGCCGGTGGGGCAGACCTGGCCGCAAAGGGTGCAAGCGGGCTCGCAGTAGCCGATTCGCGGAGCCAGGACGGGAGTCCAGATGCCCTCCCAGCCAGCTTCGGCCAGCGCCGGCTGGAGGGCGTTGGTGGGGCAGACCCGGATGCATTCGGCGCAGCGAATACAGCGGGCGAGGAACTGGCGCTCGTTGAGAGCGGCGGGCGGGCGGATGCGGCGCGGGTGGGGCTCGGCGTCGAGGCCGGTGTTGGCACGCAGCAGAGGAACGGCGGCGGCGCCGGCGGCCACGCCGGTGAGGAGCTTGCGGCGGATGAGGTTCGGTGCGGTGGCGCTGGCGGAGGTGCGGGAAAAGAAGCGGAAGCGGATGCCGCTTTCGGGGCAGTCGGCCACGCAGTTCATGCAGAGGTGGCACTCGGACTTGCGCCAGTGGGCGCCGGGGATGGGATCGTCGCCGCCCTGGCAATGGAGGAGGCAACGGTTGCAATCGCCGCACTGGTCCTGGTTTTTTTCGAGGCCGAGGATGGACCAGCGGGAGACCAGGCCGAGGAGCGCGCCGAGCGGGCAGAGGGCGCGGCACCAGAAGCGGGTGATGCGGAAGTTGAGGGCGAGGATGAGGATCAGGAGGAGGCCGAGCAGGAAGCCCTGGCGGAAATGCGCCTGCGGCGAGAAGAGGAGGTAGCTCAGGGGGCCGGCGTGGGCGAGGGAATAGCTTCCGGCGGGGAGAACCGAAAGGGCGAGGGACCGCGCGGCGAGGACGATGGGATCGAACAAGCCGCCGATAGCGCTGCCGAGGAGAGCGGCGGCGAGGAGGGCGAGGAGGAAGTAATATTTGAAGGCCTGCCACGGCTGGTAGCGGTTGGATTGGATGCGGCGGCGGCCGGATTTTGCGACCGAACGGATGTTGCCGGCCCAATGGTTAAGGGTGCCGAGCGGGCAGATCCAGCCGCAGAAGAAGCGGCCGAGAAACAGGGTCGGGATGAGGATGGCGAGGCTCCAGAGGAGACCGCGGTAGAGGGCGTGGGTGGCGAGGGCGTTAGTGAAGGCGATGAAGGGGTCGGTTTCGAGAAACGGGTTGCGGAGGGCGGCGGTGCACACGAAGAGCGCGAAGAGCCCGAGGAAGAGGATCTGCGACAGCCGGCGCAGTGTGCGCAAGGTCATGCCGGCTTCAGGCTGCCAGGGCCGCTTGGAGGGCCCTTCGCGGCACGCGATAGAGCTGTCCCTCGACCTGGATCTCGCTCCAGTAGATCTCGATGTTTTCGCTCGGCCGGCGCAGCAGCGGCACGGTAATACGCAACTCGACGCCGGCTTGCAGGAGGGCCGGTGGACCCGTGGGAGCGCCTGACCCGTTGACGGGTTCGGCTCCCGGTAGATTTTTGATCAAGCGTGGCATACGTCTCACCCGAGAATTAGTTGGTTCTGTGGAATCAGACGGCCCGGGTCACGAAGACTCCAAGGAACAGGATGGCGGCCGCTAGCAGCGTGGCGATGAGAATACCGGCGGCCTCGAGGGCGGATTCGACGCTCCGTTGGACCGGATCGCCCGGTCCGTGGACTCGATGAAAGGCACGCAACATCTTTCACCTCCTCGGCCGAATGAGGGCGGGCTAGCCCTTCCACCTTTATTCTACGCCAAATTGGGGATTTCAATACCTGAATATGGTTGGTGGGCGAAATCGCCTGGCGGTTGCGGCGGGCGTAGAATGAGAGCGGGCGGGCCATGGATCGAGGACGACATCCACAAGTCGTGCGCACCTGGACGGTGGAACGGATCGGGCGCCGCCGCGACATTTCGCGGGGTGGAAAAGCGCCGGCACCGCGGCGCGTCCCGCCGAAGAGGAGTCGCTGATGGTAATGGCATCGCAGTTGCGCGCCGGCATGGCGATTGTCCTGGAGGGCCAGGCGTACCGCGTGACGGCGGCGGAATATCATCCGGGACAGGGGAAGATGGGCGGCGTGACGCACGCCCGGCTGCAAAACGTGGATACGGGAACGTTCCGCGAGACGAGCCTGCGGGCGGAGTTGAAGCTGGCCGAATTAGCGGTGGAGCGGCAGCCGATGGAGTTTCTCTACTCGTCGGGCGAGGCCTGCTGCTTCATGAATCCGGAGAGCTACGAACAGACGGAGATTCCGAAAGCGCTGATCGGGCCGCGCGAGCGATTCCTGGAAGCGGGGATGCGGCTGGGGATCGAGTTCGTCAACGGGCGCGCGATGTACGTGCAATTTCCGGACGTGCTGGAAGTGAAGATCGCGGACACGGCGCCGGCGGCGCACCAGCAGGCGGACTCGACGTTTAAACCGGCGCGGCTGCCGAACGGCGTCGAGGTGATGGTGCCGCAGTTCATCAAGGCGGGGGACACGATCCGGCTGAACCTGGAGACCATGGAATACATGGACCGGGCGAAGGGGAAGAACGCGTAAAGCCGCTGGCGCCCCTCTTATATGCAGCGGTGGAGTATCTCGGTGTGAACCCGGCGAACACCGCGTTCGGGTCGGGTAATGTTCTGAGCCGTTACAGGCCCAGCACTTTGTGCAGGCGCTGGGCCAGGCCTTCCGCCATCCACTGAAAGCCGAGGTCGTTGGGGTGCGTGCCGTCGACCAGTCCATCGGCGCGGGTGGGGCCCAACAGGTCGGTGCCTTCGACTAATTGCAGGTGGGCGTCGCCGGCGGCGATGCGGTGGCTCACCACGCCGCGGATGAGGGTGCGCATCTGCTCGTTGGCGGGACGGCCACCGGTGGCCTCCTCGGCCGCGTAAATGGGGGTGATGCAAACGATCGGGGTATTGGGGTGGCGGGCGCGGAGGATGCCGATGAAGGGGTCGTAGACTTGGGCTAACGACTCGACGGTGCGGTTGTTCTGGGCGAAATCGAGGACGAAGGCGGCGGCGTCGAGTTCGGCCACGGCGCGGGCTACGGCGGCCTCGCCCTTGCCGTTGCCGGAGAAACCGAGGTTGACGTAATCGAGATTGAGGCGGCGGCCGAGGATGGCCTGGTAACTCATACCGGGACGGCTGGCACAGCCGCCCTGGGTGATGGACGTGCCATAGATAACGACGGGGCGGGAGCGTGCGAAGGGGCGGGCGGGCTGGATGGCGGCGTCTTGATCGAGGCCGATCTGGAGGACCTTGACGGGACTGTAGAGGGCGAGATAGATGGTGATGTCGCGCATGGCGCGGGGCTGGTCCTTGAAGTAGACGTGCTCGTAGACCTTGGTTGGGGCGGCATCCTTGTCCGGGATGGCGGTGCCCCAATAGGTATTGCCGATATAAAGATCTACGCCGCTTTGGCCGAAGTAATGCATGTTGCGCATGTTGGGCGGATGGGGCCATTCGAGGCGGAGAGCGAGAGTCGAGGAATCGGTGCGAAAGCGGATCCGGCCGCCGGAGGAATCGAGCGCGAGGCTCCAGACCGGCTTGGGAAAGTCGCCCTTGGAGCGCTCGGGGAGGCGCCAGAACTCGCCGTGGTTTTCGGCGAACCAGGGCAGGCCGGCGACGGCGATTTTGGGCGCGGTGACGGGGAGCCATTGGGGTTCGGCGGCCTGGGCGGAAAGGGAGGCGGCGGCCACGAAGAAGACAGGAAGAATGCGCACCATGGAAACAAAAATAGCAGACTGCCGGGGAGGTGGTGCGGGCTATGCTTCATGCGAATGCCCTTAGCTGGCTCAGGTGAAGGCCGGCAAGTTGCCGATTTTATTGGCCGGCCTTATTTTGACTCCCGACAGCTCCTAAAACACTAACTTCATCGAGACAAACCCGGCACGAATCGATGTGGCAGGTGGGATGGTGCCAAAGCCGGAGCATACGGCCACACCGGCACAATTGGGTTTGACGTTGTTGTTTGTGTTCGGAGCGGCTAGCACTTGAGTGTTCGTGGCGTTGAGAACTTCGAGTCGCACTTGCAGGAACATTCCTTCTCGCGGCAGTTGAAAGCGCTTCTGCAAGGCGGCATTCATCTGGAAGAGACCCGGGTTCCGCAAGTCGCTGTAATACAGCGGATTGGTGCGCGGCTGGTAAGGCGCGAGATTCGTGTAGCAGCTCGTGTTGTTATTGAACCAGTGCTGCACGGTCTGCCCATTCGGCGATTGATAGCTTGCGCAGCTAAAAGTTGCCCCCGGAATGGCCAAGGGGAACCCGGAGTTAACGATAAACGATGGATCGAACAGCCATCCGTTCACCAGCCCACCCAACACCCCATGTGCGTTGGAGAGAAGGTGCGTCCCCTGTCCGAAGGGCAGAGGGATGACAGCCGTGGTGTTGAACTCATTTTTAATATCGTTGCTTGCCAAGCCGTAATACAAAGTCGGATCAATATAGGTTCCGTTGTTGAGATAGCTGTTCGCGTACATCCATTTGGCGAAGGTGTAATTAACGATGAAATTCATGTTTTTGACCCGGCGTTCGACTCGAACCTGGAGTGCATCGTAATTCGAGAAGCCCGCCGGATCTCCGTTCTGCGTCATGCCGTTGAAAAGCGGGTACGGCCGCATGAGTTCGTAGGCCCGAACCGTGGGCGACGCGCCCATCCCGGTGGTCAACGGCAAAATGCCGTAAAACGGATTCGGGACGTTATTGTTACAAATGGAACTGTTGAGAAAACATGCCTGCTGCTGGGCGGTCGAGATGACATCCACGTTCGGCGAGACCTCAAGGCCATGGGTGTGGCTTCCGACGTAGGCCACCTCCAGGACGGTGCTCAACGGAAGTTCCCGCTGGATGCCGATACTCCAGTGCTGGGTCACCGGCACAGTGCGGTTGGTGTCATAGAACGAGACGGCGTTGCCGGCAAGCGTTGCGAGACCCTGGCTGGATCCCGTGGGTGCGATAACGCCATTGGGATAAGGATTGCCGGATTGGAAGTAATTCGTTGGGGTAATGTTGCCATCCAGCGAATCGTGGTACGGCGTGCCATTGCTGAATCCGTTGGAGAATGTGCCATTAGGTCCATAGTTGTAATAGCGGCCGAAACCGGCACGGAGTACGGTCTTTGAGTCGATCGACCACGCAATCCCGATACGGGGCTCAAATTGAGTCTTGGGCAGCGTGTAAGGAGAGCGCGGCTGGCCGTTGACACCGGCAAAGGTCCACCCGCCCGTCAGCGGATTCTGCACGCCCGGATACTGTGCGTAGTTCATCTGGCTGGTGTAAGGATTCGTGCAGGTGAAGCAGAACGCCCCATTAATTCGATTGTCGCGTTCGACAGGCGCCCCGTATCCATCCCACCGCAAGCCGATGTTCAGGGTCACATTCCGCCTGACCTTGTAGTCGTCCTGGATATAGGCTCCGTAATAGTGATAGGTAATGAAATTCGCCTGGTTCCAACTGAGGCTGCCCGAACTGGGATAGCCGAGCAGCAGATCAGCCACGCTCTGCCCGCTGTTGGCAGACGCCGTCAGCGGATTTTGGCGCGTGTACTCCGGGTTAAAGGTGAATGAGCCATTGGGATTTCCCGGAATACCCTGCAAGCCATCCTGGGTGTCCATATACTGGAACCCGTAGTGGATCATGTGCCGGCCTTTCATCTGCGAAAAGCTCGGAGCGAAGTAGTAGATATTGTTAACGCCGGCGTTGCCGGTGTTGCCGAAAATGCTGCTGTAGCTGCTCACGTCTACGCTCGGCACGATATTCTGGCGGGTGGTGGTGGGCACGAAGGGCATGTTCAGGCCACCGATGTCGCTGCCGGTAAAATCGTTCTGGACGGCGGTGCCCGAAATGCTCCAATTCACAAAACGCGAGAAGGAGAAGCGGATGTCGGCGACCCAAGAGGAGGTGATCGTGCGGGTCACGTCGGCCATGATGAGCCGCTCATCGCTGGGGCTTTGGGTGCTCCTAGTGCCGGGACCGGGGAAAGTGTTGCTGCTGGAGTTGGACCAGTCGCTTTGGGCCGTGACGAACCCGTAGAGGCGCGTCTTTTCCGAAAGATTGTGATCGACGCGCACCATGTACTGGTCGTATCCGAGGTTACGCGGCCCCTCCCAGTCATAGTTGTTCAGTACGCCCGGCAACGTGGGCGCCGGATACAGGTTCGCGATGGCCTGCCCGATGGGGTTCAGGCGCGAACCGGGAATCGCATCGTTGGGGAACGGCAACCGCCCGTAGGTGTTGCATCCCGTGCTGGATTGCTGCGTGCACGCCACGGTCGCCGGGTCGTAAATGGTGTACCCGGACCCGGCAAAGTTCCCCTGCCGCATGGCCATCGTGGGCAGGCTTTCAATTTTGCTCTGCGGTTGGGCCTGTCGCCATCCCTCGAAGCTGCCGAAGAAGAAGGTTTTGTTTTTCCAAATCGGTCCGCCTATCGTTCCACCAAACCGGTTGGACGTGTCAGCACCTTTGGGAAGGCCACTGGCGTTATCCACAGCCCTACTGGTATTTAACGGCCTGCCCCCGAAATACTCGTAGAGGTCGCCGTGAAAATGGTTCGTGCCGGCTTTAATATTGCCGTTGAAAGACCCGCCGGTCTGCCAGCCGTACTGAGCGTCGTAAGGAGCCGTGCTCGCCTGGAGTTCCGCGACTGCGTCCTGGCTGGGCTTGAGGAACGCAGTCCCCTGTCGAGAGACCGGTGCGCCGTTGATGTAATATTGGTTGTCCCCGCCGGGGGCGCCGTCCACCGAGTAACTGGGAATACCGCCGGCCGCGCGCAATGTCGAGTTTTCCTCTTCCTGGTGGCTGACGTCCCGAACTCCCTGGAGCCATAAGAACTGGTCGAAGGGGTTTTGGAACCCCGTGGCCATGAATTCCACCTTAGGCTGATCCACCACGCCGCCGGTTGAGGCAGTCTCCGTGTCGAGTAATCCCGCAGGGGCGGCTGTCACGGTAATCTGTTGTTGGACCGTTGCCGGTTTCAAGGTTACATTCAACTTGAAAGCTTGAAGAGACACCAGCGTGACGTTGGTATAGTTCGTTTTCTCGAATCCTTTGGCTTCGATCGAAACCGTGTAGGTTCCAGGCAGCAAATACTGTACCGAGAAGACGCCAGCCGCATCCGTCGTAGCCTTAGTTGCTACGCCAGTATCTACTTTGACGGCGGTCACGGTAGCCCCGGAGATGGGGGCCCCAGACACATCATTGACCTGGCCCGTGATAGTGGCACGGAATTCCTGTGCCCGTATGAATCCTGGGACGAAGATGAACGCGAATAGAGTAATCAATGCGGCGAGCCATCTGACTCCCGTAAGCCTGTGTTCCATCTTTCTAAATTTCATGTTCCTGTACCTTTTAGTGGACAACTCTGTAATCGCCGGGATTTCGAGTCGTGAAACAACTCCAGGAGCATCACAAGCGCGTGGCAGCGCCAGGATGACAAAGGGGGGAGAGAAGTGAACCTTGGCCGAATCCTTACCCTCGTGCCTGCCTACAACCTTCGTTGTACTGTCCTCCAAGATTGAGTAGAACTGAACGAGCCAGGCGCGGATTGCGATTGACAGCCACTGGCAAGATTCCGCACAGCAGGCCCGTTTATCCACTTGTTCGCCAAGATTAGCACACTGCATGTCAAGCGGATCAACAGAAAGCTCATGCCGGGGGAGGCGCGCTGGGCCCACAGGGCACCTCGCTTCGCGGACGCGAGCGCGGACAGGCGAATCGCCCGGCGAATCCCGCTACTTAAGGTGAACCGTATTGCGCCTAACGCCGGCTGCGCGGCGGCAGGCGCAGGAACGGGATGACTTCGCGTTCGACCGACGGCCGGTACTCCATGACCGCGCCGCGCTTGCGGAGGCGCGCGGTGAGGGCGGCGGTGTCGACGTCCTGGACCGCGCGGTGCTCCTCGATCGCCAGTTTGGCAGCTTCGCCGGCGGCCTGGCCGAGGATCATGTACTGGGGCTCCATGCGCACCGAAGAATACGCCACGTGGCTGGCGGAGAACGCTACTGGGACGAGCAGATTGCCGGCTTCGCCGCGCTTGGGCACCATGATGCGGTAGGGGATCTGGTAGGGCTGGACCGGCACCTGCATGTCGCCTTCGTTGCGCACGAAACCCTGCGGGGAGATGATGCGCTCGACGTTATGCGAATCGCTGTTGTAGGAGCCCATGCCGATGGGGTCGGGCTTGGTGCGGTCGGTTTGCAGGTCCTTCTGGGTCATGACGAAATCGCCCACCATGCGGCGCGCTTCGCGGATGTAGAGCTGGTAGGGCCAATTGTCGTCGTCGGCGTATTCGTCCTTGCACAGGCCCCAACCGCGCATTTCCTTCTGGGTGGTGGGCGGAACCTGCGGATCGTTGGCCAGGAAATAGAAGAAGCCTTCGGTGTAATTCTTCGTCGCGTCCCAGATTTCCTGGCGTTTTGCATAACTGGCGTTGGGGTAATCCCAGCTTCCACCCAGGTAATCGGTGGAGAAGGCGCCGTTGTTGTTGACATCCGTCTTATGGTTTTCGATGCGGTCGATTTTCATGAGGGTATTCAACCGGGGCGGAGCACCTTCGGCCGCGGTGCGCGCCTTCAGGAGGAAGGCGAGCAGTTCATAGCGGTGGGGATCGTAGCCGGGCGGCTTGGGGAAAGGGACCTGGTTCGCGGGATCGTCGGAGAAGCACATGCGGAAGTTGTAGGACTGCACCTTTTTGTCGGCGGAGCCGGGCGGTCCGGGAGGATCGGGGGAAATTTCGGGTAGGAGCTTGCCGGCGGCATCGCGCGGAGAAATATTGACGGTGAACTGATGCTTGGGGGTCTCGCCGCGCACGCCGGCGAGGGATTCGCCGTACTGGCTGGTGGATTCGCGGCCCCAGATATAGGAGACGCCAGCCTGCGCCATGAGGTCGCCTTCATAGGAGCTGTCGATGAAGATGTTGGCGGCATAGGAGGTGCCGTCCTCCATAACGATGCGGGTCAGGGTCAAGCCGTTCTTGACGACGCCATCCTTTTCGCGCAGGCGGTGGTTGAGGACCACGGTGACATGCGCCTGGTCGAGCATCTGGCGGAGGATTTCCCCGGCGACGCGCGGTTCGACGGTCCAGGCGATCTCCTGTTCGTAGTGGGACATCTCATAGTACCTGCCGGCGCGGAGGTAGAACTCGAGGGCGTAGCCGCCGATGACTTCCTTTCTGCCGACATCGGTCCAGCTCAGACCGCCGGAGACCATGCCGCCAAGGTGGCGGGTGGGTTCGATCAGCGCGACGTTCAGCCCCTCGCGCGCGGCGCTGACCGCCGCAATGACGCCGCCGGCGGTGCCGCCGTAAACGACCACGTCGAACTTTTCGGCCGGCGCGGCGGAGACCGGCAGCGACAAGAGAACTGCAACCAGAAGAGTGCGGTACATGACTCAAATCATAACTTCACTGGGACCGTCTTGTGGATTTAAAGATAATCAGCTATTCTTAGCCCATATACGACCCGGCGACGACCGCGGCGAACCCCAGCGGCAGCGGATCGGTGCGCACGGTGTTTCCAAACAACACGGTTCCGGCCAGCCGGTTCGATTTCACGGGCGCGAAAATCATGGGGCTCTATCCGATGCCCAACCTGCCGGGGGTGGCGAACAACTATGGCCGCATACACACCTGGAGCCACTTCATCGACGACAACAATCCCATCCTGGACACCGGCGGAGCGGGGGCGCAGAACGCCAATGACCGCGCCGCCGAGCGGGGTCAACGTGGCGAATTCCACCGGATCGCAGCGGCCGGACCACGTCACGAACGGGGCGATTCCGTACGGTGAGCGGACGGTGGACCACTGGTTCGACACAGCGGCGTTCGTCTCTCCGGCGCAATATATGTATGGAAATTCGGGGCGCAATATTCTGACCGGGCCGCGGCTGTTCCAATGGGACTCGTCGCTGTTCAAGATGTTCACGCTGCGCGAGAGGATGCATATCCAGTTTCGCGCGGAATTTTTTAACATCTTGAATCATCCCGATTTCGCGGTGCCCAACGCATCCATTGGAACGGCGCCGGCGGGAACGATTTCCTCGATGGTGCGCAGTTCGACACTTGCGACCCCGCCGGTAGGCAGCCCGCGCGAGATGTAATTTGCCCTCAAACTCCTTTTCTGAAACGCACGCAGGCGCATCGGCCAGCTTTCCGTAACCTGCCTCGGTCGGGGTTCGTCAATTCGTTGAAGGTGCCGGACATTCCGGACTAGCGCCGAAGGGTCTTTATTTCCACCATGCCAAGGAAACACCCAGCCACTCTTTTGTTTTTAGCACTGCTCCTGCCGCTGGCTGCCATGGCGCAGCCGAGCCGGATCACGCGGCGGATCGACAACCACCACCGCGTCACGCTGGCGGGGCACATTCATCCCAAGGCACTGGCGGGCGCCGATCAAGGACAGGTGGATGCATCCATGCCGATGCCGCGCGTCACGCTGATGTTCCAGCCGACGGCGAGCCAGCAGGCGGACCTCGACCGGCTGCTCGTGGACCAGCAGGATCCGTCGTCGCCCGATTACCACCATTGGCTGACGCCGGAGCAGTACGCCGACCGCTTCGGCATCAGCCAGGCGGATATGGACCAGGTGAAGGCGTGGCTGGCGAGCCAGCGTCTCACGGTGGTCGGGGTGGCGCGGGCGCGCAACTGGATCGCGGTGAGCGGCACGGCCGGTGCGGTGGAGCAGGCGTTCGGCACGCCCATCGACCGTTACCTGGTCAACGGCGAACTGCATTATGCGAATGCCACGAACCCGAGCATTCCGGCCGCATTGCAGGGCGTGGTGAGTGCGATACGCGGGCTAACCGATTTTCGTCTGCGGCCGGCTGTGCGATCGCGCGCGCGTGCGATCGCGCATGCGGTGACACCGCAGTACAACAGCCTGAGCCTGTGCGGCGGCCACTGTGTCGGCCCGGACGACCTGGCGGTGATTTATAACATCACGCCGCTGTTCGATGCGGGGCTGGACGGCTCCGGCCAGACGGTCGCGGTGGTGGGCCAGTCGGACATCCGGCTGGCGGATATTGAGCAGTTTCGCACCTTTTTCAACCTGCCGGCCAACGATCCGCAACTGGTGCTGGTTCCCGGTTCCGTCGATCCGGGGATCTCCCAAGGGGACATCGGCGAATCGGAGCTGGATCTGGAGTTGGTGGGTGCGGTGGCACGGAACGCGACCGTCCAGTTCGTGTACTCCTCGGATGTGATGACTTCGGCGCAGTACGTCATCGACCAGAACCTGGCGCCGGTGCTCAGCATCAGCTACGGAGACTGCGAAGCGGCTTACGCGCCTTTCGATGCCTACAACAGCCTGCTGCCGATGTCACAGCAGGCCAACGTGGAGGGGATCACCTGGTTCGCGGCATCGGGCGACGCCGGCGCGACGGACTGCTACGGGGACCCGGGGCTGACGAACGCGGATGGGATCGCGTCGGTGGACATGCCGGCCAGCCTGCCGGGGGTGACCGGGATCGGCGGCACGCAGCTCAACGAAGGCAGCGGAAATTACTGGGCCGCCACCAACACGGCCAACAACAGCTCGGCGCTTTCCTACATTCCGGAGACGGCGTGGAACACCACGGCGATCGACGGGACGCCCTCGGCGAGCGGCGGCGGCGCGAGCGTGTACTTCCCGAAACCTACGTGGCAGGCGGGGCCGGGCGTGCCCAACGATAATGCGCGCGATGTGCCCGACCTGGCCATTTCGGCATCTCCGGATCACGACGGCTACCTGATTTTCACCAGCGACCCTTCGATGTGCGGCGGAAGCGGAGGAGGCAGCACCATGTGCCAGGCGGTGGTCGGCGGCACTTCGGCGGGCGGTCCGGCGTTCGCCGGGCTGGCGGCGCTGCTGAACCAGTCGTTCGTGGCCAAGGGCCTGGAGGCCGCACCCGGATTGGGCAACATCAATCCCACGCTGTACAGCCTGTTCCAATCGTCGGCCTCGGCATTTCACGACATAACTACGGGCAATAACATCATCAACGTCACCTGCACGAACCGGCGGCTGTTGAACTGCACGCCGGGACCGGTGGGCTTCAGCGCGGGGCCGGGATACGACCAGGTGACGGGCATCGGGTCGGTGGATGCGGCGGCGCTGCTGGCGGCGTGGACGGCGGAACTCGGCCAACACACGGGACCTCCGTCGACGACCATGCCGGCTCCCACCATTGGGGGAATTGCCAATGGCGCCTCGTTTACACAGGTGTTTGCGCCCGGTGGGATCGTTTCCATCTTCGGCACGCATCTGGCGGCGGGGACGCAAGCGGCGGCGAGCACTCCGTTGCCGACTAGCATGGCCGGCGTGACGGTGACGATCGACGGGTTTACCGCGCCGATCTGGTACGCGTCTCCGGGGCAACTGAACGTGCAGCTTTCGTATGAAGTTCCACTGAACGCCACGCTGGCGGTGCAGGTGAACACCAGCGGGGGGCCCGCTTCGGCATCGATAATTGCCGGAGCCGCCGCGCCGGGAATTTTCGTGGACCAGCAGGGGGCTCCGGCGGGGTACGCGAGCGCGGCCCGAAACGGTTATGTCACGCTGTGGATTACAGGAGCGGGCGCGGTGTCTCCCGCGGTGGCGGACGGCGCCGCGCCGCTCGCCGGGACGCCCGTTAACAGCCTGCCCGCGCCGCAGCAGCCGGTCGCGGTGACGGTAGGCGGGGTGAATGCGCCGATCCAGTTTGTCGGGATTCCCCAGGGGCTGGTGGGGGTGGTGCAGATCAACGTGCAGGTGCCGGCGGGGACACCGATGGGGGCGCAGCGGGTAGTGGTGACGGTCGGCGGGGTCCCCAGCAGCCCGGCGGTAATGACGGTGACGCAATAGTCGGAGCCTCGCGGGACAGTGGCTAGGGCCCATCTCTTTTGCCATTTTGTGGCACGGCTTCGTACACCGAGCGACAATCTATAGGGCTATCCAGGCATAGCCCCATTTGCCTAGCGACATCCAGGAACGCGCAGCGTCTTATCGGTTAGCCCTAATTGGCTGGAGTGTTCTTGCGCCCCTCAGAGCTAAAATACTGTGGTTGCACCAGTCGCCTATGACATCGCAGACCGCGCCGGAACTCGAACCGAATCCTTCAGGATTGCAGAAGGACGCGCCGGTGGCGCCCGCCGCCAAACCGCCCGGAAAGCATTCGTCGTGGCGCGCGGCCTGGCTGATCGTCGTCGGCTTGCTGGGAGCGGGCGGCTGGTATCTTTGGTCTAACGGCAAGCTGGCGGCGCTTACCGCGGCCACTGCTTCGCCGCCGAAGGCCCCGAAGAAGGGACCGGGTGCGATTCCAGTGGTGGCCGCCAGGGCGCACCGCGGCGATCTCGGGGTGTACATTACGGGGCTGGGCTCGGTGACACCCATCTACACCGTCACGATCAAGAGCCGCGTGGACGGCCAGTTGATGAAGATCCACTACAACGAAGGCGACATGGTGCACGGGGGCGACCTGCTGGCGGAGATCGATCCGCGGCCCTATGCCGCTACGCTGGAACAGGCGGAAGGGGCGATGGTCCGCGACCAGGCTAACCTGGCCAACGCGCGCGTGGACCTGGCGCGCTACACCACGCTGCTGGCGCAGAACGCCATTCCCGAGCAACAGTTGGCCACGCAGAAGGCCATTGTGAGCCAGGACGAGGGAATCGTCAAAAACGACCAGGGGCAGATCGATGCCGCCAAAGTCAACCTGGTGTACTGCAACATCACCGCGCCGATTACGGGGCGCGTGGGGCTGCGGCTGGTGGATCCGGGAAATATCGTGCATGCAGCCGACCCGGGCGGGCTGGTGGTGATCACGCAGATCGATCCCATCAGCGTGATCTTTACGCTGGCGGAAGACGATCTTCCGGTGGTGCTGCGCAAGCTGGCCGCCGGCGAGCACCTGCGCGCGGAGGTTTGGGACCGCGACAATCAAGCCCAGATCGCCTCCGGCGAGCTGGCGACGGTGGATAACCAGATCGATCCCACCACGGGGTCCCTGCGGCTGCGCGCTAATTTCGATAACAAGAACGGCCTGCTGTTCCCCAACCAGTTCGTCAACGTGCGCCTGCTGGTGCAACAGAAATCGGGGGTGACGCTGGTGCCGAATGCCGTAATCCAGCGCAGCAGCGTGGCGACTTATGTTTACGTGGTCAAGCCCGATGACACGGTTGCGGTGCACCAGGTAACCCTGGGAACCACCGAGGGCAGCGAAACCGAGATCACTTCCGGCGTGAAGCCGGGCGATGTGCTGGTGATGACCGGCGTGGACAAGTTGCAGGAAGGGACCAAGGTCACCGTCGAGATGACGGGCGATGAAGCCGGCGGGCGGCGTGACGGGGCAAAACCTGGAGGCAGGAAGAAGTGAGTCCGTCCCGGACGTTCATCCTCCGGCCGGTGGCAACGTCCTTGTTGATGGTGGGAATCCTGCTGGCGGGCGCGGTGGCCTACAAGCAGCTCCCGGTTTCGGCACTTCCCGAGGTGGACTATCCCACCATTCAGGTGCTGACCTTCTATCCGGGCGCGAGTCCCGACGTGATGGCATCGTCGGTGACCGCGCCGCTCGAGCGGCAGTTCGGGCAGGTGCCCGGATTGCAGCAGATGACCTCGACCAGTTCGGACGGCAGCTCGGTCATCACGCTGCAATTCAACCTGGACCTGAGCATCGACGTGGCCGAGCAGGAAGTCCAGCAGGCGATCAATGCCGCGGGCACGTTTCTTCCTCCTGACCTTCCGGTTCCGCCGGTCTACGCCAAGACCAACCCCGCGGATACGCCGATTCTGACGCTGGCGCTGACGTCGAAGACCGAGCCGCTCTCGCGCGTCGAGGACCTGGCGGACACCCGCCTGGCGCCCAAGATTTCGCAGTTATCAGGCGTGGGACTGGTGAGCATCAGTGGCGGGCAGAAGCCGGCGGTGCGGATCCAGGCGAACCCGACGCTGCTATCTTCCTACGGGCTGAACCTGGAGGACCTGCGGAACGCCATCGTGGCGGCCAACGTGAACCAGGCCAAGGGGAATTTCGACGGCCCGCACCTGTCCTACCAGATCGGCGCCAACGATCAACTGCTCTCGGCGGACGACTACCGGCCGATCATCGTGGCCTACCGCAACGGTGCGCCGGTGAAGCTGGACAAGGTTGCGGATGTGATCGACGATGTCGAGAACGTGCGGCAGGCGGCGTGGATGAACCAGGTGCCGGCGGTGATTTTGAATATCCGCCGCCAGCCCGGCGCCAATATCATCCAGGTTGTGGACCGGGTCAAGGGGCTGCTGCCGCAGCTTACCGAGACGCTGCCCAAATCGATTCAGGTGAGCATCCTCACGGACCGCACCAACACCATCCGCGCGTCGGTGGAGGACGTGAAATTCTCGCTCATGCTGGCCATCGGGCTGGTGGTGATGGTCATCTTTCTGTTCCTGCGCAATTTGTCGGCGACGATCATCCCGAGCATAGCGGTGCCGCTTTCGCTGGTGGGGACCTTCGACGTGAT
>JAJYLS010000048.1 GCA_021787555.1 Acidobacteriota bacterium | reverse complement strand
GCAGGCGGCGACCTGCGGGACATAGAAGCCGCAGCCGCCGCGGGCAGCCGGCCCGCGGAATTGGCGCTGGCCGTGTTCGCTTACGAGGTGCGGAAGACCATCGGCGCTTTTGCCGCCACCATGGGCGGGCTCGAGGCGGTGGCCTTCACCGGCGGGATCGGAGAGAATTCCGCGCGCCTGCGCGCCGCCTGCTGCCAGGGCCTGGAATTCCTGGGCATCCGGCTGCACGCCGGGCGGAACGAAACCGGCAGCGGCGACCGCCTGGTTTCGGCGGACGATTCGCGGGTAGCGGTTCTGGCGCTGGCGACCAACGAAGAGATCGTCGTGGCGCGCCGGGCCTATCGGTGCTTGCAACGCAAAAAGGGGACAGACGCATTTTCCGCATCGCTGGGCGCGGAGCGATAGCCGGCTCGCGCCACCTGGAAAGTGCGTCTGTCCCCTTTTAAATCTTTCCGCCGCGCCGGTCCGTTATAGCGGCAGGCGAGTGAGATGGAGAAGATCGGGGCAGCCACAGCCGAACCGGTCCTGCCATGGCCCCAGTCGATGGCTGAGTTCGACGCTCTCATTGAGGCGACCCAGCACCGGCTGATCCAGTTCGCATTCTGCCGGCTCCACAGCGCAGCGGACGCCGAGGACGTCGTGCAGGATGTCTTCGTGCGCGCGTACCGCCATCGCGAACGCTACCGGAAGGTGGACAATGCCGTTCCGTTCCTCTTCCGGATGGTGGCGAACCGCGCGACGGACCTGCTGCGCAAGCGCCGGCACGCCGCCGCTCCGCTGGAAGATTTGGCCGCGGAGCAGCGGACGGGCGACGGGGCCGATCGCCAGCGGTGGATCGAAACACTGCTGGGGCGGCTCCCCGCGCGGCAGGCCGAAGCCATCCGGCTGCGCATCTATGGTGAGCTTTCTTTCGACGCCGTGGCGCGCAGCGTGGGCTGCTCCGTTCCGACCGTCAAATCCCGCTTCCGGTATGGAATACAAAAACTCCGGAAACTACTGGAATGCCAAGGGGGCGACCGATGACTTGCCGGGAAGCACAGGAACGGCTGGCGGACCTCTTCGACAGCGCGCCGGCCGGAGCGACGGCAGAGCTCCAATCGCACCTGGCCGGGTGCGAACGCTGCGCCGCCGAATACGCCGTCATGCGGGCCACCGCCCGGCTCATCGCGCCTCGCTTGCGGATTCAGGCGTCTCCGGATTTCAAGGAGCGTGTGATGAAGAAGCTGACGGAAGTGGAAACGGAGCGCCGGCGCTGGAGATTCGTGCCGCGGCTGGCGCTGGTTGGGGCGGCGGCGATCGTCGCCGTGATGCTGTTCGTGCCGCGCGGAGGCTCGCCGGCGCTCAGCCTGCTGGCGCAATCCGCCGAGGCCATGTCGAGCCTCCAATCGGTGCACATTGTGGCGCGCATGCGCACGGCGCCGCAGGACAATTTCGAGTACATCAATCCCCAAATGGATTGGGTGCCGCTCGAGGTCTGGAAAGAGTTCGGGAATCCGCCCAAGTGGCGCGTGGAAAAGCCGGGCCGCGTAGCGGTAATGGATGGGACCTCGTCCCTGATGCTGATGCGCCCGGATACCGCCGTTCGCGGAGGGCGTATGCCGGGGTTTTTCGATTGGGTATACGCTCTGCTGGATCCGGACAAGATTCTGGATAAGGAACTGGCCGCCGCGCGCGCGCAGCAGTCTACGGCGCGCATGGTCGAGCAGGACCACCAGCTTGTGATGGCCGTCGAGCGCGTGGCGCAAGGCGATTTTCACAACGACTGGCTGCTGAACAATACCATCTCCAGCTCCAACCACACGCGCATTTACCGGTTCGATCCGGCGACTAAACGGCTCATCGGGATGCAGCTTATCCTGCACAGCGCGGTGGGGGACGTGCCGGTTTTCGAGATCACCTCGATTCAGTACAACGAGCCGATGCCGGCCAATCTCTTCACCATCGACTTGCCGGCGAATGTCTCCTGGTATCTGCCGCCGGAACAGATGGCTTCCAGCCACGCTTTGCCGCAGTCGCCCAAAGAGGCGGCGGCGATGTTCTTCAATGCCCTTTCGCGGCAGGATGCGGATGCGTTGCTGGCGGTTTATCCCGGAAGCGCGGTGCCGCCGTGGGCGAAGCAACTCGCCGGACTTCAGTTGGTTTCCCTCGGCGAGCCGTTCCAATCCGGGAAATATGGCGGATGGTTCGTTCCTTACGAGTACATCCTGAACGGAAAAACCAAGAAATGGAACCTGGCCGTGCGCAACGACAATCCGGCACACCGCTGGTTCGTGGACGGAGGGTATTAGGTAGGTTGGCGGGGCAGGCCGATGGGCTTGCCCCACCCGTTGTTACTGATCGCGGCGCTTCAGCGTCGGACGGTCGTCCGAATTCTGGCCGTCGCCGTTGCTATCCCCCGAACCATCGTTGCTGCCGGGGGCGCGGCGCAAGGTCGGGCGGTTGGGATCTTCGTGGCTGACTTTGCGGTGGTTTTCCAGCATCGCCAGGCGCGACTTCACGTCGTTGAATTCGGAGGTATTCACCACATACTCAGGCCGCGGCTGGAAGGTTGCGATTTCTCCCTGCGCCGCCTTGATGCGGTCATCGGTCATGGGATGCGTGGAGAACATCTTCGAAAGGGAACCCGGCTTGGTCTTCTCCATGGATTGCAGTTTCTCGAAGAAGTCCACGAAGGAGTTCGGGTCGTAGCCGGCGTGGTACATGTATTGAAGGCCGTAATAGTCCGCCTCCTTCTCGAAGCCGCGGGAGAACTTCAGGAAGCCCAGCGGGATGGCCACGTTGGCAGCCTCCAGGCCGGCGTATCCGGCCCACGTATAGGGGACGAAGATGCTGGCAGCTATCATGCCGAACTGCGCCAGCTCGCCGCGGGTCGCCTGCCTTGTGCCGTGCCGGCAAGCTACGTGTGCGATTTCGTGCGCCATCACACCGGCCAGCTCGGATTCGGTATCGGCTTTCAGGATCAGGCCCGAGTTTACGAAGAAGAAACCGCCGGGCAGCGCGAAGGCGTTGACTTCGCTGGTGTCCAGCACTTTGATGGTGAAAGGAACCTTGGCGTCAGAGTTGCGCACCAGGTTCTGCCCTACGCGGTTGACGTACTCGGCAATGACCGGATCATCAATCACCTTGGACTGCCGCTCCACCTCCTGCGCTAACGACTTACCCAGAGCGATCTCTTTTTCCAGAGAGTAGAAATTTACACCTTGGCCGACGTCACGGTCGCCGATGGCGTCGGGGTCTTTGTCTTTCTTCTTGTCGCCGGCGTACGCGCCTGAAGACAGCATTAGCGCGGCCAGGATCGCAACGGGAACTGTCACTCCACGTTTCATTGCTGAAACTCCTGCATAGCTACATAATACGCTTTTCCCGCGGCTCCGAGCGGGTCTATCACTCACTTAAACGCACCGCGGCGGCAGGGGGTTTCAGTGCGGCTGAGGCAGACCTTCAGTAGAGTCCCAGGCTGATGATGACCTTCCCGGTGGGGTCCACGAGAACATCCCCAACTACTCGAAACCAAACCATAAACCCTCGGGAATCGCTAAACTCAACACGAGTTTACACAAGATTCCAGAGGGCTTTACGCCTGAATTTGGCAAGCAGCGAATTGCTGCCGGAAGTCAGAACTGCCGTTCGCCGGCGGTCAACGTCCGCACTTCGCCCGGCTGCGGCTCCCACCGTACGGGCTGGCCGGTCTGCTGCTGCAAATGCTCCCGCAGCGCCTCTGCGTACACCTGGATGCCCTTCCGCGAATACCGCAGGAAGCCCTTCTGGCGGAGCTGGTTCATCTGGAAGGTGACGATCTCGCGCGAGGTGCCTACGTATTCCGAAATGACCTGGTGGGTCAGTGGCGGGATCTTGATGGAACCGTCCTCCGTCCGGGTCCCCAGGCGGTCGGCGAAACGCAGGAGGGAGCGCACTACCCGTTCCGGCGTCTTGTCCAGAGCGAAACTCTGCAAGCGTTCCTCGTAATCCAGCCCGCGCTTGACCAGCATTTGCAGCAGGGCAATGCCCAACCGCGGCTGGCGCTCGATCTGTTCCTCGATTTCTTGGCTCGTCCAGGACATCAGCGTGACACTGTCCACTGCACAGGCGCGCTCCGCGTATTGCTCCGCACCCAGCAACGAGCTCTCTCCGAAGAAATCGTCGGTTGTAAAAATATCCACCACCGTCTGCGCCCCATCATCCAGCGGGATGGTGACTTTCACCCGCCCCTGCACAACCAGGTGGAGCCCCTTCGACGGCTGGTGCTCGTCAAAGATAATCTGGCCTTTTCGGTAGTCGGTCACGCCCTTTCTGGGAAGATACATCAGAGCGTCTTCCAACTCGCGGGCGGTGTTTAGCTTTGCGCCATTCGGCATGTTCATGCTCCTAGCAATAGGAATCGTCGCTTCGCCGGCTGAGGGGCCTGCTGAAGCTGCTACTCGCTTTTCATGTGGCGCTCGATTTTATTTGGAACGTCCGGTCCCCTCACCGGTGCGCTCCCTGCATGAACAGGAGAGAAAGAACCTCAGGATACTGCCGTCGGGAACGGTAAGACGCAACGTCCTATACTGTCAGGTTACGCCTCTTTTGCGAAGAAAGCACCATTCCCAAAAACGGGGATTGTGAGTCCATTCACACTTTTTCGATCTTTATGATCCGGGCACCCGGCGAAAGCTCACGCTCCCACAATGTTTTACCACCCCGCCTTGTGGGCAATGTACGTTTTGAGTGCAAAGGCGCCGAGGAGCAACCACACCGCGACGCGCAGGTCCACCGTGAAACCATTCAGGTGGAGAACGGCATTGTCCAGTGTAAGGCCCGCCAGCAGAGCCAGGAAGGCGTAGGCGGCCATGGCGGAAATGAATCGCTTGGTCATGGGGTACTACTGTCTCGCCATATTGTAGGCAAAGTTGAGTTGAAGAACGATTCGGGACCCAGGGTACTCCAGGGGCAGCGGTGGGAACGGATTGGACATGCTCACTGCCGCCACCGCGGCACGGTCGAGGGCATCGGTGCCGGACTGGAAGGCCCAGACCACCTTGGTCACCGTGCCGTCCTTGGCGATGGCGAACTGCACTCCCACCTTGCCTCTGCGCCCCTCCCGGGCGCTCTCCGGCCAGACCGCCAGCCAGTTGCGCTTGACGGTCGCCAGGAGGCGGGTGAGGTAGGGGCGGAAGTCCACACCCATAGGGTTGCTGAGCAGCGTGGGGAGTTCCACGTTGCTGCCGTCCATGAGCGGCGGCTGGGGTACCGGGATGGCCGGCTCTACGCCCTCGCCGTGAATCGCCGCGCCGATATCGGGGATCGGAATCCGCCGCTGAGAGGGTGGAACCACCGGCGCCGGACCGTTGATGCTCTCAAACGGCGATGGATTCTTCTCTTGCGCTTGGATCTGCGGTTGCGGGTGCGCGGGCGGGGGTGCGGCCGCCTTGGGCGCCGGCGGGGCGGATGGGGCGCTCACTGGGCCCGGCGTTTGCGGCAAATTGAGCTTCGCGGACTCCTTCGGAGCGGCCTCGACCGGCGGAGGCGGCGGCTGGGGGGCCGCTCTCGGCGTGGGAGGGGGCGGCGGCGGCGCGGGAAGGGATTGGCGCGCGATCAACGGCCGGGGAGCGGCCGGCGGACCGGCGGGCGCCACCAGCCGCGGCCGCGGCTGCATCGATGTGGCATTGAATTCCCTGGAGACTTTGCCGTGATTGGGGGCTGTCTGCGTGAGCTCGCTAAGCGGCTCGATGAGCGTGGTGACGTGATGCGGAAGCTCCTTCGGCGGCGCCT
Source organism: Acidobacteriota bacterium (assembly GCA_021787555.1). Classification (GTDB taxonomy): domain Bacteria; phylum Acidobacteriota; class Terriglobia; order Bryobacterales; family Bryobacteraceae; genus JAJYLS01. The sequence goes on along the minus strand of JAJYLS010000048.1, from coordinate 17,444 downwards.
TGGGCATCTCGTTGGGCAGTAACACGATCAGCGCGATCACCAGGGCGTGAATCAGAACCGAAAGCACGCCCGCTTTGCGCGAGCGGGCCTTCGCGGCGGGATCCCCCCAGTGCGTCAGAAGCTGAAGTTCGGCGTCAGCCGGTGATTGGGCCGCGGTTTCCATCAGCTACCAAGGTCCGTGAGACAAGTTCAGAGTGCTCCCTGATTCTATCAAGAATCGCTAACGCCGCCCTTAGACTTAGACGCGCCGCCCGGCCCGGGCATTTCGGCGAATCTCGGGTCTGGATGACCTCCAGGAACGCCTCCAGTTGCAGCTTGAGCGGCTCACCCTTTGTGACCGGCGCCTGCTCGAAACCGATCTGCCGCTCACCTGCAACCGAGAAGATGGCCAGGTCCTGCCGGCCGTAATCGAGCGAGAGATATTGCCGCGGCTGGAAGAGGCGCAGCTTGCGGACGCGCTCGGTGGAGACGCGGCTGGCCGTCAGGTTGGCCACGCAGCCGTTGGGGAATTGCAGGCGCACATTGGCGATATCGACTTTTTCGGACAAGATGCAGATTCCCGCCGCGCGGATCTCGGACGGCTCGCCACGGGTCAGCGCCAGCACCACGTCCACATCATGGATCATGAGGTCCAGGACAACGTCGACATCCAGGCTGCGGGGGCTGAACAGGTTCATGCGGTGGATCTCGAAAAACAGCGGCAGCGTGGCGCGCCGCTCGAGTTCGATGACCGCCGGGTTGAAGCGTTCGAGGTGGCCCACCTGGAGGATGCGGCCGTGGCGCTCGGCGGCGGCGATAAGGCGGTCGGCGGACGCCAGATCCGGCGCGATGGGTTTTTCCACCAGCACGTCGATGCCGCTCGCCACCAGCGCGGAGGCGACCTGCTCGTGCGCGGAGGTCGGGACGGCCACCACCGCGGCATCTACCTTGCCCGCCAGCTCATCGAGCGCCAGCGCTTGCCCGCCATAGCGCGCGGCGGTTTCGGCGGCGCGCGCCCGGTCCAGGTCCACTACCGCCCGAAGCTCGGCGCGTTCGGATTCGTGAATCACGCGGCAGTGATTCGTTCCGAACTGCCCGGCGCCCACCACGGCCAGCCGCTTTTTCACTCCACCCCCACAATCGCGATGCCCGCCTCGTCGGCGGCTTCGATCATCTCTTGTTTGTCCAGCATCAATGTACGCTCCGCTTCCACCGCGAGGGCCGTCGTTCCCGTCTCGCGCATCGCCGGGATGGTATCGCGGCCGACCACCGGCACGTCGAAGAGCAGGTGCTCCCGCCCGCGGGCCGCCTTCACCAGCGTGAGCCGGCGGCCGTTCACGAGACCCGCGGCGCGCCGCAGCATGGCGTCGGTGCCTTCCATGGCTTCGAGCGCCACGCAGGCGCGCTCGCAGACGGCCACGGCCTGCCCCACGTCGAAACCGGAGAGCGCGTCGGCCACCCGGCGGCCATAGGCAATGTTGGCCAGTTCGTCTTTATCCGGCTTGCGGCGCGTCATGGCGCCCGCGCACGCCAGCAGCGGCTTCAGGAGGGTGGTGGAATCGCGAAGCTGAATGCCCTCGCCCTCCAGCACCTTGATCACGCCGCCGATCAGCCCGCCCGTGTTCTTCGAAGGCAGCGAGGCCAGCACTTTCACCAGCCGCCAGTCCGGCACGATGCCGGAGAAAATTTTGCTGTGCTTGATCTGCCCGCACATCACCACTTCGGCGATGCCCTCTTCTTTCAAAATCTCGATGAGCTTGCCGAGCTGCCCCAACGAAATCCAGTAGCAGCGCGGCGCCAGCGACTCGACCTCCGCGGGCGCCTCTTCGCGGATGGCGATGACCGTCACGTCATGCCCCAGGCGCCGCGCGCTCTCCAGCGCCAGCAGCGGAAAGCGGCCATTCCCCGCGATCAGACCGTAGCGCATAGGTTCTGTCGCCGCGACTCTGTGCTGCGGCACCGGCCCTACTGCGGCGGGCGGCTGCTCAGATACGCCTGGAACTGCCTTTCCAGCGACGCGATCGCCTTGGCGTTCTTCGCGGCGCTCTTGGCGAGGCTTTCGACGGCACCGCGCACGGCGGTGCGGAACCGGTTGTTTTCCTCAGCGGCCTTGAGGTTCTCCTCGCCCATGGCACGCACCGTGCGGGTGAGTGCCTGAATGCTCTCCAGCGCTTCCGCTGAAATCTTAGTGAGGTGCGCCAACTGGCGTTCGTGACTTTCGAGTCTTTGCTGTGTAGTCATCGGCTGGCTTCTCCATTTTAGCCCGAAGGAGTTGGCCTCTATTTAATTACCCCCCGCTCCGACGCCCTTATGAACTCGATCACCTCGTCCACTTCCGGGTAGTGCGGGGCCTCGGCACGGATGCGCTCGATCGCTTGCGAGGTGTTCAGACCCGCGCGCGTCAGCAGCCGGAACGCGGTTTGCAGCGCTTCGATGACCGGCTTGCCGAATCCACGCCGCTCCAGCCCGATGGCGTTGGCCCCGAACACCGCCAGCTCCGGCTTGTGGCTGGTGAGCGAATACGGCATCACGTCCTGTTTCACGATGCTGTACGGTCCCACGAATGCGTGTTTCCCGATGCGGCAGAACTGGTGCACACCGGCGAACGGGCTCACGTCCACCCAATCTTCGATGACCACGTGCCCGGCAAGCCCCACGCTGTTCCCCAGGATCACGTGGCTGCCGATGCGGACGTCGTGCGCCACGTGGCAGTAGGTCATGAGCAGGTTGTCGCTGCCGATCGAAGTGACCAGCCCGCCGCCCTCGGTGCCGCGATGAATGGTGACGAACTCGCGGATGCGGTTGCGGTCGCCGATGCGCGTCTCGGCGCGTTCGCCCTTGTACTTCAGGTCCTGCGAGGCGACGCCGATCGTGCTGTACGGGAAAAAAATGTTATCCGCGCCGATCCACGTGGGGCCTTCCAGGTAATTGTTGGCCATCAGGCGTGTGCGCTCGCCGATCTCGACCTCCGCGCCCACCACGCAGAACGGACCTATTTCCGCAGTCTCCGCGATTCGCGCCCGCGCATCCACGACAGCGGTGGGATGGATGGGCATTGGCTACGCGCCGGCGGTTTCGGGCTGCCGTTCTTTGTCCTCGAGCTTGCACATCACTTCCGCCTCGGCCACCACCTGCCCGTCCACCGTCGCCACGCCCGCCATCTTCGCCACGCTGGCCTTGCGTTTGATCACCTTCATCTCCATGCGCAAGGTATCGCCCGGCACCACCGGCCTGCGGAAGCGCGCGTTCTCGATGGCCACCAGCAGCACCAGCTTTTTGTCGCGGTCGGGAATGGTCTTGAGGACCAGCACCCCCGCCGCCTGGGCCATGGCTTCCACAATCAGCACGCCGGGCATCACCGGAAAATCGGGAAAGTGGCCCGTGAAGAACGGCTCGTTGGCCGTGACATTCTTGATCCCGACGACGCGCTCGGGCTCCATCTCGACGATCCGGTCTACAAGCAGGAACGGATACCGATGGGGAAGAATCTGGCGGATCTCGTTGATATCCAAAACCGTCATGAGAAGGCCCCATTATCGCACAGCGCGCCGCCGCACCACCACGTGGACCATCCCTCGAGGCCCACGCAAGCAAAACACTAGCGGCAGCTCGGACCTCCGCTGCGCCTGCGCGCACGGCTGACAGCTTCCTTACATCTCTCTCCGGCCTTCCATGGCCTTGGAGATGGTGACTTCATCGGCGAATTCCAGGTCGCTGCCCACCGGAATCCCCATCGCGATGCGGCTGACTTTCACGCCCAGCGGCTTGAGCAGGCGCGCCAGGTAGACGGCCGTGGCTTCGCCTTCCACCGTGGGGTTGGTGGCCACGATCTCCTCTTCGATGCCGCCCTGCCCGATGCGCTCCACCAGCCCCTTGATCTTCAATGACTCGGGGCCGATGCCGCGCAGCGGCGAAAGTGCGCCGTGGAGCACGTGGTAGCGGCCGTTGAACTCGCGCGTGGTCTCGATGCCGATAATATTGTGCGGCTCCTCCACCACGCAAACCACCCGGGAATCGCGGTTGGGATCGCGGCAGAACTGGCAGATCTCGCTGTCGCTGATGTTGTTGCACACGGCGCACAGCCCCAGCTTGTCTTTGACGTCGAGGATCGCCCGGGCCAGGTGCTCCGCATCCTCGCGCCCCGCGCGCAGCACGTGGAACGCGATGCGCTGCGCGGACTTCTGCCCGATGCCGGGAAGGCGCTTGAATTCGTTGATCAGCCGCGCGAGCGGCTCGGCGAAATCGGGCATGGGTTAAAACATACCCGGGGGCAGCCCCATGCCGCCGAGCATGCCGCCCATCTTCTGTTTGATCTCGTCGTCCACCCTTTTCACGGCTTCGTTCGAGGCGGCCACCACCATGTCCTGCAACATCTCCACGTCCCCCGCAACTTCGGGGTCGATCTTGACGGCCAGCAGGTTCTTCTGCCCGTCCATCGTCACCGTGACCATGCCGCCGCCGGCGCTGGCCTCGACTTTGATCTGCGCGATCTCCTGCTGGAGCTTCTCCTGCATCTGCTGCGCCTGGCGCATCATCTGCTGCATGTTCCCGGGTATCTTCACAGTGGCTACTCCTTGAGATTTCGAACTTTTCGGACTTCGCCGCCGAATACCTCGCGGAAGCGCTGCACTTCCGGGTTCGAGAGGGCGCGCGCGGTGGCCTCGTCCTCCCGGGCGGCGGGAGCGGTCAGGGCCGGCGGCGCCGCCGCGCTATCGGCGGCTTCGACGGCGGTGAATTTCAGCCGCAGCGGCCGGCCGAACACCTGGCCCACCGCTTCCTCGAAGGCGCGGTCCTTGAAATACAGCGCGTAAGACTTGGGAGCGGCGATCGCCAGTTCGGCGCCGCTCACCGCCATGCGCGCGTGCTCGACGGCGTCGGCCAGGTGCGTGAGCTGCTTCTCGATGAGATGCGCATGCAGCCGCGCACGTGCATCGCCGCTCTGCGGTAGGCCTCCAGCCTGCCCGGACGGCACTGCCGCCTTTGTTGGTTGCGGCGCGGGCCGTGAAACCGGCGCCGGCTGCGCCCCGCCGATCCCCGCCAGCGCCTCCTCGATCGACACCAGCCTTCCCGCCTGCACCAGCTTGACCAGCCCGATCTCCAGGTGGAAGCGCGGCTGAAGCGAAAATTGCAGGTCGCGGAACAGGTCCAGCGAAAGCTGGAGATAGCGCGTCAGGTCCTCTTCGGAAAATGCCGCCGCCAGCCCCACCAGCCGCTCGCGCTCCGCTTGCGACGCCCCGATCAATCGCGAATCCGCCCCCGCGATTTTCGCCACCAGCAGATTACGAAAATAGCGCGCCAGCTCGCGGCTGAAATGCTGCAAGTTGTGGCCGTTGCGCTCGAGCTCGTCCACCACTTCCAGCATGCGGCGGGAATCGCCGTCCGCCAGCGCGCGCGTCACCTTCTCCAGCGAGTCCAGCGAAAACGCTCCGAGCAGCGCGCGCACATCGGCGGCGCTCAGCTTCGAGCCGCAGCACGCAATGGCCTGGTCGAGCGCCGAGAGCGAGTCGCGCACGCTCCCCTCGCCCGCCTGCGCCAGCACCGCCAGCGTTTCTCCGTCGGCTTCGATGCCTTCCTGCTGGCAGATCCACGCCATGCGCGCGGTGAGTTCCTCGAAATCCACCGAGCGAAAGCTGAAATGCTGGCAGCGCGAAGCGATCGTGGCGGGAATCTTGTGCGCCTCGGTCGTGCACAACACAAACACCACCCATGGCGGTGGCTCCTCGATGGTCTTCAGCAGCGCGTTGAAAGCCTCGCTGGTAATCTGGTGGGCTTCGTCGATGATGAATACCTTGTAGCGGTCGCGCGCCGGCTGGAAGCGCACGTTCTCGCGCAGCTCGCGCATTTCGTTGATCCCGCGGTTCGAGGCCGCGTCGATTTCGATCACGTCCATCGCGCCGCTGCCGGAGATTTCGCGGCAGCTCGGGCACTCCCCGCAGGGCTCCGCGGTCGGCCCCTGCACGCAGTTCAGGCAGCGCGCCAGAATGCGCGCGATGGTGGTCTTGCCCGTGCCTCTCTGCCCGGAAAAAATGTATCCGTGGGCGATGCGCTTCTGCGCGATGGCGTTTTCGAGCGTGGTCTTGACATGCTCCTGGCTGACCACGTCCCGGAACACCTGGGGCCGGTATTTACGGGCGATGACCTGATACATGCGGCGGGCGCTACCCTCCACTGGCTGCCGGACTCGACTGCGGCAGGAAGGCGGCCGGCATAACCAAGCTTCGACTGCGGACCTGCCCCGCGGTTAGCGGTGCCAGGCCCCGGGTAATCCGCGGCACACGAGCCGCACCACTACCGTTGCTCCCTTCCGGACCTGGCGGGGTTTGCGGCCGCCCGTTGCACGGAGCCCGAGACCTGACAAATTTTATGGTAACAGAAGCCCTTGGCTAGCGGCCGGAGGGCTCCCCTTTCGCTCGCGGCTCCGATCGGACCGGAGGGAGCGGTCGGTTGCAATCCGTTAAAACGTAAATCGCACCTGGAAGCGCACGCTGCGCGGGAGCTGCCAGAATTGCGGCGAACCGTGGGTCGAGTTGAGAATGCGGCTCTGGGAATTCGCCAGCCCCAGATAGTTGTAGCCGTGCAGCACCGCCGGTGCGTGCTGGTTGAAGCAGTTCAGGCAATCCAGGCCAACGCGCGCGATCAGCCGTTCGTTGCTCTTGCTGACGTGGAAGTCCTGGAAGACGCTGATGTAGCTGCTCATCGGCGTGCCGGAGTAGATCGACTCGAACAGCCCGATGGTCGGGTTGAACGCCTTCCAACGCGAGTTGTAGTATGCACTGATCTTGAAGGCGTGTGGCCGATCGGTCCCCAACGAGTTAGCCTACACTATTGCGGCTTGCGTCATGAACCGACCACCTACCCGCCAGGGTTTTCCCCGATGTCCCCGCTGGCTCACTCCTGCCCCAGCTTCTTCCCGGCAAACCGCCGCGGCGCATAGAAACACAGACAAACGCAGCGTGAGAGTCATGCGCAAGATTATTGCAGAACCCCGGCCTTCCGGGCGGTCCCGGTCACGACCGCGCGCCAGCGGTGCGCCCCATCGCCGCCTTCACCTTCTCCAGAAGCGCCGTCGTCTTATAAGGCTTCTGAAGGAAACCCGCCAGCCCCTTGCCTTCGAACCGCCGCAGCGTTTCCACCTCGTTGAATCCGCTCGACAGGATTACCGGAATCCCACCCTCCAGCTCTCTCATGCGGTCCAGTGCTTCTTCCCCGCTCATGACCGGCATCATCAGGTCCAGCAGCACGCATCGGATCCGGCCCGCTTCGCGCCGGAAAACCTCCAGCCCGCACTCCCCGTTTTCTGCCAGCAGCACCGTGTAGCCGTACCGCTCCAGCGTGAGCTTCGCAATCCTGCGCACCGTTTCCTCGTCATCGATGACCAGGATGACGCCCGAACCCCGTAAATCGGCGGTTTCCTGCCGCTTCTCCCGGCTCGGCTCCGCTGCCCGCGCCACCGCCGGGAGAAGCACGTAGAAAACCGTTCCCTCTCCCGGCGTGCTGGAGACTTCGATCCAGCCGCCATGCCCCCGCACGATTCCCAGCACCGCCGCCAGCCCCAGACCCCGCCCCGTAAACTTCGTCGTGAAAAACGGATCGAAGATCCGCGCCCTCGTCTCTTCGTCCATTCCGCAACCGGAATCGCGGACTTCCAGCAGGATGTATCGGCCGGGCCCGGGTTCCACCGCTTCGGAACCCGTGCGGCGTCGAGGGTACTGTCCGTCCACGTCCTGAAGGCGCGTCGCCACTGTAACCGTGCCCGGCTGGCCCTCGGCTATAGCTTCCGCCCCGTTGATTACGATGTTCATCACGAGTTGTTGGATCTGTGCGGGGTCGGCTTCCACCGCCGGCAGGCCCTCCGTGAGATCGAGCCCCAATCCTACCGTGCGCGGTATGGCCGCCTGAATGAGCGGCGCCATTTCCCGAATTTGCGCTGAAAGGTCCAGCCGCTCCAGAACAAAGCGTCCTTTCCCCGAATAGGCCAGCATCTGGTTGGTCAGATGCGCCGCCCTCTCGCTGGCCGCAATCACGCACTCCACGGCGTTCCGCGCCGCGGAATCCGGGGGCAGTCCGTCCAGCGCCAGGCCCGCATTGCCCAGTATGCCCGTCAGCAGATTGTTGAAATCGTGCGCAATCCCGCCCGCCAGAATCCCCAGGCTTTCCAGCTTCTGCATCTGCCGCAGGTGCTCGGCCTGCGCCTTCTGCTCCGTGATGTCCCGCATCACGTGCGAGATGCCGATGGTCTTTCCGGATTTGTCCCGTATCGGCGAAACTGTCGCTGCGACCTCCACTATGCTGCCGTCTTTCCTCCGCCGCGCCGTCTCGAAGTGGATGATTCTGGCGCCGCTCCGGATCTCTTCCAGAATGTCCGGTTCCTCAGGCAGACGCTCCGGCGGAATCAGTTCGCTCAGCGGGTGCCCCACGATTTCCTCGGCCCGATATCCGAAGAGCCGCTCCGCGCCGCCGTTCCAGCTCTGGACAATCCCCTCGAGCGATTTCCCGATAATCGCCGCGTCCGAGGATTCCACAATGGCCTCCAGGTACGCCGCGTTCCGCTCCGCTCGCCGCCGCTCGCTCACATCCCGGAACACCAGCACCATCCCCTGGACCGCCGGACTATCCCCGCGAATCGGCGCGCCGCTGTCGTCGATCGGAATTTTCGTTCCATCCCGCGCAATCAGCACCGTGTGGTTTGCCAGCCCCACCGTGGCGCCTTCCCGCAGGACCTTCACCGTGGGGCTCTCCACCTTTTCCCCCGTGAACTCGTTCACGATGCGAAACACCTCGTCGAGGTGCTTGCCGATGAGTTCCTGCTCCGGCGCACGCATCAGCGATTGCGCCACCCGGTTCGCGAAAACCACCGATCCTTGCGCATCCGTCGCGATCACCGCGTCCCCGATGCTGGCAATCGTCGTCTTCAGCGAGTCGCGCGCCTTTTGCGCGTCCGCCAGCGCCTCTTCCCGCTCGCGAATCGCCGTATTGATCTTCAGCGTCCCGGTGAACGTGATAAAAAGCAGGATCAGCGCACCGCCCGCGGTGATCTCAAACGCTCGCCGTGCGGCCTCCGCCGCCGCATCCTGGGCACTCACCAACACCGAGCTCTCCTGCCTTTGAATCCCCGACAGGAGATCCCGGATCTGGTCCATGATTCGTTTGCCTTGGTCGCTGACCACCACCTCCACCGCCGGCGCAGCCCCCCGCGCCTCCCGGATTGCCACCGTACGGCCAAGTTCATCCAGTTTCTCCTCCACCAGGCTGTTCAGCCGCACCAGCATGCCTGCCTGGCTCGGCTCCGCATTCAGGAGTTTTTGGATCTCCGCGAGGTCCGCTGGAATCTTCTGAATGGCGAGCTTGTACGGTTGCAGGTAGTGTTCTTCACCTGTCAGCAGGAACCCCCGCTGCCCCGTCTCCGCGTCCAGCAGGTGCGCCCCCAGCCGATTGAGGGCAGCTTGCACATCCCGGGTACGGATGGCGCCGGCATGGGCCTCGCGGTAGTCGTTCCACTCGTGATATGAAAGACCGGCAATCGTCACCAGGATCAGCGCCGCAATCGCCATGATGAGCGTATTCAAGCGCGTAGCGGTGAGCGAACGGGACGGATTCAGATCTCGCATGGACAGCAGAAAAACATCCCAGGTTTATGTTGAGTATACAACGCCCCCGCCACCGGCTTTCATGCTCGATGTCGGATTTTACATACCGCTTTTGTGGAGAACAGGGTCAAAAACACAGTAGGATCGAGGAACGGCGGCCCTGCCCGAATCCCTCAATTCGTCCGGTAGTTGGTGAACTGCATGTCGATGCCGAAATCGCTCTCGCGCAGCAGCTTGATCACCGCTTGCAGCACGTCGCGGTCCCGCCCAGCCACCCGCACGAAATCGCCCTGAATCGACGCCTGCACCTTCAGCTTGGCGTCCTTGATCTTCCTCACGATCTCCCGCGCCTTCTCCGTGGGAATCCCCTGCTGCAAGCTGATCTCCTGCCGCACCGTCTGCCCCGCCGCCGGGATGAGCTCGCCGTACGTCAGCCCCTTCAGCGGCACGTGCCGCTTCACCAGCTTCGACTCCAGAATATCCACTACCGCCTTGAGCTTGAACTCGTCCTTGCTCGAAAGCGCGATCTTGTTATCCTTCTCGTTCAGCTCGATATTCGAGTGCGAATCTTTCAAATCGTAGCGCTGATGCACTTCCTTGAGCGCCTGCTGCACGGCGTTCAGCACTTCGGGTATCTCGATCTTGGAAATTACGTCAAAGCTGTTGTCGGGCATAGCGGTCAGGATTCGGAGGAGTCGGGACCTGGCGATTCTAAATCGGACGCATCCAGCCCGAGAATCGAAGTCGAGCGCATGCGCACCGGCGTCACGCGGCGCACCGCCTGCACCGGCGCTGCCGAGGCAGCCGCCGGCCGCGGAGGAAGAGCGGCGGCCGGCGCCGTGCCCACGGAATCCTCCGCCGCCGGCGCCGCCGGTTTCTTCGCTTGCAGCGCCGCCAGCACACGCTGCGCGATTTCGTCCACCATCTTTTCCATCGCCGCGTCCAGCGCCACCGTCACCGCCGCGCGCACCTGCTCGGCATCCACCACTGCCACGAACGGACCGGTCACCCCGGCCTCTGGCCCCGGTGCGCCACTCCCCGGCCCCTGTCCCCCGTCCCCGGCCCCCCTCAGGGCCGCCGCCGCTTCCGCCAGCGGCTTCACCGCCGCCAGCAGCGCCGTCGCCTCGAACGGCTTTTGCAGCGTGGCGTCCGCTTCCACCTGCTTCGTCCGCTCCTCGTCCAGCGACTCCAGCACGCCCGCCGTCAGGATCACCCGCACGTGCCGGCTGCGCGGGTTCATCTTCACGAATTGGCAGATCTCGAACCCGCTGCACCCACCCGGCATCACCGTGTCCGCAATCACCACGTCCGGATCCACGTCCTCCAGCCGGATCAGCGCCGAGTCCGCGTTGCTCACCGTGACCACTTCATAGCCCTCCTCGGTGAGGATGCGCTCGCCCATGCGCTGCGCGTGCGGGCTGTCGTCCACCAGGAGGATGCGGCTCATGGCTTGGCTGCCGTGCCGCTCGAGCTTTCCGCGTCTTGTTGCTGCCCCTTCTTCTGCTTCCTCGAGCTCTTCTTCGAGTTCTTCTTGGCCTTCGGCGCCTTCTTCTTTTTCTGCTTCACCACGTGGTTCGAAGGCAGCGGCTGCGTGGCCGGCGCGGCCGTCTGCCCGCTCGTGCCCGTTCCGCCCGCCGCCGTTCCCGTGCCGTCCGCGGCATTCGCCGGGGGCGCCGCCGTTCCCGTTCCGCCCGCCGCATTCGCCGGGGTCGTTGCCGTTACCGTGCCGTTCGCCGCATTCGTCCCGGTGGCCGCCGTGCCGCCCGTGCCGTTCGCCGCGCCGCCCACCGCCGAGCGCGCATCCGGGTTCTTATCGATCAGGTTGCTGTTCCCCTCAACCGTCGCTGTTACCTCCGCCGAAGTGCCCTGCGACGTCGCCGCCCCCGGCACGCTCAGCGGCACCGTCGGCCGCAAGCCAGCCATCTCCGGCGTGCCTGATTTCGCCGACATGCTCATGTCCGGATGCGACGCAAACGGCCCCCATACCTTGCTCATCAGGCCGCGGTGCGACCGGTTTTCCATCTCGTACTTCATCCGCGCGTACGCCACCGGATCCGCCTCCGGCACCGGCCGCTTCATCTCCTCCAGCCGTGCCTTCGCCTCCTCCACCCGATTGCTCAGCGGATATTCCTTGACGATCTTGGTGTACGCCTCCGCTTCCTGGTTCTCGAACCGGTCGCCCATGTGCTGGTACGCATCCGCCAGCAGCCACAACGCCTCGTCCGACCCGCTGTACAGCGGAAACTGGTCCGCCACCGCCTGCAGCCGGTTGGCCGCCGCTGGATAGCTCCCCTTGTGCGAGTAAAAATATCCGACTTTGAACTCCGCGTCCGCCAGCACTTCCTGCACGTTCCGCAGCAACTGCTGCGCTTCCGGCGCGAACTTGCTGTTCGGGAACTGTACCAGCACTTGCCGGCATTCGTCCTCCGCCCGCAGCGCGTGCGAGGGGTCGCGGTCCGATTTGTCCATCTGCTGGTACTGCATCTTGCAGATCTTTTCCTGCGCTTCGGCCGCCTCTTCCATCTGTGGGTAGAACAGGATGAAGTCCTTGTATTCCGCTTCCGCCTGCGCGTATCCGTTGGCCCCGCCTTCGCGGAACCAGCTATCCGCCACCGCCAGCTTGGCCTTCGCCAGGTACTCGCTGGTGTCGTAAGTGTTCATGAGCGTTTGCAGGGTGAGCCGCGCCCGCTCGTACCGGCTGTGCTCGATATCGTTGATGGCCGAATCGAACAGCACCTTGTCCGGCTGCTGCGTATCCTTGTTGATCGGGTTATCGTACGCGTGCCGCCGCAGCCCGCAAGAACTCAGAAGAACCGCCAGCGCCCCCAGCGCCGCCGTATAACGAATTACTTTTCCAAGCATTCCAAATCCAGTCCTTCGAAAATTCCCGTGTCCCTATACCCTCACCGCAGTCGCTCCTGCCGCGATCCCTCGCATCTCCCGCACTTCTCCCTCGGCATCCGCACTGTGAAATATGGCCGACCCTGTGACGATCCAATCACACCCCGCTCGCACCACCTCAGCCAGGTTATCGCGATGTACGCCGCCGTCGATTTCGATGGGCAGCGCTAACTTCTTCTCCCGGCGTATCCGGTCGAGCTTCCGCAGTTTCTCCAACACGTACGGAATAAATTTCTGCCCGCCGAATCCAGGATTGACGCTCATTAGCAGCACGTAGTCCGCCACTTCCAGCACGTCCTCCAGCACCGCCACGGGCGTCGCCGGATTCAGCACCACACCCGCCATGGCCCCGGCGTTCCGGATCGTCTCCAACGTGCCGTCCAGGTGCCGGCATGCTTCGTAATGCACCGAAACCGAATTCGCCCCCGCCCGTACAAATTCGGCCGCATAGCGGTCCGGATCGTCGATCATCAGGTGCGTGTCCAGGTGCAGCCGCGTGGCCTTGCGAATCGATTCTACCACCGGCGGCCCGATCGTGATATTCGGCACGAAGTGGCCGTCCATTACGTCCACGTGCAGCATGGACGCGCCGCCCCGCTCCACCCGCGCCATCTCTTCGGCCAGGCGGGCAAAATCGGCCGACAGAATAGAGGGAATAATTTCAACCATTTGCGGGCAGAAACGATTTTAACACGGCGGCGTAAAACCCGTCACCCGGATCCCGCCCCGGTAGCCGCCGCATGGTCTCGCACACCAGGTCGGGCGCCACCGCGCCGACTACCTCTTCATTTTCCTCCGGCTCGAGCGAACAAGTCGAGTAAACTAATACGCCGCCCGGCGACAGCGCCTCCAGCGCGTTTCGCAACAGCGCCGTCTGCCGCACGCGAAAATCCGCCAGGTCCTCCGCCCGCAGCCGCCATTTGATCTCCGGATTGCGCCCCAGCGTCCCCGTGCCTGAGCACGGCGCGTCCACCAGAATCCGCTCGAACCGCCGTCCGAACGGCAGCGGCCGTGTCCCATCCAACACCGCCAGTTCCGCTCCCAGCCCCTTGAGTTGCGCCAGCCGGTGCCAATGCAGATCGCACGCCACCGCCCGCGCCCCGCACGCCACTGCCTGCGCGGTCTTGTTCCCCGGCGCCGCGCACACGTCCAGAAAGGTCTGCCCCGGCTCGATCCCCAGCAGCGGCACGATGGCCTGCGATCCGATGTCCTGCCGCCGGCCTGCGACCTCGTACTTCACCGGCTCCCGCAGCGCCGCGCGCGCAATTCCCGCGGCCGCGCCACCGTAATTCCGCTCCCAGCGCGCCAGCAGCCATTCCGGACAGGACAGCTCGACCTCGCGCGACGGCCACGCCACCGGCTCGCGGTTCACCTTCCGCAGCACCGCGTTCGCCAGCCCCGCGGCCGACCGCTTCCGCGCCCGCTTCACCAACTCGACTGCATCCGCCACCGCCGCATGCGCCGGAACCCGCTCCAGATATCGGAGCTGATAGATGCCCATGCGCAACGCCACACGCACCTCGGCGTCCAGCTTCTGCCGCCGCCCGGAATAATGTTCGATCAGGTAATCGAGCTGCGCCTCGAACCGCAGCGCGCCGAAGACGATCTCCGCCGCCAGCCCCGCGTCGCGCGAATCCAGCCCCGCACTCCGCGCCACCAGCAGGTCGGACGCATACGCGCCACCCTCGACGCGCCGCAAAACGTCAAATGCAACCGTCCGTGCGGGAGCAAGCTTCACACCAGCCCTCAGCCGTCAGCTACTCAAAACTCATAACTCATAACTCATAACTCAAAACTGAAAACTGACGACTGATAACTGAAACTACGCGAAGCTCCGAATCGCCGCCGCTTCGTCCTCGTGAACGTCGAAAACCGTGTACAGCTTGGTGATTTGCAGCAGGTCCTTGACCCGCTTATTGAGGTTGAGCAGCTTCATCTGCCCGCCCGCGTTCGTCACCGTCGTGAAGCCCGAAACCAGCTCGCCGATCCCCGAACTGTCGATATAGGAAACCTCGCCCAGGTTGAGCAGGATCTTCTTCTGGCCCTTGCCCACCAGCCCGCGCAGCGTGTCGCGCAGCGCGCTGGTGCCTTCCCCGAGCGTGATCCGCCCCGCTACATCCACCACGGTCACGTCGCCTACTTGCCGAGTATTTAACTTTACGCTCACTTGAATTTGCCTCCTGGCTGAGAACACCGATTCTACTTGGACACCATGTACTTGATTAAGGTTACCTCGGTTCCCTGGGGTTCCAGGTGCCGGATCTGAAATTCATCCATGAACGACCGCATCAGGAAAATCCCCCGCCCCGAACTGCGCAGCAGGTTGTCCGGCGCCAGCGGATCCGGCAGGTGCTCGAAATCGAATCCCTCCCCCTGATCCGCGATCAGGATCGTGAAGCGCTCCGCGTTGCGCACCACCGAAAACCGCACCTTCTTCTGGGCGCTGTACCGGTTCCCGTGCACCACCGCGTTCACCATCGATTCGCGCACCGCCATCCCGATCTTCATCTGCTCGTCTTCATCGAGTCCCGCGCGCTGCGCCACACCTACGGCAATATCTTCGGCGCTGTCCACGCTCTCCAGAGTCGATTCCAGAAACCGTTCCACGATTTCCGGCGCGTGACGCGTGTTTTCGAGCATAGGATGCGCGGCCAAGGCACACGGCCAAAGCGAACCGTCAGAATAAATTACCTGGGTCACTAAAGTCAAGCCAGAGGTTAAAATCAGAAGTTAAACCTCGCGCGCCGCGAAACGCGCGCCGCCGCACCGCCGTCTCTCAGCGGTGAGGATCTGGCGCAAAGCCGGTTCTCATGTCCCAGAACCAGAGGTCACCATGCTATTTCGACGAATCGTATTGGCAATCGCCGCGGCCGGATTGGCGGCATCCGGCACCATCGCCCAGACCACCACTTCTTCCACCGTCACCCGCACTTCGAGCTTCGTGCCGGTCGGTCTGGCCATTTCCGAAACCGCGCAGATTAACGTCGTCAATCTCGCGCAGCCCGCGGCTTCCGGCGGCACGGCGCCGTCCTGTACCGGGACGATTTCCTTCATGAACTCCAAGGGGATGGCCATTGGAAGCGCCACGTCCTTCACACTTGCCAGCGGCCAGATCGCCTCGGCCACCCTGCCTTACGTCACCACCGGGGCCACCGGCCGCACCGAAATCCGCGGCGTCGTCACCAGTACGTCGACTCGCGGCTCGGGCGTGCGTTGTTCGCTTTCCTCTTCCCTGGAAACGTTCGACACCAGCACCGGCGTCACGCACGTTTTTGTTGAGGGTCCGCAGGACGGACGCGCCGGCTCTGTCGGAGGCCAGCAGGCCGGACCCTCCGGCTCCACCGGCTCTGTCGGGGGCCCGCAGCGCGGATCCGGCTTCGACCACTAATCCCCCTGTGGAGCAGGTCGGGGTGCCGCGAGTCCCGCGTAAGCTCGAACTCCGTCCCTGTGAGCCGGCGATTTACCCCAGCTTCAGTTGCTCCACCACCAGGCGCGGCCCGTCCAGCCAGCCCGTCACCGTGACGCGCGGCTTCAACCCCGGCGCATTTCCGTTCAGCATGGCCCGCCCCGCGGGGCTGGTCTGCACGGCTTCGTCCGCCATCGTGTTGCCGCCTTCGTTCAGCACCAGCAGGCGCCCGTTCGGCAGCAGCAGCGCATATCCGCGGGTGGCCCCTGTGATGGCGCACGTCGGATCCTCAATCCGGCTGCGCGCGTCCGCCACAACGTGCGGCATGATGTCCGCCCGCTCCACGCTCAGCGTCCGGTCCTCCACCGAGATCCCGTGCGCCGTAACCGCCGCCGCCGCGTTTCCCGCCGCCTCCGAAGCCCCCGGCATCTCCCCCGCCGTGCTCGGCGCCTGGGTTGCCAGGGAAGCCGCCACCGATTCCGGAGCCAGCGCCAGGTTCACATCGGTGCGGTTCGCGCAGCCCCCATCCACCAGGATCCCCACCAGCGTGACCGGATGGTCCGGCACCGCCGCCTGCCACGCAATTCTCCCTTGGCTCAGCGATTGCCCCTTCGGTTCCGGCCAGAACTGCCCCCGGTCGCGCGCCATATTCTTGTTCGCGCTCTGGTCCAGTTGCGCGATCGCGGCAAACACCAAAATGCTCGAAAACAACGTGATTCGCAATACCCGCATGCTTCCTATTGTGCAATCTCCGTGCCCCGCCACGTTATCATAGAGCCGTGAGGCCTGCCAACGAAGGTACAGTTTCACACGCCTCACCCCGCCTTCCTGGCCGCAAACTCCCCGGCTGGCTCCCCCAGGTCATCGGCTACGCCGCCTCCGCCCTCTGCCTGCTCTGGGTCCTCCGCGGCTACCCCATCGGCGACCTCCTCCCCAGCATCCGCTCCCTCGACTGGCGCTGGGTGGCCCTCGCCATCGGCGCCGACCTCGCCGTTTTCATCGCCCAGGGCTGGCGCTGGACCGTCCTCCTCGGCCCCGTCATCCGCCTCCGCCTCTGGCGCACCGTCCAGGCCATCTACATCGGCCTCTTCAGCGACCAAGTCCTCCCCCTCCGCACCGGCGAGGTCATCCGTTGCTACCTCCTGGCGCATTGGAACGACCTGCGCCTTTCTCTCTCCTTCGCCTCCGCCGCCGTCGAGCGCCTCTTCGACGGCCTCTTCATGCTCGTCACCTTCCTCCTCACCGCCAGCTTCGTCCGCGGCATCCCCCAGAATTTCCTGATCGCCGTCCAGGTCTTCGGCGGCCTCATCATTCTCGCCGCCCTCGTTCTCGTCTGGGTCGTCAAACGCAAGCAGGCGGCCCACGCCGCCCTCGCTGAGAGCCGCTGGTCCGCCACCCTCCGCCACATCGTCGAAGGCCTCCACCTCATGGGCAACCGCCGCACCATGACCTTCACCGGCCTCATCAGCATCCTCTATCTCGTGGGCCAGATCTTCTCCGTCTACGCCCTCATGAAGGCCTACGGGCTGGATCTCTCCTTCTGGGTCGCCGGCGGCGTCCTCGCCATCATC
>JAJYLS010000382.1 GCA_021787555.1 Acidobacteriota bacterium | reverse complement strand
TTTTTACTACCCGGAGAACCTGGAGGCGCTGGAGGGGGCGGGAGCGGACCTGGTGGCGATTCCGGCGCTGAGCGCGGCGGAGCTGCCGGCGGGGCTCGATGGGCTGTACATCGGCGGCGGCTTCCCGGAAATGCACGCGCAGGCGCTGGCGGCCAATTCGGGTTTTCTCGCCTCGATTCGCCATGCGGCGCGCGGCGGGCTGCCGATTTACGCCGAGTGCGGCGGGCTGATGCTGCTGGCGCGGTCGCTGGCGTGGCGCGGTGGTAAATACCCGATGGCCGGGGTGCTGCCCATCGAGGTGGAGATGTGCGAGACGCCACAGGGGCACGGCTATGCGGACCTGCTGGTGGATGCGGCGAATCCGTTTTTCGCCACGGGCACGCGGCTGCACGGGCACGAGTTTCATTACTCGAAGATTGCCCCCGGTGGCGAGCAGCCACCGACCGCCTGCGCGGTGGTGCGCGGCGTGGGCTGCGGGGCGGGGCGCGACGCGATCGTGTGGCGGAACGTGTGGGCGTCGTACACGCATCTGCACGCTCTGGCTACGCCCGCGTGGGCCGAAGGGATGCTGCGGGCGGTGCGGACGGCGCCGGTCGCGGCATAGCGGCCGTCCGAGGCTGGAATCAATTCTCAGTTGGGGTCTTGTCGGCGCGGTCGATTACGAGCACGTCGATGGAGGCTTTGGAGGGCACCAGCTTCAGGCCAAGCTGCTGCTGGAGGGCTTGCTCGAGACTGGGGGCGTCGTCGTTCGGGCCGGGCGGCGGGCCGTTTGCGGGGCGGAAGTAGAGCGTAAAATCGTTGAGGCCGGTCTTGTCGACGACGTTGGTAGCCGCAAACCGGCCGGGGTCCTTCGTTCCGGGGCCACCGTCGAACCCGCCGCCGAATTTTCCCGGTTTCGCCGGCCTGACCGAGGCCACTTCGAAGGTGGGGCGATTGGCCGCAGCCTGCGCCCACGCCGCAACGACAAGAATGAGCCCCAAAAACATTCGGAGCATACGGCATCCTCCCGGGCTGATATTTTAACCAGCTTTAATGCGCTTTAATGCGCTCACCCCTTGACAATGAGAGGTAAAAGGCCAAAAATACAAAAAAAGGGGTATTGACTTCCATCCGGGTTCGTCAGGAAGTTGCGGGCAAGTGGCAGCCATCCACTCTCGCGACGGAGCCGCGGCCTCGCGGAGCTTCCACCGGGTTTGGAGATCTGTTGTGAGTATCGCCGAGTAGGATTGCGATAGCGCCAGCGCAGTTCGCCACCGGCCGTGACGAGGAGGCAGCGCCGTGCCACGCTTTTCGATTCGGAACCCTTATTTCATCCTTGCCGTGTGCCTGGCCATCGGGTTAATTGGGGTCACCGAGGTGGCGCGGATGCCGGTGGATCTATTTCCCGAAATCAACATGCCCGAAGTAGTCGTGGCGACATTCTACTCCGGCATGCCGCCGAACGACATCGAGACCGACATTACAAATCCGTTGGAGCGATGGTTCACGCTGGCGAGCGGCATCGATCATATGGAGTCGCGCTCGCTGCTGGGCGTCAGCATCATCCGAGTTTACTTTCAGGCCGGGACCAATGCCGACGCCGACGTGGCGGAACTCGCCAACCTGGCGCTTGCCGATTTGAAGCGGCTGCCGCCCGGCACGCTGCCACCGGTGGTGATGAAGTTCGACGCTTCGAGTCTCCCGGTCTGCCTGGTCACGCTGCAAGGCGAGGGATTGACGGAAACCCAGATTCACGACATCGGCCAGTTCACGATCCGCAATCAGATCGCGGTGGTAAAGGGAGCGGAGATCCCGCCGCCGTTTGGCGGCAAATACCGCCAGGCGATGATTTACGTGAATCCGTATAAACTGTCTTCGCGCCAGTTGGGTCTGATGGACGTGGTCGAGGCCGTCAACCAAAGCAATTTGATTCTGCCCGCCGGGGACGTCAAGATCGGCCCGTACGATTACTACGTTTACTCCAACAGCCTGGTCAAGCAGGTGAAGGATTTGAATGACGTTCCCATCAAGCTGTCGGGTACTAGCTGGGTTTCCGTGTCAGACATAGGAGAGGCCAAAGACGCCAACCAGATCCAGTACAACGTCGTTCGCGTGAACGGGCAGCGCTCGGTATATCTGCCCATCATGAAGCAGGGCGGCAACACCAATACTATCGAAGTGGTCGATGGCGTCCGCAACATGCTGGGGAAACTGTTCGACATCCCCCGGGAACTCAAGCCGATGGTCGCGTTCGACCAGTCCGCGTTCGTCAAGGAGGCGCTCAGCACTTTGGAGCACGAAGGCCTCGCCGGGCTGATCCTCACGAGCCTGATGATCCTGATCTTCCTGGGGAGTTTACGCAGCACGGCCGGAGTGCTGCTCTCGATTCCGCTCTCCACGCTGACGACATTTATCGCGCTCTATTTTCTGGGGAGCAGCATCAACACCATGATCCTCGGAGGGCTGGCGGTAGTATTCTCGCGCGTGATCGACAACTCGGTGATCTCACTCGAAAACATTTACCGCCACCTGGAAATGGGATCGGCGCCGGAGATCGCCGCCGCGGAAGGCGGTTCGGAAGTGAGCCTGGCCGTGCTTGCGGCAACCCTGGCCACGATCGTGGTGTTCTTTCCGGTGAAGTTCCTGTATGGCGTAAGCAAGTTCCTGTTTTCCGCCTTGGCGCTATCGGTGGTGATCGCGCTGTTCGCCTCGTACTTCATCGCCATGACGGTGATCCCGCTGTTCTGCGCGAAGTACCTCAAGGCGGCGCCCCACTATGACGAAGAACCGGCGTCCCGGCGTGGTTTCACCGCCTGGTTCAACCGCCAGTTCAAGCACTTGCTGGACGGATACGAACGGCTGGTGCGGGTGGCGCTGGCGCGTCCGGGCGTGACGGTGGCGGCGCTTTCGCTGCTTTTTGTCGCGAGCCTGGGGCTGTTTCCGCGCGTGGGCATGGCTTTTTTCCCCAGGACGGATGCCGGGCAATTCACCATTAACGTCAAGGTGCCCGTGGGCGCCCGCATCGAAGTCACGGAGCGGTACGTGGCGGCGCTGGAAGATGTGATCCGGCGCGAAGTCAAGCCTGCCGACTTGCGCCTGCTGGTCTCCAATATCGGCGTCGTCCCGGACTTTTCCGCGCTGTATACGACGAACGCGGGGCCTTACACGGCGACAATCCAGGTGGACTTGAACCGGTCGCACAAAATCAGCAGTTTCGAATACATGAAACGGATCCGCAGCAAGCTTCGCACCCGTTATCCGGAAGTGCGGACTTTCTTCAGCAGCGGATCGATGGTGGATTCCGTTCTCAACAAGGGAATGCCGGCGCCCATCGACGTACAGATCTCCGGCCAGGACCTCAACCGCGGATCGCAAACCGCCATGGACCTGGCTCCCCGGATTCGAGCGCTGCCCGGAGTAGAGGACGTTTACATCCCGCAGGACCTGGATTACCCCGCCTTCCGGATCAACGTCAATCGGGTGCATGCCGCCGAGCTGGGGCTCACGCAGAAGATGATCGTTCAGAACATGATCACGGCCCTCAATTCCAACGTGATGATCGCTCCCAATTACTGGGTGGATCGCCAGACCGGAAACGATTACTTTCTGACGGTGCAGTATTACGAGCAGGGCCCTGGCGCGATTCGCGACATTACGGATCTCAAGAACATCCCGTTGCGAGCTCCCAATCTGACCAAGCCGACGACGCTCGATACGGTGGTCACGCTGGAACCCGTTCAGACCGCGACCGAAGTCTCGCACTATCAAATTCAGCGCACCATGGATTTGTATGTCACGCCGGTTGGGGAGGACCTGGGGAAGGTCTTCCGGGAGGTGCAGCACTTGATTGCCGCCTCGCCATTGCCCGAGGGCGTTCATATCGACCTGCGCGGCATGGTGCAAGACATGAGCGCGTCGTTCGACAGTTTCGCCAAAGGCCTGTTGCTTTCCCTGGTCCTGCTCTACCTGATTCTGGTGGCGCAGTTCCGCTCCCTCAGAGATCCTTTTCTGGTCATGCTGGCCATCCCGATGGGTTTCATCGGCGTCCTCGTAGTTTTGGCGGTGACGGACACAACCTTGAACGTGATGTCCCTGATGGGCGTGCTGATGCTGATCGGCGTCGCGGCATCCAACAGTATTCTGATCGTGGAATTCGCGCATCGTCTGGAGGACGATGGTTTTCCGATAACAGACGCCGTGGTTACCGCGTGCCGGGTGCGCCTGCGTCCCATTCTGATGACGTCATTGGCGACCATCATCGGGATGATCCCGATGGCGCTTAAGATGGGGACGGGGTCGGAGGCTTACACGCCCATGGCACGAGCGATCATCGGCGGGCTCACGTCCTCTGTGACGTTGACCGTGTTCCTCGTGCCCGCCGCTTATCTGCTGGTGTACCGCGGCAAGCGCGGCGGGAAATATGCGGCAGCGCCGGTCGAACCGGTCGAACCTCCTGTTACCGCGGCGGCGGGTGCCGGCGATTAACGCGGCTCCATTTCACCGGCTGCACTCGCCGCGGCGCCCGGCGAGCGAAGCCGATAAGGCGAAAGGGCACCCGAATATGCCAAACTAGAGTGAAAGCGGTGCCCATGGCATTTCGAGGCGTGGACTATTTCTGTGTCGATTCCTTGTTCAGCGAGGAGGAATCGATGGTCCGGCAGACGGCCCGGAGATTTACCGACGAGCGCGTTCTGCCCCTCATCCGCGACTGCTACCGCG
>JAJYLS010000381.1 GCA_021787555.1 Acidobacteriota bacterium | reverse complement strand
CAGGCCTCTTTCGGCGGCCTGATCGTAGGAATTGAGCGGCGTGCGCACGTCGTCGATATTCTTCGAGCGTGTATACACGGCCGAGAAGGTGAGCGTCTCGGACAGGCGCTTATCCACCTGAATGCTGACGGCCTGGTACGACGAGTCGCCCCAATTCCCGAAATACTGATTGATGGCGGTGTACTGCGGAAAGGGAAGCAGCGATTGCTGCCGGGAAATCTGCGGGCCGGCGAGCACGCCGCCCAAACCGAGACCGTAGAAGGGATTGGGCACTAACTGCTGGAGCTGCGTTCCCAGCGCGAGGTACTGATTGGGAAGCTGATTGATGGGGTGGGCTACCGTACCCAGGACATTGGTGGCGTCGGTGGCGACATGGGTGCCCTTGTTGCCCCAATAATGCGCATCCAGGACCAGGTTGCCGGGGAGTTGGCGCTGAAAACCGAAGTTCCACATCTGCGCGTAACCGAGCGACGGTGTATATATCGGCGTGGAGATGCCCGCCCCCACGTCGACCAGGGGATTACGGTCATTCAACGAGGGGATGATTCCCGTGGGAAACGGATTGTTGACTTTATTGACTGGAGTAAGTCCGTTTATAGACGCCACCATAGTGGTGACCTGGTTGGTTTCCAGCGCTCCGAAGCCATTGGCATAGACCGGCCGGGGAAGATAGTCGATGCCGTAACCGCCCCGAATGACGTTCTTGCCAAAGCTGTAAGCGAACCCGACGCGCGGGCCCACGCCTCCCCATGCGGTAGGCATGGTGGTCGCGGGATTGTTGGCGCCGATCCAATTCACCACGCCCTGCAAGTTCGCCAGGCCCGGATCGGATGCCAGCGGAGAGGCTACCGTCGGATCGAACGTAGCGATGCGGTTGTATTTCTCGGAATCGCCGACATTGATCTCCCAGCGAAGACCCAAATTGAGGGTAAGATGGCTGGTAACTCGCCAGTCGTCCTGGACATAAAAACCGTAGTAAGAGCCCATGGTGGACATGGGCGACATGGTCTGGATCGCACCGCTGGCGGCATCGCCGAGAAGGAAGCTGGCGAAGCCGTAGCCCCCGACCACGCTGGCCTGCGTGGGATCCGGACCTTGGGTGAACCCGCGATTAAAGCTGAAGTTGCCCGAACCCTCGTTATGTTGATCTTCGTTGAAATGCAGCCAGCGGATGTCTTCGCCGAATTTCAGGTTATGCTTGCCATGCTGGTGGCTTACGCTGCCCTCGATCGCGAAGACGTTGCGCGGCTGCGTTTGCAGAGCGTCCCCGGGCGCGTAGGTGTCGGTGCCGAGGACATCCGACATGCTGTAGACCGGGTAGTAAGGCAGCGCCACGCTGGTGTAACTGGAGGGCAGCCCCAGCGATCCCAGGTTGAATCCATAGGACGCGCCTTTTTGAACCGCCATTCCGCGAAGGAACGAAAGGTTCACATCGGCAACGGTGGTCGGCGAGAAGACATGGTTCACGTCCGCGACCTGTTGCGTGAAGGTGTCCCAGACGGAACCACCTCCGCCGATGGGCGGCGCCATGGCGCCCGGCGTATAGCGCACATCCCGCTCCTGCGAGAAGCGGGCGAAGAAGCGCGTCCGATCTGTCAGGTTGGCATCGCTGCGGAAATCGTACTTATCGATGCCCACCGTTTGCGCGGCGGTGGACAGGAAGTTATTCACACCGGTAATTGGGTTACCCGCGAGATTGGGCTGGGGGTAAGCCTTGGCGACGATGGAGGAGACCGGGTTGAAGTCTGAAGTCGGGATGACGTTATTCGGAAAAGGGGTTCGCTGGAATCCGCCGCCCGGCAGGCTGACGAGCGTCGATGGATCGTAAACGGTAATCAGCGAGCCGTTGCTGGCGCGGGTCTGGGAAAAGTCGCCGGCCTTCTGGAGCGCGGTGGGGAGGGTGGTGATGAAGGTTTCCGGCACTCCCTGGCGCAGGCCTTCGTAATCGCCGAAGAAGAACCACTTATCCTTGATAATGTGGCCGCCTATGTTGCCTCCGAATTGATGGCGGGCCCAGGAAGGGAGTGCCTGGCCGGTCTTGTTATTGAAGAAGTAGTTGGCGTCGGTAACGCTGTGGCGCTCGAAATCGTACGCGGCGCCGTGGAGATCGTTGGTGCCGGACTTGGTGATCATGTTGACTTCGGCGCCGGAACTGCGGCCGAACTGGGCGCTGTAGTTGGTGGCCTGCACGGAGAACTCCTGCACGGAATCGAGCGGCGGGTTCATGATGGACTTGTTGAAGTCGCCCACCACGTTGGGCGCTCCGTCGATCATGATGTCCTGCGAACCGGAGCGGCCTCCGCCGACGTAGTAGTCCGAGTTGAACCAGGCGCGGCCGAAGTCGTTGCTGCCTCCGCCCACGCCGAAGTTCCCGCCCATGATGGCGCCCGGAGTGAGGGCGATGAGTCCATACGGGTCGCGAATGTTGAGCGGCAGGTTTTCGATGCTGCGCGTGCTCACCACCTGGCTGAGGCTGGCGGTTTCGGTCGCCAGGGGCGCGGCGCTGGCATTCACCGTGAGCTTTTGGGTGACCTCGCCGGGTTGCAAGGTGATGTTGACCTCCAGCACCTGATTGACTTGCAGGGTGATGGGCCCTTGCTCGAAAGTATGGAAGCCGGGGACCGCGCAACTGATCTGGTATTGGGCCGGACGGAGATAGGGCAACGTGTAGGTGCCGCTGGCGTTGCTTTTGGTGGTGACAACGGCGCCCGTCCCGAGATCCTTGGCGCTGACCACGGCATTCGGCACGGCCGCGCCGGAGGCGTCGGTTACGGTGCCGGTCACCTGCGCCTGGAAGGTTTGCGCGTGAACGGGATGGAGAGCGACCAGGGCAAAAAAGGACACAACTGCCCATACAGCAATTCTCGTATTCGTGTGCATAAAGACCCCAGAGGAGAGTTCTTATCGATAGAACTAAAGAGTCTATTCTGCGGGTGGAGGGATGTCAAGCAATTTTCCAACGGGCTCTCAATGGCCGGCAGTGATAGAGTGGTCGCATGCTGACCAGACGCTCGGCTATGGCCGGTTTGGCGGGCGCCGCCGCACTCAGAGGCGCCGGCGGAACGCGGCCCAACTTCGTCTTCATTCTGGCGGACGACCACGCGGGATACGTGCTCGGCTGCGACGGTAACCGGCAGGCGGAAACGCCCAACCTGGATCGCCTGGCCTCGGAGAGCGTGCGGTTCGCGCGGCACCACTGCAACTCGCCCATGTGCACGCCGTCGCGGCAGGCGATCTTCACCGGGCAATTGCCGCACATGAGCGGCGTGACCCTGCTGAAGACGGCGCTGGCGGAGGACAAGCCCACGCTGGCGCGGCAGTTGAAAAAGGCGGGATACACCACCGCGGTGTTCGGCAAGATGCACTTCAACCGGCCGGGGCATCCGGGTATGTTCGGCTTCGATACCTGCATGACGGAAGACGTGGTGGCGCACACGTGGAACCACCTGAAACCGGACCGGACGGTGCCGGCGGATATCAAGACCAAGCCGGCATGGCATCCGTTCAAGGATCCGGCGCGCATCTGGCTGAACGCCGACAAGCTGCCCTATCCGCGGTACTACGACGATATGAAGGGCACGTTCATCGCGCGGCACGCGGAACAATACCTCGAAGAACGCAAGCGCGACGGGCAGCCGTTCGGGCTGTGGGTGAGCTTCATGGAGCCGCACTCGCCCTACGATTTTCCGGTGGAGGACCGCGCACGTTTCGATCCCGCCGATTTTCCGCCGCCGAAGATCGGGCCGAACGACGCGGCGCAGATTCCCGAGGTGTTCGAGAACCTCACCGACAAGGACAAGCGCGGGATCATCGCGGCGTATTACACATCGGTGCGGTTTATGGACCACAACGTTGGGGTCGTGCTGAAGAAACTGGCGGAGTTGGGGCTGGACCGCAACACGTTCCTGATCTACAGCGCGGACCACGGGTATTCGCTGGGGCAGCACAGCCGGTTCGAGAAGCACATCGGCTACGATCCGGCACTGCGCGTGCCGCTGATGATGCGCTGGCCGGGGCGGATCAGGCCCGGCGTGGTGCACGATTTCACGGAGCACGTGGACGTGCCGGCGACCATCATGGACATGCTCGAAACCGAGCCGCTCCCCATTCAGCACGGCCAGTCGCTCCGGCCGTATCTGGAGGGCCGCGCCATGGCGCACCGCCGCGACCACATCTTCAGCGAGTACATGGAAACGGAGCAGGCGTATATCCGGACGGAGCGCTATAAGTACATCTATTGCTCGGGCAAGCGGCTGGACTGGTACCGTCCGGCGAAACCGCCGGTGGGGCGCTGGCGAAGGCTGTACGATTTGAAGGAAGATCCGCAGGAGTTCTACGACATCTCAGCGCGCGAGCCGAAGCTGGTGGAGCGGTTCGAGGCGATGCTGCTGGACCGGTTCCGGCGCACGCATCCGGACGCGGCGAACGAGCCGAAGGGGTTCAGCGCGGAAGATGCGCTGGATTTCTACGTGCGGCCGCGCGACGCGGGGGCTTAGTGCCGCCGTTCGGAATTATGGTGACGTATTCCGTCGCCATGATCCCCGGCTCACCACTCTGGATGAAAATGTCGGCACCGGTCTGCGCGCGCGGGCGGCGCTTTGGGCGCGCGACACAGAAGTTGTGACTACGACGCCCGGCGGTCCGCCCAGTAGTCCTCGAAGCGGCTGTTGAGGTTGCAGCAGCGCAGGGCCAGAATCGCG
>JAJYLS010000380.1:1698-4702 GCA_021787555.1 Acidobacteriota bacterium | reverse complement strand
ATCCCGGCGACGCGAGCGATGTCGAGCGGGTTGCCTTTCGGGTTTTCCGGCAGCTTGGCGACGACGTCGGGACGCATTTTGACGAAGGCGTGGGCGCGCGCGGTGCGGTGTGTGTCGCGTTTTTCGGTGACATCGACCATGCGCGGCGAGCCGGCGGAGTCGAAGTGGGACAGAGTTCGTTCAGAGGAGGATTTCATCTTTGTAGTACGGGGATCCATTCGCCTTCGTCCCAGCTTTCGCGCGAGGCGGAGGCGACGAGAAATGCATTGGCGCGGGCGAGAGCGGCGACATCGCCGGAGCCGTGCCAGGGAACATGTTCGATCCAGCCGCCGCAATCGGACAAACTCGCGGGAAGGAAGCGCGTGAGGCCGGATTTGTGGCGGAAGGGTTTGCGCAAGCGGGCATGGAGAAGCGGGAGGGCGGTAAAGGGCGCTCCGGACAGGGCCTCCACGGCGGCGCGGGCGAAGAGTTCGAAGGTGACCATCGTCGAGGCGGGGTTGCCCGGCAGGCCGAAGAAGAATCGGTTTTGCGCGCGGCCGAAGACAAGGGGTTGGCCGGGCTGGATGGCGACGCGTTCGAAGAAGAATTCGGCGCCGAAGCCGGAGAGCACGCGTTCGACGATATCGTACTTTCCGGCTGAAACGCCGCCGCTTAAAAGAAGCAGATCGGAGGCGAGGCCGCGGGCGACGAGTGAGTAAGTGGACTCCCAGTCATCGCGGGCCACGGGAAGAATCAGCGGCCGCCCTCCGGCGCGAGTAACTTGCGCGGCGAGCGAATAGGCGTTGGAGTTACGGATTTGTTCTTCCCGGGGAGTATCTTCGACACCGACGAGTTCGTCGCCAGTGGCCAGGATGGCGACGTCGGGGCGGCGGTAGACCGGGACGAGCGCGCAGCCTGTCGTTGCGAGGGCCGCGATTTCGACGTAGCCGAGGCGGCGCCCGGCGGGAATGACGGTGTCGCCTTTTTGGGCTTCGATGCCGGCGGGGTTGATGTTGGCTCCCGAGTTGGCCGCGGGCAGAGTGACGCGGTCTCCCTCGCGCATTGCGTGCTCCACCATGATGACGGCGTCGGCGCCGGGCGGGGCGGGCGCTCCGGTCATGATCTCGACGGTTTCCCCGGCCGCGAGTTCGCGATCGAGGCGCTGGCCCGCGCGGACTTCGCCCACGATACGGAGAGTGCCGGGCACGTCGGCCGAGCGCACGGCGAATCCGTCGCGCATGGCGCGGGGCAACGCGGGATAGTCGCGGTCCGCCGCGATGGGTTCGCCGAGGACGCGGCCCAGACAGTCAACGAGTGAGACCTGTTCGACGGCCGGGGCAAGAGCGTGGCGGCTGAGTTGAGCGAGAACACAGTCCCGGGCCTGCTCAAAGGACAATGCGGGCACGACTTTCATTGTAGCCGCGCCTTCTACAATGAGGCTTATGCCTGTGGGGTTGACGTTAGCTCAATTGCGGGATCGCTTGCGGAAGCGGGAGTTGTCGCCGATGGAAGTGATGGAGGCGTACTGGCGGCAGATCGGGCGAGTGAACCCGGAAATTAACGGGTTCGTGATGCAGTTCGAAGCGGAGTCGCGAGCGGTGGCGCGCGTCGCTGAAGACAAGCTGATGCGCGGGGAAGCGGACGGAGCGTTGCAGGGGGTCCCTGTGACGGTGAAGGACAGCTTCGACGTGGCGGGAGTGCCGACGCGGTGCGGGAGCCGGTTTTGGGGATTGACGCCGGCGGTGGAGGATGCGGCCGCGGTGGCGCGATTGCGCGCGGCGGGTGCGATCGTTCTGGGCAAGACGAACTGCCCGGAGTTTCTCGGCAATTACGAAACGGACAATTACATCACGGGGCGGACGAACAACCCGTGGGATCTCGATCGGACGCCCGGAGGATCGAGCGGCGGAGAAGCGGCGCTGATCGCGGCACGCTGTTCGGCGGGCGGCATCGGCAGCGACGGCGGCGGATCGATTCGCGTGCCGGCGCACTTCTGTGGCATCGCGGGATTAAAGCCGACACCAGGGCGTTGCTCGGCGGCGGGCCACGTGCCGGCGATCAACCATCCGGGCGGGTTGCTCGGCGTGGGCGGGCCGATGGCGCGGACCGTGGAAGACGTGAAGATTCTCTACGACGTGCTGGCGGGGAATGACACCGAGGATCCGTTTTCGGCGCCGGTGCCGGTGGACTGGAGGGGGACGGAGGAGACGCGCATCGGCGTGATGGAGCAGTTTTACCAGGTGCCGGTGCAGCCCGCGGTGCGCGAGGCGGTGCGGACGGCGGCGAGGTTACTCGGGGACGCCGGTTTTGCGGTGGACGAGTTCCGTCCGAAAGGGATGGAGCGCGCGCCGAACCTGTGGTGGTTTTTCTTTGGAATCCTGCCGGCGCCGTTTACGCGGAAGGTGATTGAAGGCCGCGAGGCGGAGGCGCATTGGACGGGCACCGAGTTCCTGAAGCGCGCGCTGGAAGAGAAGCAACCCACCGCGTCGGAGGTGGTGGAAAAACTGGCGCTCCGCGACAAGATGCGCGCGGACCTGCTGCGGCAGATGCGGAATACTCCCGTATTGCTGCTGCCCGTTTGCGGAACCGTGGCATTCCGGCACCGCCAGCGCCGCTACGTTACGCCGGGAAAAGAGATCAGCCAGTTTGAAGCGATGATGCCGTCGACGCCGTTCAACCTATTCGGCATGCCGGGTCTGACGGTGCCGCTGAGTCGCGATGCGGAGGGAATGCCGGTGGGTGTTCAGCTCGTGGGCCGGCCTTGGGAGGAGGCGAGACTGCTCGAAATCGGCATCGCAATCGAGAAGGCACGTGGCGAGTTCCCGGCGCCGCCGCTAAGCTAGGAGAACGGCAAATCTGGCGGTAAGGCGGACCGCGCCAGGCAACGTGGAACAGATATGGACGCCATTGGGAGTCTCATCGCCATCCTGATCCTGGCGCTTCGGACGGATCTGAATGAGTTGGAGGTCGCGCTCGTGGCGCTGGCAGCCTGCGTCGCGGTATTTTGCCCCAGGCTGTGGGACCG
>JAJYLS010000380.1:0-1688 GCA_021787555.1 Acidobacteriota bacterium | reverse complement strand
GGACCGTGGATTCCGGCGTACGGAGCGATGGTGCCACGATTTCGTCCAACGGGGCGCCCCCTTCTATCTTGCGATCGGGGCGCTGACGGTTCTGCTTCGGTTGGCCATGCTTCCCTTTCAGGGAGTGCCGCAGCCGCTGATTGTGGATGAGTTCAGCCATCGTCTGCTCGCGGAGACTCTTTTGCTAGGGCGCGTCAGCAACCCGACACCGCCGATGTGGGAACACCTACAGACCATGCAGGTGATCCTGCGGCCGACCTATGCATCGATGTACATGCCGGCGCAGGGATTTTTTCTGGCGATTGGGAAGGCATTGACCGGGTCGTTGTGGGCGGGCGTTGTGCTGAGCGTAGCGCTGATGTGCATGGCGATCTGCTGGGCGCTGCGCGGGTGGCTGCCGCCGTTCTGGGCGGCCTTGGGTGGCCTAATTGCGATCCTTCGCTTTGGCCTGTTCAACTACTGGATAAACAGCTATTGGGGTGGTGCTGTGAGTGCGTTAGGCGGCGCGCTTGTCATTGGCGCGTTTCCGAGGCTCGCCCGGCGTGCAAGAGTCGGTCCGGCGGTACTGATGGGCCTGGGTATCGCGCTGCTTTTGTTTTCGCGACCGTTCGAAGGCGCAGCGGTGTGCGCGCCGGTCGCGGTTGCGATGTTAGCGCGGCTGACCCGGCTCAGAGGGCGAGCGCGCCTCGTGGCTCTGCTGCGCGCCGCTGCGCCCGTCGTGTGCCTGCTCGTGCTCAGCGCGGGAATGCTGGCGTGGTACAACGCGAAAGTGACCGGCAGTCCGTTACGGCTTCCGTACGAGGTGAACCAACAAGAGTACGGCTGGCCGTTGACGCTGGCCTGGTTTCCCGTGGTTCCGCATGCACATGAGTTTCGCGCGATGCACAATTACTTCCTCTGGGAAGTGGCGGAGCACAAGAAGGTCGCCGATCCGGCGTCGCGAGTGTATCTGAACGCCCTGGACGCCGGGATGCTGTGGGCGTTTTTTGTCGGCCCGGCATTGACAGCTTATTTGGTTTTCGCGCCGCGGGCATTTCGGGATAGACGCATGCAACTTCCCGTGGCTGTGTTGCTGGCAGGGCTGGCCACGTTGCTGGTGGAGCAGTCCCGATATCCACACTACTGTTCACCGGTGACGGCAGCGTACCTGATTTTGCTTTTGCAGGGGGCGCGCCACATGCGCGCAATCGGCGCACGCCGTCGGCCATGGCTGCTGGCGATGTATCGCTTCGTCCCCCTCGCGATTCTACTTGTCGTGGCGGCGCGGGCTACCGTGCCGGCGTTATCGCATCAACACAATTCGTTCAACCTAGACATGTCTTGGTGCTGCTCGCGGTCCGGCAATCCGCATCGGGAGCAAATTGTGGGCTCCTTGAACAGGATGCCCGGCAAGCAGTTGGTGATCGTGCGCTACGGGACCAGGCACAGGTTCCTTTACGAATGGGTGCTCAACGGGCCGGACATCGACAAACAGAAGATCGTCTGGGCGCACGACATGGGAAGCGCGAAGAACGGGGAATTGATCCGGTACTTTTCTGGGCGGCGGGCATGGCTCCTCGATCTGAACGACGATTCGAAGCTTCCGCCGCTTTCCCCCTACGAGGACTCGTCCGGCTCGCCGCAGGCCCGAACGCCGCGCGCTTGGGTTACACTTCCACGGTAAGCACGAAGATGATCAAGAAAACCCG
>JAJYLS010000379.1 GCA_021787555.1 Acidobacteriota bacterium | reverse complement strand
ATGCAAGCATCCTCATGGGCATTTACATGGGAACATTATGCCGCTCGAAAATTAGAGCTATGTACTAAAAGAATCAATGGATTGCCCGCGAATTGCGGCTTATTTCTTAGGGGAACTTCGGTCTAGGAGGCGCGGCTGGTTCCTTCGTTCTGTCAAGGCGCCCAACGGCCGGCATGCGTACCTGCGGCTCGTGGAGTCCTTCCGTGACGGTGACAAGGTCAAGCAGCGGATCGTCGCCCACCTCGGCCGCAAGGATCTTCTCGCGCCTCATCTCGACGCACTGATCCGACTCTTACAGGACGAGTCTTCCGCGCCCCGTGGGATTCCCGCGGCTGACGTCTCCACCCCGCGGGCCTCGACCTGGGGACCCATCCTGGTTGCCCGGCAGTGGTTTGAAAAACTGTCTCTGGGTGCGATTCTGGATGCGGGCGGGAAGTCGCTACGACACGGCCAGCCCCGGTCCGAACGAGTCTTTCCTATGCTGGCCAAGCGCCTCACTGGTCCCGGCAGTGAGCAAGCCTTGGCGCAATGGCTGGAAGATTTTTACGTGTGCACGGCACAGGGCAGCCGCTGGATGCCAGCGTGGAAACCGTCGCGCCGGGTGAAAGTTGACTTCGATCAACTGAAGCTCTGGTATCAAACGCTGGACGACCTGCTCGCCGCAAAGGAGCGGATCGAAAAGGAAAAGGCGACCGCGGCATGATGACCATCGGCAATGTCAAGAAACTCCGAAACTTACAGCAAGGCTATCTGGTGGCGCTGCAACCACACCATCGCAAGGATACGTCCGAGTACATCCCACAGGCAGCGGCGCGCATGGACTGGCAGGAATGCCCGGCGGGGATTACCGCTTCGGAGAAGAAGGTCGTGCCGGGGAGCCGGTTACGATGATCGACGCCATCAATCATGGACTGCGCGAGGAGATGGCGCGCAACCCGAAAATCGTGATGTGGGGCGAAGACGTGGCCGATCCGAAAGGGGGCGTTTTTGGAGTGACGCGAGGGTTGAGCGCCGCCTTCCCGGGCCGCGTCGTCAATTCGCCGCTGGCCGAAGCCAGCATTGCCGGGGTGGCGGCGGGCATGGCCATCGGCGACTACAAGCCCATTGTCGAAATGCAGTTCGGCGACTATCTCTGGCCCGCCGCGCTGCAACTCCGCAACGAGATCCCCACGGTTCGCTGGCGCAGCCAGGGAGAATGGGAGTGCCCCGTGGTAGTACGGGTGGCCGTGGGAGGTTACATCAAGGGCGGCCCCTGGCACTCGGCCAACGTCGAGTCGTTCTTCGCTCATATCCCGGGCTGGAAGGTGGTGTACCCGAGTTGTGCCGAAGACGCCAAGGGTTTGATCAAGAACGCGGCCCGTTCAAAGGACCCGGTAGTATTCCTGGAGCATAAAGGCTTGTACCGGCGCTTGCAGGCAAAAACGCAGGAACCGGATGCCGATTATACGATCCCATTCGGCTGCGGCACTGTCCGCCGTGAAGGAACGGACCTGACGGTCGTCACGTGGGGCAGCACGGTCTACATGGCGCTGGACCTCGCCCGTCAAATGGAGAAAGAAGGCGTCTCCCTCGAAGTGATCGACTTGCGGTCCATCGTGCCGCTGGACGAGGAACTCATCTATCGGAGCGTGCGCAAGACCAGCCGGGTCATGATCGCGCATGAGGATACGCTTACGGCGGGCTTCGGCGCCGAGGTCGCGGCGCGCATCGCGGAAAACTGCATCGGCGCACTGGATGGACCGGTGGTGCGCGTCACCGCCAGAGACAGCTTCGTGCCTTCCGCACCGAACCTGGAGTTGGCGATGCTGCCATCGCTCGCAGACCTCAAGCGCGGCGCGCAAAAAGCCCTGACGTTCTGACCCGGGCACTCCACCACCCGCGCGGGGGTCCGAGACGTCGAGAAGGCCCGTGACTTAAGTCATAGCGCAGAGAGCCGCTCTCGGTTAAGCTCGGATTGGAAGCGAAGATGAGCGAATTGATTGACAATCGGGCACAGCGTGTACAGATGCTCAAGAGCATCATCAAACGCCTGCATGCCGGCGAGGCACCGGATCAGGTCAAGGGCAGTCTCAAGCAGTTGGTCTGTGAGACCGACTACTCGGAAATTGCGGCCATGGAACAGGAGTTGATTGCCGAGGGCATGCCGGTGAAGGAAATTCAGGGCATGTGCGACCTGCACTCGCAGGTTACCCGCGAGGTCCTGGTGCAATTGGCGCCGGCTTCTGTTCCTCCCGGTCATCCGGCGGACACCTTGCGCAGGGAGAACGCAGCGATCGGCGAATCGCTCGCGCGAATGCAGCAGGCCATGGACCGGATTCTCGAGAACGGCGACGACGGGGCCACCGCCGGTCTGCTTCTCGACTGGCGTCAGGCGCTCAACGAAGTGCAGGATATCGACAAGCACTATCAGCGCAAGGAGCACCTGTTCTTCACCGGTCTGGAGCGCCACGGGATCTCCGGACCTTCCAAGGTGATGTGGGGTAAGGACGACGAGATTCGCGACCTTCTGAAAGATCTCAGCGCCGCTCTGCGGGAGCGCGAGGTTGCCCTGGATGAACTCAAGATCCTGGCCGCAATCACGGGTGCTACGGCGGCGGCCGCAATACGCGAAATGATCCACAAGGAGGAACAAATCCTCCTTCCCCTGTGCCTGGAGAAGTTCACGCCGGATGAGTGGGCCGAGATCTGGGCCTCTTCGCCGCGCTACGGCTGGTGCCTGGTTGAGCCGCGCGAGGGTTACCGGCCGGCGGACTCAGAGCCGGCGGACCTGCCATCCAACACCGGCGGCGTTTGTTTTCCCACGGGGACCCTCACATTGGAGCAACTGATCGGGATCTTTTCGACGCTTCCGGTGGATCTCACTTTCGTGGATGCGGACGACAAGGTGGCTTTTTTCTCGGAGGGCCCGCACCGCATTTTCGCCCGTAGCCGCGCGATTATCGGGCGCAAGGTGCAGAACTGCCACCCGCCGCGAAGCGTGGATGTAGTCGACCGGATTCTCGCTGATTTCCGGAGCGGCCGGCAGAACGTCGCCGAGTTCTGGATACCGTTCACGGGCCGTTTTGCCCACATCCGCTATTTTGCGGTGAGGAGCGCGGATGGCGGGTACCTGGGAACCTTGGAGGTCACTCAGGACGTGAGCAAGATCAGGGCTATCGAGGGACAGCGAAGACTGCTGGAATACGATGAACCGGCATCGGCGGGCGCCCAATGAGCCTCTATATCGGCCCGGAGACGAAAGTCGGTGCGCTGCTCGAAGCGTACCCGGAAGTCCAGGGTATCCTTATTGAGATGGCGCCCGCTTTTGCGAAGTTGCGGAACCCGGTGGTTCGCCGGACTGTCGCAAAAGTAGCAACGCTGGAGCACGCGGCCAGCATCGGCGGTGTGAGTCTGCGGGAGATGATTCGCCGCATCCGCGAGTTCGTTGGACAGAACGGAGCGGAGCTGGCGGTCGCGCAGGCGGCACAGGAGGAGTGCGGCGAGGAAGCCTGGCTGGCGAATGCCCACGTGGTGGAAGAAGTGAATGCCGACCTGATGCTCGAACGCGGCATTCACCCGATCGGAAAAATCCGCGAGACCATGGGAGCGCTGCGGCCGGGTGAGGCGGTCGTGCTGCACAGTTCCTTTCGCCCGCAACCGCTGATCGAGACTTTGCGGCGGGCGGGCGCCGCGGTCCACTGCATTGCGCAGGGTTCTGCGTATTCAACGTACTTTGGCCGTAAGCCGGGGTAACGCGCCGATCGAATGTGGGCACGGATTGCCCGTGCCCCATGTCACTGTGGACGAACAGCGCCGGAGCGATCATATAGATTACTGCATAAATAATGCAATAATCAGCGCAAAAAAGGGGGAAGGCCCGATTGCTTGATGCAACCGCGGAGTTTCGCAGGTGATCGGCGGATGCTTTCGATGGAATGGATGAGGTCGTCCATCAACTCCTCCAGATTGTGAGGACAGCCGTTATCCGAGCGGTTGCCCACCGGGATATCCCATAGGCATGCCAGAGATAGGCGGTCTGCAGCATGCGCTGGAACAGGATCTGGGTGGGATTGTTCCCGCCCATCTCGAATTCGTCCCGCACTACAGTCATCTCCTTGTCCACGAGGGACTTGTCGATGCGCACATGGACCATGCGGTCGGCATCCAACTCCAGCGCCCAGCGCAGGTCCTCGTCCGTGGCGGTAAGCGTGTCATAGTACTTGGTGCGGTCCCAGGAGGTGCTGCCGTTCATCACCGCGCAGTGATCCATCAGCTCCCTCTTGATATTGGGGCGGGTGGCGGTCTGGAGAAACATCATGTGCTCCAGCAGATGCGCCATGCCGGTATCGCCGTGGCCGTCCTGCCGCGAGCCCGTTTTGTAGGTGAGATTCATGGTCACCTTCGGCTTGGAAGAATCGGGGAACGCCAGGACTTCCAGCCCATTGGGGAAGGCGTATTCGGTGATCCCTTCCATCGCGGTAACCTTGCGCACGCCTTGCGGCAGAGCTTGCGAAAGCCCCGCGGCGGCGCACAGCAGAATGGCGGCAACCGGTTTCAGACGGTGCATCAGTGCCTCGCAATATCTATCGGCAACTGAGGTGGTACGGATTATAGCCGCCGGCGTTTTGTAGTGGATGTTCACCCCTGAGGCGGGGCAGATTTTTCCTGCTAACCCACTGGTTCTTATCGGGGTTTTCGGCGCTCGGCCAGTTTCTTGCGCGTGACTACAGGGGCTTCGGTGTGAGGCAGGGCTTCCGG
>JAJYLS010000378.1 GCA_021787555.1 Acidobacteriota bacterium | reverse complement strand
CCCTGTGGGCTCAGGGCCGGGAAGCGCACGCCCGTATTCGCGATGGATTTCGGGACGGGAGCGAAGTTGTTGCTGAAATCGTTAATGCTGCCGCCATATCCGACGACCACGTAGGTACGATTAAACTTCACCATGTTCTGGCCGGTGTGGATTTTGTGAACCATCTGGGCGAAGTTGATCGCCTGCGGCGGCAGGGCCTGTTGAGCGGGATCTTTCGCTTTCGGGCGCATGGAGGCGTCGGTGTCGTCGGGGTTGTGGCAGAGGACGCACATCTCGATCTGGTTGCGGTTTTCACCGTGCATCGAGAGGCGGGCGTGGCACTGGTTGCAATTGTTGATGGCCACTACCGTGCGGCGGGGCTGCACGGGCGAGCCATCCACGGAGAAGTAGTACACCACGTTCTTGGCGCCGTACTCGGTGGTCTGCTGCGAGGTGGTGCCGGGCAGGATGGTCAAACCGCGGCGGGCTTCGATACCAATGGCGTAGGTGCCGGTGGCGTTGGCCGGGATGGAATGCTGGAAGGTGTAGAGGCAGGTTCCATCGGGGCTGCACTGCGCGGAAGGCACGGGATTTTCGGAGACGTAGCCGGGCGTGGTCACATCCGAGCCGAAGCTCGTAGTGCCGTAGTCCGTGGTCGGCCCGGCCATGACCAGCGCGATGCGGTTGGAGCCGCCGGTCATATCGGCCATGCTGATGCCGTGGCCGGCGTTGTCCTTGATGGTGAAGGTCACGGATGGAGCCTTACCGGCGACGCCGTTGTCTACCTTGGTGATATTCACGTTGACGCCGGGCGCGCTGGTAGATTCCTGCGGGATGGTGTGCGCACCCTTGATGGAGGCGTCGAATTCCAAGTTGCCCTGCGGGAGGTGGCAGGTGGAGCAGAGCGAATCGTCGGGCTGCGGCCCGCCGGGGTGGTTGGCGCCGCTGGCGAAGTCCACGTCGTCGTGGCAGGAGCCACACGCTGCGCGGCTGGGGTGAGTCAGCCAGGCGTTGGCCTGGGTAGCGCCGGTGGTAGATTCGTGGCAGTAACTGCAACGCCGCGGATCGGAGGGCAGCACAACAGTGGAATAGTCCGCCGGATCGTTGCCCTCCACGAAGGGTTTGCCCGCCTGCACGCTGGGAAGCTGGCTACCCATGTGGATCTTATGATAGAAGACTTTGGCATCGAGCACCTGCCCGGTATAGACATCGCTGGTCTGCGGCGTATGGCACATGACGCACATTTCGATGCCGCGCCGCATGCCACCGTGATGCGAGATCTGGTCATGGCACTTGTCGCACGTAGCGCTGCGGATGACATCGCGCGGGGTGGGGGTTCCGCCCGCCGGGACGAAGTCAAAAGTGGCCGAGGCGAGATTGGTGCCGAGGTCGAACTCGGTCAGATCGCGCCTTCCATAGATTCCGATGCGGTGGGTCGCGGCCGGATCGAAGACGCCGCCGCCCTGCGCCGCTGCTTTGGTATTGAAGGTGTAGATGTACTCACCGAGGGCGACGGTTTGGGTCGTGCCGCCGGAATCCGGGGCCGCTTGAGTCACCGTCCGGCCACTTTGGGTCACCGTCTTGAATGCATAAGAATAATACTGCTCCTGCCCCTGCGGAATATAGGCGGCCAGGAAACCCAACGTGATCGCACCCGGCGTCTGAACCCCCGTCAGGTCCAGAGATTGGGCTGCCGATCCGGCGACATCGGTAAGTTTGTAATCGACGCTGATCGTGCCGTCAGTGGCGATCTTTGCCGAGACAATGCTGATATTCAATCCCGGCCGGACGTATTGCACGGTGGAGGCATCGGCATAGTAAGCCTTATCGTGTTTGTTGAACCCGGTTCTCCTGGGCGCGCCGATGAGGACCACTGAGCCGACGATAACCGCCAGCGCCGCTGCATAACGCCCGACCGCGAAAACCATCGAAGGAAGCCGCATATTTCTTCTCCAAATTGAGACACAACATTTTTTACGAACACCCAAGATACACAAAAGCCTGCCCGCACGGGCGGGTTGCCCGGTGCGACCGAGCACGTCCCCCAGAGCATTCATCTGGCCAAAGTTGTTATGGGATTAACAGATCCATAACTGTTTTATTATCTACGTGTCGGGAAACCCAACGGAAGCCCGGGGGATTTTCCTACACGGGGAATGGGTGAAAACACCGGACCTTAATGGGTGAAATTCCGCTGATGCACCCGAACGAAGGGCGCGGGCCGGGGCAGCGGTGAAAAAACGAAGCCAATTTTGGCGGCGGCCGACCGAATTTGGCAGAACGAACCCAATTTTGCCGGCGGCCGCGGCTCCGCCGCGGGCTGGTCAGTGCAAATTACTTGCCAGAGACGGGGTTCTGATTTCCCAAGCGGCGCTGCCGCTCGTGCTGTAGCTGGTCACGCAAATCGGCAACGGAACGTTGCAGCTTCTTGACTTGGATGGTTTCCCGGTGGAGGTCCCGTGTGAGCTTGGCATTCTGCTGAAGTAAGGTGTCACGCTGGTTCCGGAGGTCGTCGGCGGCGGCGGGGAGCGGCGGCGGAGGAGCGCCGAGGAACGTGGTTGCCTGCCGGAAGGTCCGGCCACCGCTCGAAAGGACGGTCATGGCGACGTCCACGCGCTCGGCTTGGCGGGCATAGGTGAAGACGCCAGTCTGGAGGTGCGTCGCGTCGAGAGGGATGACGTGCCGGGCAGTTCCATCGGCGATGCTCAGGATGGCATTGGCGGCACGGCGGAGGATGGAAGAGTTGCGATCCCAACGGATCTGCAATTGGCCCTGGCTATCGAGGGTGTTCAGGCCGAGGGTAGGAGCGGCAGCGACCTTAGTGTATAGAGCGGAGAGGCGTGGGATCCGGAGGTGCCGGGTCTGGTAGGCCACCGCCATGCCAACGCCGACAGCTACCAGCAAGAGCAAACCGAGCCAGCGTCCGGATTGGGTCCAGGGAGCGGTCGGCGCGACATCGAGGAACTTGGGAGTCGGCAGACCGGCGGCAGCAGGCGGTTCCTGGGGTGGGGTGAGCGGCGCCGGGGAGCCCGGGGCGGGAGCCGGCTCGGCGATTACGGGGCTGGAGGGAGAGGGTTCGTGGCGGGGCACGGGGGTGGGGAGGGGCGGCAGCGGCAGCGTTTCCAGGACGAATTCGTGCCCGCCGGCGGCGGCGTCGATTGCACCCGAGGCGTCGCGGAAGAAGAAACCCGCGCGTGTGGGTTGAAACGTGTGTGGCCTCAGGACGAGGGCAACCTGAAACGGCTCAGGGAAATACCGGTTGTGGATCTCCAAGTCGGCGTCAGAGAGAAAGATCTCGCTGCGGGTATGGGAGTGGTACCAGCCGACGGGCCGGCGGTCCGAAGGATTCAGGGAGGCGGATGTGAGGAGAGCTTCCAGGCGGGCACGATCCTGGGCGGAGAGAGTGAACCCGGGACCGAAGGCGTGCTCGCATTGGAGCGCGAGGGAATCATTAATTAACAATCGGCGGTTTTGGTATTGCCCGAGCAGGATACCGCCGATTTCCGCGCCCCCGCGCGGGAGGGAAAAGAAGGCATCGATGATGGCGAGGCGGATATCGTCAAGCGGGCGGAGGGCATATTCGATGGCGAAGGGACAGCGGGGCGCAGTCCAGGTTGCGGTGGCGCCATCGGCGCGGCTCTCAGACACTATGCAGTGATTATAGCTACTGGCTGTGGATTACAATCGGGGTTCGGCGAGAGGGCATTGACGCACATACAGGAGAAGCGGGTTTTGATCACCGGCGCCGGTCGCGGGGTCGGGAAGCGGTTGGCGATGGGATTCGCACAGGCGGGCGCGCACGTGGGGCTGCTGGCGCGGAGCCAGGCCGAGCTGGATCTGGCCAAGCTGGAAATCGAGCAGGCCGGGGGAAGCGCGATCACGCTGCGGGCGGACGTGGCGGACCTGGACCAGGTGGTGGCGGCGGCGGACCGCATGCGCGCGGTGTTCGGCGGCGTGGATGTGCTGGTGGCGGCGGCGGCGATCCAGGGGCCGATCGGACCGCTGCTGGCGACGAAGCCGCGGGCATGGGGCGAAACGATCTCGATCAACCTGGTTGGGGTGGCGAATTGCTGCCGCGTGGTGCTGCCGGGGATGATCGACCGGCGGTGGGGGAAGATCATCCTGGTGGTGGGCGGCGGGTCGGGGCGGTCGCGGCCGAACTTCACGGCGTATGCTGCGTCGAAGACGGCGGTGGTGCGGCTGGGGGAGTGCCTGGCGGACGAGGTGCGGGACTACAACGTACAGGTGAATGCGTTTTCTCCGGGCGGGGCCTACACGCACATGACCGACGAGATTCTGCACGCGGGAGAGGAGCGGGCCGGGCGGAGGGAGATCGAGGACGCCGAACAGGTACAGATCACGGGTGGGATTCCGGCGGAAAAACAGATTCAACTCGCGCTATTTCTGGCCTCGGAGCGGTCGAATCACATCAGCGGCAAGTTTCTGCATGTGAACGACGACTGGAGGCGCTTCGAGCGGGAGAACATGAAGGCGGAGCTGTACACGCTGCGGCGGGTGCAGAGGATTTAGGAGTTGAGGAGTCAGGAGTCAGGAGTCAGGAGTCAGGAGGAATGATGCGTGCCGGGGCGGTTGCGCTGGTGGTGTTGGCTTCCATGCCGGCTGGCGCACAGCCTTTCGGGGAACTGTACGGACGTATTGCGGACACTTCGCAGGGCGGGATTCCCCAGGCGGCGGTGACGATCATCAACGAGGATAATGGTTTCCGGCGGGTGACGGCGTCGGATCCGGGCGGGACGTA
>JAJYLS010000377.1 GCA_021787555.1 Acidobacteriota bacterium | reverse complement strand
CCGATTCCGGCGGATACCAGGTGTTCAGCCTGAGCCCGCTGCGCAAAGTCACCGACCGCGGCGTGGAATTCCGGTCGCACCTGGATGGCGCGCTGCACACGTTCACGCCGGAATCGACCGTGGACGCGCAGCTCGCCCTTGGCAGCGACATCATGATGGTGCTCGACGAGTGCCCGGAATATCCCGTGAGCCACGAGTTCGCGCGCGAGAGCATCGAGCGGACGGTGCGCTGGGCGCGCGAGGCCATGGCGCATTACCGGAAACGCATGGAGACTGTGGCGCCGGACGGGACCGGCCGCGGCCGGCTGTTTCCGATCGTGCAGGGCTCCATGTTCCCGGACCTGCGTCGGCAATGCGCCGAGGCGCTGCGGGAACTCGACGCGGATGGGTACGCCATCGGCGGCCTGTCTGTGGGCGAGCCGCGCCCCCTTAGCCTGGAGATGGTCGAGGCCACGGAAGACATCCTGCCGCGCGACCGGCCGCGGTATGCGATGGGGGTGGGGATGCCGGCGGAACTGGCGGAATACGTTGCCCGCGGCGTGGACATGATGGATTGCGTGCTGCCGTCGCGCAACGCGCGCAACGGCTACCTGTTCACCTCCGAGGGGCGCCTCATTATAAAACACGCGCGGTACCGGGACGACCCCCGGCCGGTGGACCCGAACTGCAAGTGCTATACTTGTAGCAGATACTCCAGGGCCTACCTGCGTCATCTGTACCAAGCGGGAGAGATTTTGTACGCGGTTTTGGCGACGCGGCACAACCTCCGGCGGTATCTTGACATCATGCGTGAGATCAGGCACGCTATAATATCGGAGTCATTCCCGGAATACCTGAGGTGTGTGCGCTCGGGGGACGCCCGTGACGCCGTCGAGTGACTTCCTCATTTGGTCTAAACGTGGCAGCCAATCTTCTCCTTCAAACATCGCCGAACTCCATGCTGGGTCTGCTACCCATCCTGCTGGTTTTCGCCATCTTTTATTTCCTCTTGTTCCTTCCGATGCAGCGGCAGCGGAAGTCGCAGCAGAAAATGCTGGCCGGTCTCCAGAATGGGCAGACCGTGGTGACCTCCGGCGGGATTGTGGGCACGATCGTGGCGATCGAAGGCGACGATACCCTGGTGCTGCGGGTGAAGCCGGATAATGTGAAGCTTCAAGTGACGCGAAGCTCGGTTTCGGGCCTGGTGGGGGAAACCAAGAAATAAGTAGTAAACGAGTTTAGAATCCATGAAAAAAAATTTGAGGACGCGGACCATCGTCATTGTTGCGACGATTCTGGTGTGTGTGTTCGGCATTATCGGGTTTCCGAAGTCCTGGGCGGGTCTGAAAGAGAACGTCGCGGACAACATCCGGCTGGGGCTGGACCTGAAGGGCGGGAGCCACCTCGTCTACGAAGTTGAGGTCCAGGATGCGGTGAAAGCAGATGCCGACACCACCATCGACCGCCTGAAGGACGACCTGAAGAAGCAGAACATCCAGTGGACCGGGATGGACGTGACGGAGCCTCAGACCATCGCCGACGCGAACCGGGTGGACATCACCATTAAGGGAATTCCTGCCACGGAATCCGGGGCGTTCCGCAACCTGGTCACCCAGAGCTACCCGACCTACGTGTTGACCACGGTCAACTCCACCGACTACACCATGCGGCTGAAGCCCTCGGACCTGATCGACCTGAAGCGCGACACGGTGCAGCGGGCCATCGACACCATCAGCAACCGCATCAACCAGCTTGGGGTGGCGGAGTCGTCGGTGCAGCAGTACGGCAGCGCGGGGCAGGATTACGAGATTCTGGTGCAGTTGCCGGGCGTGGACGATCCGGCGCGTGTGAAAGAGTTGATCGGGACCACCGCGGTGCTGGAGATCGACGCTGTGAAGGACGGGCCGTTCCCGAGCCGCGACGCAGGCCTGGCGCAGCACGGCGGGGTGCTGCCGTTGAACACCAAGCTGGTGCGCATGGTGCCGCGCGGGGGCTCGAGCGGCGAACAGTGGTACCTGGTGAGCAAGACGCCGGTGGTGGCCGGGCGCGAAATGCGCAATGCGCGGTGGGGCCAGGACGAGACCGGGTTGCGGAGTTGGGAGACCAATTTTACCCTCTCTCCGGAAGCCGGCAAGCGCTTCGGGCAATACACCGGGGCGAACATCGGCAACCGGCTGGCGGTGGTGCTGGACAACCAGGCGGTGAGCGTGGCAGAGATTAAGGACCGGATTGAGGACTCCGGCCGGATTATGGGCCTGGGAAGCGAGCAGGAAGCCGAAGACTTGGCGCGCTATCTGCGGTCCGGGTCACTGCCGGCGAGCCTCAAGCTGCTCCAGGAAAATACTGTAGGACCGTCGCTGGGCGCGGACTCGATCCATGAGGGCATGATGGCGGGCATTATGGGGCTGCTGGCGGTGATTATCGCGATGCTGGTGTACTACAAGCGGGCCGGCGTCAACGCCGTCCTGGCGCTGCTGTTGAACACCGTGATTCTGCTGGCGGCGATTGCCTACTTCCACGCGGCGCTCACCCTGCCGGGCATCGCCGGCGTGATTCTGACTATTGGTATGGCGGTGGACGCGAACGTCCTCATTTTCGAGCGCATCCGCGAAGAACTGAGGGCGGGGAAGGCGGTCATCGCGGCGGTGGACACCGGATTTAACAAGGCTTTCCTGACGATCATCGACACGCACGTCACCACGGTGGTATCGTGCGCTTTCCTGTTTCTATTCGGCGAGGGGCCGGTGCGGGGATTCGCGGTTACCCTGACGATCGGTTTGATCGCGAACCTGTTTACGGCGGTGTTCGTCTCGCGGACGATCTTCGAGTACGAACTGTCGGGGCACCGGCGGATGGAGGAACTCAGCATTTAGGGCCCGGGGCAAGGGCTGGAGGCGGGGGCCACGAGCCCAAGCCTGCGGCCCGGGAACAAAATTCAGATGGCCGGTGTCGAATGAAGTTGGAAGATACCGGCACGGCATGGTTCGATGGAATTATTCAAGGACACAAATTACGATTTTCTGGGCAAGAAGTGGCCCTTCATTATCGCTTCGCTGGTATTGACCGTGGCCGGGATGACCAGCATCGCCCTGAAAGGCGGGCTGAAGTACGGCATCGACTTTAAAGAAGGCGTGCTGATGACGGTCAAATTCGCCCACCAGCCTCCGCTGGAAAAGATCCGCTCGGTCATGTCGAACTCGGGCAAGATCAAGGGCGAGGTGACCGTTCAAAACCTGACCGGCAGCGGGGCGGAGAACGAGGTCCAAATCGGCACCGAGGCGCAGGAAGAAGGACAGATGAACGTCAACCGCACGGACATGCAGGACGTTCTCTATTCGACCTTCGGGCAGCCCAATTCCGGCAAGCTGGATTTCAACAATGCCGGCGCGCAGGTGCTGGTGAGCCGGCTTCAGGACGGACTGGCGCGGGCGGGCGTGCCCATGAGCCAGACGCAGGTCGAAGATCTCGCGAAAAGCCTCATCAATGCCAGGGACACCAAGTACTCCGGCATCGTCACGAATTTCAATGAATTGTCGTCCGTGCCGGGAATGAATCCTGCTATTATGAACACTCTTCAAAAGGAGTGTTATCTGGCACCGTTCAGCATCAAGAGTGTACAGATGGTGGGGCCGAAGGTGGGCGCGGAGTTGCGCCAGAAGGCCATCCTCGCCACTCTGTACGCGCTGGGCGGTATGCTAGTGTACATCGCTTTCCGGTTCGAATGGATTTACGGTTTGGGTGCAGTGATCGCGTGCTTCCACGACACCATCATCACGATCGGGCTGTTTTCGATTTTCAACAAGGAGATCAGCATGACGGTGATCGCCGCGCTGCTGACCCTGGTGGGCTACTCGATGAACGACACCATCGTGATCTTCGACCGCATTCGCGAGAATTTGAAGATCTCGCG
This sequence comes from Acidobacteriota bacterium, assembly GCA_021787555.1. Lineage (GTDB taxonomy): Bacteria > Acidobacteriota > Terriglobia > Bryobacterales > Bryobacteraceae > JAJYLS01. The sequence continues at coordinate 868 of JAJYLS010000377.1, read as the reverse complement.
GCGGGAGCCGCTGGAGCAGGTGATGAACCGCGCGGTGAACCAGACCCTGAGCCGCACGGTGATGACCTCGGGGCTCACGTTTTTGACCGTGATCGCGCTGTTCCTTTTTGGCGGACCGGTATTGAACGGATTCTCGTTCGCCCTGGTTTGTGGCATTATTGTGGGAACGTACTCTTCGGTGTTCATTGCCAGTCCGATCGTGTTGTTCTGGCACAATTGGGTGGATAAGCGGAAGCGGCCGAAGGGAGTGCCTGTGGCCGCGCGCGCCGAAGCGGTACGAAAGAGCCCGACGCGAGCAACGAAGTAGAAGGAAGTGGATGCAGTAGATGATCTAGGAGTGGCGTTCGGGGCGAGGCAACCAGGCCTCGGATGTGGGAAAGGACATTTGCCATGGAGATGTTTGCGCAGACATTCGTTGACGGTACAGGGAAGACAAGAAAGTCATGGACGGTGCTGGTGGCCTTCATCGGCGAGATCGTCCTGATTACCATAGCGGCGATCATCCCGATGATCTATTTCGATGTGCTGCCTGCGGCCACGCTGACCAGTTTCCTGGTGGCGCCTCCGCCGCCGCCCCCGCCACCACCGCCGCCGGCCGCCGCGCCCCCGGTCAAGATCGTGAAAGTGATTCCGCGCCAGTTCGATGCCGGCAAACTCATGGCTCCCAAGGAGATCCCCAAAAAGATCGCGGAGATTAAAGAAGAAGAGCTGCCGCCGCCGACGGCCGGTGTGGGCGGCGTAGTGGGCGGTGTGCCGGGCGGCGTGGCCGGCGGCACTCCGGGCGGCGTGCTGGGCGGCATTATCGGGTCGGTGCCCTCCGCGGCTCCGCCTCCTCCGCCTCCGAAAAAAGTTGAAAAGCCTGTGACTC
>JAJYLS010000047.1 GCA_021787555.1 Acidobacteriota bacterium | reverse complement strand
GATCAGCAGTTCGGTCGCAATGGTGTCCAGATACGAGATCCCGCGCTTCAGCAGCGCCGAGGTCATCATCGCCACCTTCGCCCCCGCCATCATGGCCTTCACCACGTCCTGCGCGCTGTGGACCCCGCCGGTCAGCGCCAGGTCGGCTTTCACGCTGCCGTAGATCACCGCTATCCAGTGCAGCCGCAGCAAAAGCTCATGCGAGTTGCTCAGGATCAGGTTCGGCACTACCTCCAGCGCTTCCAGGTCGTAATCCGCCTGGTAGAAGCGGTTGAACAGCACCAGCGCGTCGGCGCCCGCGGCGTCCAGCTTCCGCGCCATGTTGGCCATCGAGGTGAAGTACGGTCCCAGCTTCACCGCCACCGGGATCTTGATCTCCGCCTTCACCGTGCGCACCAGGTCGACGTACTGCTGCTCCACCTGTTCGGACGTCACCGCCGGGTCCACCGGAATGTAGTAGATGTTCAGCTCCAGCGCGTCGGCGCCCGCCTGCTCCATCTGCTTGGCATACCGCAGCCAGCCGCCCGTGGTCGTGCCGTTGAGGCTGGCGATCACCGGAATCTTCACCGCGTTCTTGCACTTCACGATGTGTGCCAGGTAGCGCTCGGGCGCGATCACGCGGCCGGTCAACTCGGGCAGGTGCGTTTCCGCTTCCGCCGAGCGCTCGCTGCTCTCCATGAGGAAGCGGTCCAGGTCGTCGCTCTCCAGCTCGATCTGCTCCTCGAACAGCGATTGCAGCACTACGGCGCCCGCACCCGCGTCCTCGATGCGCCGCACGTTGCCCACGTCCGTGCACAGCGGTCCCGACGACGCCACCAGCGGGTTCTTGAGCTTCAGCCCCAAATAAGTCGTTGAAAGGTCTATGGTCTTGGTGAGGTCGATCATTTCTTCACCTCCTCGAGCTTGGCGGCACCGTCCGCCGGCATGTGCGCCATGTAGTCGTACAGCTTCCAGCGCTCGGCCACGTCCTCCTCCGCCAACTTCTCCAGCTTGGCCGCATGTTCCGGATTGCTCTTCACCAGCATGGTGTACCGCGTCTCGTTATAGATGTAATTCTTCAGCGGGATCGAAGGCGCCCGTGAATCGAGTTGGAACGGGTTCTTACCCTGCGCCGCCAGCGCCGGATTGTACCGGAACAGCGGCCAGTAGCCCGAATTCACCGCGGCCTTCTGCTGCTCCATGCCAAACGCCAGGTCGTAGCCGTGCGCGATGCAGTGGCTATAGGCGATGATCAGCGACGGCCCATCGTATGCCTCCGCCTCCAGGAACGCCTTCACCGTCTGCATGTCGCCCGCGCCCATGGCCACGCGCGCTACGTACACGCTGCCGTAGCTCATCGCCATCAGGGCGAGGTCCTTCTTCCCGACCGGCTTGCCGGCTGCCGCGAACTTCGCCACCGCCGCGCGCGGCGTCGCTTTCGACGCCTGGCCGCCGGTGTTCGAGTACACTTCCGTGTCCAGCACCAGTACGTTCACATTGCGTCCCGACGCCAGCACATGGTCCAGGCCGCCGTAGCCGATATCGTACGCCCAACCGTCGCCGCCCACGATCCACACGCTCTTCTTCACCAGCGCGTCCGCCAGACTGAGCAGGTCGCGCGCCTCCGGCGTGTTCACCGCCGCGAGCTTCTTCTTCAACTCCACCACGCGCTCGCGCTGGGCGAAGATGCCGGCTTCGGTCTTCTGGTCCGCCTCCAGCAGCGCCTTGGCCAGGTTCTCGCCGATCGCCGACTCCAGCCGCCAGACCAGCTCGCGCGTGTATTCGTTCTGCTTGTCCGCCGCCAGCCGCATGCCCAGCCCGAATTCCGCGTTGTCCTCGAACAGCGAGTTCGACCACGACGGCCCGCGCCCGGCTTCGTTCACGCAGTACGGCGTGGTGGGCAGGTTGCCGCCGTAGATCGACGAGCACCCCGTGGCGTTGCCGATCAGCATGCGGTCGCCGAAAAGTTGAGTCATCAGCTTCACGTACGGTGTTTCGCCGCAGCCCGAGCACGCGCCCGAGAATTCGAACAGCGGCTGCAACAACTGCACGTCCTTCACCTGGTTCATCGAAAGGATCTGCCGCTCGGTCTCCGGAATCTTCAGGAAGAAATCCCAATTGGCGGCTTCCGCCTCGCGAATCGGCGGCTGCGCCACCATGTTGATGGCCCGGTGCTTGACCTCACTCTTGCTCTTGGCCGGGCATACCTGCACGCACAGGGTGCAGCCGGTGCAATCCTCCGGCGCCACTTGCAGCGTGTACTTCCGGTCCTTCAGGTCCTTCCACCGCGCCGGCACCGCTTTGAACGTCTCCGGTGCGCCGTCGAGGTACTTCGCGTCGTAAACTTTGGCGCGGATCACGCTGTGCGGGCACACCAGCACGCACTTGCCGCACTGGATGCACAGCTCCTCGTCCCACTCCGGAATCTCCAGCGCGATGTTGCGTTTTTCCCACTGCGCCGTGGCCGGGGGGAAGGTCCCGTCGATCGGCATGGCGCTCACCGGCAGGCTGTCGCCTTCGCCCATGATCATCCGTGCCGTCACCTCCTGCACGAACTGCGGCGCCGCCGCCGGCACCGCCGGGCGGATGTCGAACAGCGCGGTAATCTTGCCCGGCACCTTCACCTCGTGCAGGTGATCGAGTGCCGCGTCCACCGCCGCGAAATTCTTCCGCACCACCGATTCCCCGCGCTTGCCGTAGGTCTTCTCGATGGCGTGCTTGATAGCCTCAATAGCCTCTTCCCGCGGCAGCACGCCGCTGATGGCGAAGAAGCAGGTCTGCATGATGGTGTTGATGCGAACCCCCATGCCGGTCTGCTTGGCCACGTCATAACCGTCGATCACGTAGAACTTCAGCTTCTTGTCGATGATCTGCCGCTGCACCAGCTTCGGCAGGTGGTCCCACACGTCCTCCGGTCCGTAGGTGCTGTTCAGCAGGAAGGTCGCTCCCGGCTCGGCCGCCTTGAGCACGTCGATGCGCTCCAGGAACGAGAACTGGTGGCACGCCACGAAGCTGGCTTTGGAAATGAGGTAGCTCGACCGCAGCGGACGCGGCCCGAACCGCAGGTGCGAAACCGTGATCGCGCCCGATTTCTTCGAGTCGTAAACGAAGTACCCTTGCGCGAAATTGTCCGTTTCCTCGCCGATGATCTTGATCGAGTTCTTGTTCGCCCCGACCGTGCCGTCCGCGCCGAGGCCATAGAACAGCGCCCGCACCGTCCCCGGCACCTCGGTCGAGAACTCGGGATCGTAATCCAGGCTGGTGTGCGTCACGTCGTCGACAATTCCGATGGTGAAATGGTTCTTCGGCGAAGCTTTTTTCAGCTCGTCGAGGACGCCCTTCACCATGGCCGGCGTGAATTCCTTGGAGGACAGCCCGTAGCGCCCGCCGATGACCTTCTTCGAAACACCCATCTCCGCGAGCGCCGTCACCACGTCGCAGTACAGCGGTTCGCCCGTGGCGCCCGGCTCCTTCGTGCGGTCCAGCACCGCGATCGACCGCACCATAGCCGGCAGCGCCGCTGCGAATTGCTCCACCGCGAACGGCCGGTACAGCCGCACCTTGAGCAGACCGACTTTCTCGCCCGCCGCCGCCATGGCTTCGATCGCCTCGTGCGCCACTTCGGCTCCAGACCCCATCATCACGATGATGCGTTCCGCATCCGGCGCGCCCACGTAATCGAACAGGTGATAGCGCCGCCCCACGATTCCGGCGAACTTGTCCATCGCGTCCTGCACGATCGTCGGCGTCGCCAGGTAGTACGGGTTCACCGTCTCCCGCGCCTGGAAATACACGTCCGGGTTCTGCGCCGTGCCGCGAATCACCGGCTTCTCCGGGTTGAGCGCCCGGGCGCGGTGCGCGCGAACGAGGTCTTCATCGATCATCGCCCGCATATCGTCCGGCTGGAGCTGCTCGACTTTCGAGACCTCGTGCGAAATGCGGAAGCCGTCGAAGAAGTGCAGGAACGGGATGCGCGATTCCAGGCTGGCCGCCGTCGCGATGAGCGCCATATCCATGACTTCCTGCACCGATCCCGACGCCATCATGGCGAACCCCGTCGACCGCGCCGCCATGACATCGCTATGGTCGCCAAAAATCGAAAGTGCATGCGCCGCCACCGTGCGCGCCGCGATGTGGAACACGGTCGAGGTCAGCTCGCCCGCGATCTTGAACATGTTGGGGATCATCAGCAGTAGACCCTGCGACGCGGTAAACGTCGTCGAGAGCGATCCCGCTTGCAGTGCCCCGTGCAGCGCGCCGGCGGCGCCGCCCTCGCTCTGCATCTCGATCACCGTCGGCACGGTGCCCCAAATATTGGTCTTGCCTTCAGCCGACCACTGGTCGGCCCACTCCCCCATGTTCGAGGAAGGCGTAATCGGGTAAATCGCGATGACTTCGTTGATCTGGTGTGCGACGTATGCGGCCGCCTCGTTGCCGTCGATTGTGACCTTCGGCCGGGCGGTGGTGGTGGATGAGCTGGTCAACTCTCCCCTCCTTCTTTCAAAATAGGATTCACTGCCAGTTAAGACATATTATAAGACCCTTTTGTCGTAAAAATCTACAACCTCTTGGTCCTGGCACCGGCATTCCTGCCTGGTGGGTCTTCGGACAGCGATCACACAAATGGATTTGCAACACCGTGGCCATTTGTCTCGGTGTGTATTTTCAGTGACTTGGCGGGTTCGTCTCATGTGCTCGGGGTGCTGCCGACCCACCTCCGTGCGCGGATTCGCGCGCCGGTGCGAAGGAGTTCAGGCCGGGGAGGCCGTTCGAACCGTTCGGACATGCCCGGCAGATCGGAACTATGAAACCGGCTTCATGTTTTTCTTGTTGACATCCCTGCAATCCAAGCGCTATCTTGGCATTGGATGAATGCGGCCTCAGTTCGCCGTATCGTCCCGATGTGCAAGGATCCTCGGTAGGCGAGGCGTCCGCGCGGCAAACAGGCCATTGCCCTCCGGTGTCGAAAGAGGCCGTCAGGGCGACCAGGGACTCCCGGGCTAAGGGTTTCTCTAATATGGCTGAGGTCCTCGGATCTCTACGGCGTGCGGTGCTGAAGCTTGAACCAGTGGGGGAATCCGTCAGCAATCGCTCGCGATAGTTGGCCATTTCTTCCGCTGCGGGGGGAATGGCCTTTTTGTTCCCCTCCCTGAGCTTCGCTCGTCTCCAGAAAGGTATATGGAACCCAACGACGATAAGCCTCCCAGTATGGGAGACACGGCGTGGGAGTTCCGGCGGTAGCCGATCGCGTTTCTCGCATCGCCTGCCCCGCCGCGGCTCCCACAGGTTGAAACAGTGGTGAGCGCGGAAGGGCCAGGATCAGCCCCGGATTTGCGGGGTCCATAGCTCCCCCCTTTCGATATCTCCAGTACCACCGTAGTTCCGGCCGTCGGCGGCGTTGCGCTTTCCGCGGCTGTAGCGCGCGAGGTGTTTTCGCGGGCATGAAAGGAGAGAGTTTCATGAGCGACAAAGCTTTGACATTTCCCGCGGCCAGCCCCGATCTCACGCCGGTCCGCGGGCGCGTCGTAAGGTCCCGCTGGGCGCGAGACCTCCTGACGTTTCTGATGGTGTTCGGCCCAGGGCTCATCGTCATGGTGGCGGACAACGATGCCGGCGCGGTCTCTACCTACAGCCAGGCTGGAGCGCAATATGGCACTCATTTGTTGTGGGTAGTTCTGCTCTTATTGCCTGTTACTTACTTCATCCAGGAGATGGTCGTCCGCCTCGGCATTGCTACCGGCAAGGGCCACGCCGCCATGATCTACCAGAGGTTCGGGAGGTGGTGGGGACTTTTCTCCCTCATCGATCTCGAGCTTGTCAATTTCCTCACCCTGGTCACGGAGTTTGCCGCCATCGACCTTGCCCTCAACCAGTTCGGCGTCAATCCGCGCCTCGGCGTTCCGCTGGTGGCCGCGGGGCTGGTGGGAATCGCCGCCACCGGCAGCTACCGGCGGTGGGAGCGGACCGTCGTATTTCTCTGCGTGCTCGATCTCGCATGGTTCGCCATGGCATATACGCTCCGTCCGCCGGCAGCCGCGATTCTCCGCGGCTCGTTCGCCCCCTCGATGCCGCCCGGCGGCCTTACCGCGGACCTGATATTTCTGGTGATCGCGATCGTCGGCACCACCATCGCTCCCTGGCAGCTCTTCTTCCAGCAGAGCTGCATCGCGGATAAGCGCCTGCGCTTCGCGGACGTCAAATGGGCGCGCCTGGACACCTTCCTGGGCGCTTGCATTACCATCACCGTTGCAGGATGCATGATGATCGCGGGCAACGCCTCGCACGTGCACGGCTTCGCCTTCACCGATCCCGCCAAAATGGCGGCCGATATCGGCTCGTTCTCCGGCGCTTTCTTCCGCGACGCCATCCTCCTGCTCATGATCAACGCCGCGGTGCTGGGCACGACCGCAATCTCGCTTTCCAGCGCCTGGGCGTACGGCGAGGTCCGCGGCTGGCCGCACAGCCTCCAACTGCCCTGGCGGAAGGCGAAAGGTTTCTATTCCGTTTACCTGCTCTCGGTCGCCGTCGCCGCGGGGCTCGTGCTCATTCCCCGCGCCCCGCTCCAGCTCATCATTCTCGGCGTACAGGTGCTCGCCGGGGTGATGCTGCCCTCCGCCATCATCTTTTTGCAATTGCTTCTGAACGACAAGGAACTGCTTGGCCCTTACGCCAACAAGCCTTGGAATAACCTGGTGAACTGGACCATCATCATCGTCCTGTTCGCCTTGTCCCTGATCCTGGCCGCGCAGGTGGCGGCCCCGAAACTGTTTCCGGCCGCGCAGGCCTGACGAGGAGATACCGAAATGGCAACCTTGAGCAACCCCATCGAACAGAACGAATTCCGGAACCATTTTGTGGTGATTCACCCGCTCGATGACGCGCCGGAAACCAAGGTCGACACCGAGAGCCTCGGACCCATGCCGATGACCATGAGCGTGCGGATTTCCCTGCTCAGCCTTCGCGTGTACCTGATCCTCATGATGTTGCTGGTGCTTTACCACGTGCTCGATATGGCCAAGCTGTTCGGCTGACGCGCGCGTTCCCGCACCGCATCCACGAAAGGAAAGCCAATGTAAACCACCGAAGGTGAACTATGCCCGAAATCCGTCTACTCATCCTGCCCATCGCGGGCGTCCTGCTGGCGTGCTTTGTGGCCGCTGCCCAGGACGCCGATACGGCCGACACCGCCGAGTCCCAGCGCTGGAACATTCATTTCCAGGCGACCTCCATCGGCCAGCACCACGGCTGGTTCCATTCGCCGTATGAGGGACCGAACAGTCTCCCGGCCCATCCCGAAAGCCGAGTTTCACTCACCGCCACGATTTTCCTCGCGTATCGCGTCAATTCCTGGACGACGGTCGTCTTCAATCCCGAACTCGCGGGCGGGAAGGGCTTCGGCGACGTGACCGGCATCGCCGGGTTCACCAATGGCGAGATCCCCCGCGTCGCCCAGGCTACACCCACTCCGTATGTCGCACGCGCGTATGTCCAGAACACGTGGGCGCTGAGTGCCGATAGCGAAGAGGTCGCCGATGGGCCGAATCAGCTCGCCGGTCTCCAGCCGGTCTGTCGCTTTACGCTCATCACCGGCAAGTTCGCAGTCACCGACTTTTTTGACAACAACACGTACAGCCACGATCCGCGGCGCCAGTTTATGAACTGGTCGCTCATGGACAACGGTGCCTGGGACTATCCCGCCGATACGCGCGGCTACACCATCGGCACCATGCAGGAGCTTGCCATGCGCACGTGGTCGCTCCGCTCCGCCGTCGTGATGGAGCCGACCGAACCGAACGGCCCCCACTTTGACACGCTCGTTGCGAAGAACCGCGGCGTGGCTGTCGAATGGGAGCGCCGATACCAGCCGTGGCGCCGCCATGGAGCGGTGCGCCTCCTGGGTTTCGAGAACCGCGAGAACGCGGGCACCTTTCGGGCTGCCATGTTGCCGGACGGAACTACGGACATTCTGGACACGCGCCGCCCCGGCACAAAAAAATACGGCTTCGGCATCAATGCCGAGCAGGAGCTTGCAGACGGGCTCGGTATTTTCGCCCGCTACGGCTGGAACGACGGCAAAACCGAAGCCTGGGCGTTCACCCAGATCGACCGCTCGGCCAGCGCCGGCATCTCGATTCCCGGCCGCTTCTGGCGCCGCGCCGCCGACACGATCGGCATCGCCCACGTCCAAAATTATCTCTCAGGTGACGACCGGCGCTTCCTGGCCGCCGGCGGGCTCGGCTTTATCATCGGCGATGGCCGCTTGAACTACGGCCCCGAGTCAATTACAGAAGCCTATTACGCCTGGCACCCGCTCCGCGCATGGACCTTTACCCTGGATTACCAGCACATCGATAACCCGGCTTATAATCGTGACCGGGGTCCCGTCTCGGTCGCATCCCTGCGCCTGCATTGGGAAATGTGAATTGCGGTCCGCCCCGGTTTTCCCGTAACCCACTACACTCGAAACATGAGACTCGCGACGCCTCTCATCCTCGCCGTTTTGGCTTCCCCCGTCGCGTACTGCCAATCGCGGGGACCCGGACAACCCCCCGGTGCCTATACGCGAGTGGGCGAACCGATGCCGTCATTCACGGTTGAAGGCACGAATGGGAACCAGGTCAGGCTACAGGATTTTCGGGGCAAGGTTCTGCTGGTGAACTTCTGGGCGACCTGGTGCCCGCCATGCCGTGCCGAAATGCCGCGCCTTGAGAATGAGATCTGGCGAAAATTCAAATCGGATAAGTTCGCCATGATCGGCATCGCTCGCGAGCAGTCCTTGCCGGAGATCAGCCGGTTTCTCACGCAGCACAACTATACCTATCCCCTGGCCGCGGATCCGCACCGCGAGGCCTACAAGCAATTTGCCGCCTTGGGTATTCCGCGAAGCTACGTCGTCAGCCCGGACGGAATCATTCTGTTTCAGTCCGTCGGCTATGACCCGAAGGAGTTCGACAGCATGATACAGATGATCGCGAAGGAACTGGCCCGGCTCGGCGTACATTGATAAGTTAGAACCATGCGGCTCTTTACCGGCTTGGATCTCCCTCTGGAGATCGTGCGCAATCTCGAAGCGCTGCTCGACCGCCTCCGGCCCACCGCCAAACTGCGCTGGTCCCCGCCCGCCAACCTCCACATCACCACCAAATTCATCGGGGAGTGGCCTGAAGAGCGCCTGCCGGAATTGAGATCCGCCCTGGCGGCCATCCTCGCGCGGCCGGTCATCCCGATCCGCATCCGCGACCTCGGCTTCTTCCCCAATCCTCGCGCCCCGCGGGTCTTCTGGTGCGGGATCGACGCGCCCGATCTCGCTGGACTCGCCGCCGAAACCGACCGTGCCACCTCCTCCCTCGGCATTCCCGCCGAAACCCGCGACTTTTCCCCCCACCTGACCCTCGCCCGCATCAAGGACCGCTTCAACCCCGAGCGCCTGCGCGGTGCCATGGCCGCGCTTCCGTCGCTCGAATTTGGCGGGTTCGAAGCCCGCGCCTTCTTCCTCTACCGCAGCCAACCCGGCACCCAAGGTTCCGTATACACTAAACTTGCGGAGTTCCCGTTCCTAAACTCATGACCGCGCTCCTGGCCCTCCTGATCGCCTACTTCCTGGGCGCCATTCCCTTCGGCTATCTTTTGGTCAAATGGAAAACCGGCGCCGACGTCCGCGCCTCGGGTAGTGGCAATATCGGCGCCACTAACGTCCTGCGCACCACCGGGCGTGGCGCCGGAGTGGCCACGCTCCTGCTCGACATCGCCAAAGGCTTCGCCGCCGTCTGGATCGCCGGCCGCCTCACCGGCCATTCCCCGCTCTGGATGTCCGCCGCCGCACTGGCCGTCATGGCAGGCCACGCCTACCCCCTCTTCCTCCGCTTTCACGGCGGCAAAGCCGTCGCCAGTTTCGTCGGCGCCTGGCTCTGCCTCACCCCCCTTGCCCTTGCCGCAGTGCTGATCGTGTTCGTCGGCGTGGTTGCCTGGACCCGCCACATCTCGCTCGGATCCATCATTGGCGCGGCCACTTTCCCGCTCGCTGTCTGGATCGTTCTCCATCCACCGGCCTCGGTTGTGGCCGCCTCCATCATCGCCGGAGCGTTCATAATCTACAGACATAGTGGTAATATTCGCCGCCTGCGTGCAGGCACCGAGCACGTCTTCCGCTTCGGGGGCGGAAAACATTGAAGAACCTCGCGATCGTCGGCGCGGGAAGCTGGGGTACCGCCCTGGCCATCGTGCTTGCCCCCCGTTTTCAACGGGTACGCCTGTGGGTGTTCGAGCCCGACCTGGCCCTCCGGATGTCCGCCAACCGTGAGAACGACGTCTACCTCCCAGGTTTCCAACTCCCTTCACACGTTGAGGTTACGACCGACCTTGCCAGCGCCGTCGAGGGCGCTGAAATCGTCCTCAGCGTGGTGCCCTCGCAGCATGTCCGTAGCCTCTGCCAGCAACTACGCCCCCGCCTCGCCGGGTCCTCCATCGTCGTCAGTGCCACGAAGGGCTTGGAAAACGACACATTACTACTGATGTCGGATATCATCGTTCAAGTTCTGGGCATCCAGCCTGCGGTCATCTCGGGCCCGACCTTCGCCCGCGAAGTTGCGCGCTTCGAACCTACGGCTCTTGTAGTAGCATCGGCTGAGCAAGCGCTCGCAGAACGCGTTCAGGCGGCCTTTTCCACCCCCACCTTTCGCCTCTACACAAGCACTGATACTATTGGTGTAGAATTAGGAGGTGCCCTCAAGAACGTTATCGCCATCGGCGCGGGCGTCCTTCACGGCATGGGCTTGGGCCACAATGCCATGGCCGCCCTCATCACGCGGGGCCTCGCCGAAATCACCCGCCTCGCGGTCGCCATGGGGGCGAAACCGCAGACCCTCTGGGGTTTGGCCGGCCTGGGAGACCTGGTCCTCACCTGCACCGGCGACCTCAGCCGGAACCGCACCGTCGGCGTCGAACTCGCTCGCGGCCGCAAACTCGACGAAATCGTCGCCTCCATGCGCATGGTCGCCGAAGGCGTCAAAACCACCAACGCCGCCATCGACCTCGCCCGCCGCCACTCGCTCGAAATGCCTATCACGGAGCAGATGTTTCAGATGCTACACTTTGGGATATCTCCGCGGGAGGCCATCCAACGCCTCATGGAACGGTCCCTCAAAGGGGAGTAGAAAAGCCAAAATTCCCGCGGAAACGCAACCTCGGATGCCTGAACGGGTTAAGTCTGATATGGGGGCGGCCGCAGCGGCTCTGGACTACGATGCGGAGCTCATGCTCCGTGTCAAAGAGGGAGACGGCGCAAGTTTTGGCGTCCTTCTGGACAAACATCGCTCGTCGGTGGTTCACTTCCTCTACCGAATGGTGCAGAACCATGCTGTGGCCGAAGAACTGGCGCAGGAGGTTTTTCTGCGCGTTTACCGGTCGCGCGCCAGCTATGAACCGACCGCCAAATTCACGACCTGGTTGTTCCGGATCGCCACCCATCTCGCGTTGAACGCTCTCCGGGATACCAAGCACGAAAGATCGCAGGAACATCTGGATGACGACACTTCCGAGATGCCCGTACGGCAGATATCGGATAGCCGGCCCTCGATCGAGCAGTATATGGTATATCAGGCGCGCTTGGCCGAAATTCGCCAGGCGATTGGCACGCTGCCGGAAAAACAAAGAGCGGCGGTCCTGATGCACAAATATGAGGAGATGGAATACTCGCAGATTGCCAAGGTATTGAGCTGTTCGGAATCCGCGGTCAAGTCTCTGTTGTTCCGTGCGTACGAAACCTTGCGCGCACGGCTGGCCCATATGGCTTAGGGGAAGAAGGGGTAGTTTTTATGAAGTGTCCAATCGAAACTCGGGAAAGCGCGGAGGTGCTGCTGGCCTATTGCGCCCGCAAGCTGGATGCGGCGCGTACCGGCATTCTCGAGGAACACATCCGGATCTGTCCGGTTTGCCGCGAATTTGCGGATGCCCAGCGCGCCGTCTGGGAAGCCCTGGATGCCTGGGAAGCGGCCCCGGTCTCCGCCGATTTCGACCGCCGGCTGTATCGCCGCATCGAAAACGAAGTCGGGTGGCTGGACCTGCTGCTGCGCCCGCTGCGTCCCTGGGTGGCGCGCAACGCCCTGCCGATCGCCGCCGCGGTAGCGGTCGTGCTGACGGCCGGTGTGCTGCTGGATCGCCCGGCGGCGGCGCCGCCCGCGCCCGAGGAATCCGCGCAGGTCGAATCGCTGCAGCCCGAGCAGGTCGAGAAGGCGCTCGACGATATGCAGGTGGTTCGGGAATTCCACCGCCTGGTGCGGCCCGATCCGGGCGCTCCCCTGATGTAGCGCCAGCCAGAATAATGAACCGTTTCCTCCAGATCGCCGGCGCGTTACTCGCCGGGGCGCTTTTCGCCTCCGGTGCGCAGAGAAATGCGCCCAAAGCCGCGCCGCCGCACATCGCCGCCAAGCCCGCGCCGCGCTCCAATATTCCGCGTGCATCCGCCCCCGGGGCCAAGCCGCAGCGCGCGCCCGTGATCCATCCCGGCAGCCTCGCCGCGCGGCTCTATAAAGCCAACCCCCAGCAGCGCGAGATGCTGCTCGAAAAGCTCCCTCCCGACCGCCAAGCCCAGCTCCGCAAGAACCTCGAGTGGTTCGATCACCTCAACAAGCAGCAGCAGGCCGTCGAAATCAAGTACATCAATCACTACGCCGGCCTCAGTCCCCAGAAGCGCGCACTCGTCAACCAGCAGATGGCGGCGCTCGCGCATCTCCCTCCGGCCCGCGGCGAGGATGTCCGCTACGCACTGAACCTCCTGCAAGGCATGAACAAGAAGGAGCGCGAGTCCATCATCAAGAGCGATGGCTTCCGCTCCCATTACTCGCCCGACGAGCAAAAGATCATCTCCGATCTGCTCGAAAACATGCTGCCGCCCATGTGAGCGGGGCCGGCGTTGTCGCTGTACGCGGAATCGCTGATTCCGACCGTTATCTGTTGTATAATTTCGAGATTTCTGTTACCGTTTCTCGACTAGTTTGCTGCCGGCCTTCACGAGAGCCGGCGGGGGAGGGTACATGAAGAAGATCAGCCAAAAAGTCTTCCGGCAGAAGCTCCTCGCCAAGCGCGAACAGGTCCTCTCGGCCCTCGGCATGAAGTTCGACACCCTCGCCCGCATGGGCCGCGTCGCCGAAGAAGACCAGGCGCAGGTCACTCACGACGAATTCGTCTCGCTGCACCTGAACAACCTGGATTACGAAGAGCTCCGCCTCGTGGAAGAAGCGCTCGACCGCCTCGACTCCGGCAATTACGGGATCTGCCTCGCGTGTGAGGAGCCCATCCCTCCCAAGCGCCTGCATGCGCTTTCGTGGGCGCGCTACTGCGTCAGGTGCGAGGAAGAGATGGGCGCCGCCCGGGTCTGTTCCGGGTGACCCCAGAGCTTGCCAGCGGGCCAGCCGCGAAGCCACACCGAGTGCCGGTACTTGCGCGGAAGGTGGGAAGCCAGGCTCGCCACCACCACCGAGGAGAAGAGCAGGGGCACACGGGCGCCCCAGGCCCAGGGTATCGCGGACAACAGCAGGAGCTTCGCCCCCAGCATCAGCGCCCGGCCTTCGAAACACCAGCGCCAGTCAGGAATGGCTTCCACGACCAGCAGCGCCGCGCCGCTAGCGAGAACGAGGTACAACCACGGCAGCAGCCGCTCCTTCGGAATACCGAATACGTGGCCTCCCACGAGCACCCCGGTTACGCCGATGTGAACCGTGCGAACCGCAATGTTCCACATGCGCTTAGTCATGGAATCCGAAGGCGGCGTGGATTACGAGCATCCATGGCCCAGCTTGAGCTTGTTCGCGGGAGCTGGAGCGGATTGCGGCGCCGGCGTGGGCGGCGGAGGCGCGGCCGCTGGTGCCGACGGTTCTGCCGCCGCGGCTCCGGGCGCCGCGCCCATGAAGTGTTCGCGCAGTTGCTTGGCCTCGCGGTACCCGGCCGGATTCGGCGGATCGCTGCGGATGCTGGTCGGCGTCATGATGGTCTCCCACCAGTCGACGATGCCGTCGCGCAGCGAATAGGCCCGGTAGCCTTTCATGCCGAGCAGCAACTGCGCTTGAGCGGCGTGACCCGCGCCGAAGCCGTAAAGCACGATCTTCTTCTCGCGGGAGAGCTGTTTCAAACCGGCATCCTGGAACAGAGTGGTCAACGGGATGTCGATGGCGGTGGGGATGTGATAATCCTCGAACTGCCATTGCGGGCGGATGTCGATTAACTGGTAGTCCTGCTTCTTTTCGAGGATCCAGCGCGCCAGTTCGCCGGGAGTCACGTGGTCCTGCTCGGCATCGATCGTCTGGGCGATGCTCGCGGCATTCACCGGTCCAGAGGCCGTTCCTTTGGCGACGGTCGCGGCCAGGGCAAGCGCCATGGCGAGGAAGACGACGACCGCGGCCGCCAGGCTCTTGCCGGTGAGTTTCAGTTCCACCTTCATCAATTTTTCCCTCCTTCGAGCGATTTTCCGTATGTGCGCGCGAATGTTTTCCACGGGCCTTCGCACTTTTCGGCCACCCAGAACGCGCCCAGGGCGATCAGGACGACCGCGAGTACGACAATGCCGGTGTTCCAGTCGAGCCACATGGGCAGGGTGAGGGCGCCAAGCGAGCCGGAAGAATTGAAGCGCGTGAATGCCGGCTCGCCGGCGCCGAAGAGAAAGATGCCGATGAAAATGCCGGCCATGAAGAACAGCGCGTCGAGCTTGCCGATGGAGGCGGCCACGACCGAGGTGCCGGGACAATAGCCTCCCACGATAAAGCCGGCGCCGAGCAAGAGCCCTCCCACGATCTGGGGCCAGAGGAAGGCCGGCGGAACGAAGACCTGGCTCATGTCCAGCCAACCGAGGATGGCCAGATAAGCGATGCCGACCATGGCCACGACGATGGCGGTGAACATGACTTTCAACACGGCAAAATCGCGAAAATAGAACTGGTTCGTCAGCTTCAGCGCGCTGGAAAAGCCGGCGCGTTCGAGGAAAAACCCGAAGAAAAAGCCGAGGACGAGCGAAGCAAAGATGAAAGCGGGGATAGAAAACGAAGCGGCAAAGGGAGCGGTCATAACCAATACCTCCGCATCAGATATGCGCCGGCAAAGCCGGCCGCGAACACGGCCATCATGAAGGCGAAGGCGCCGGCCGAGAGTACGGCGCCGCCGGAAAGCGCCAGGCCGCTGGTGCAGCCGCGGGCGAGGCGCGCGCCAATTCCGGTCAAAATTCCGCCGCCGAGGGCCAAAGCGTAACGCGTGCGGTTGGAGATCCGCGGGCCTTTATCGACACTCACGCGCAGCCGGCCACTGAGCCAGCCGGAGACGAACCCGCCGATAGCCGCACCGATCAGCTCAAAGACCAGGAAATCCAGGAGTGGCGACTGGCCGGGCTGGTAGTAATTGCTCCAGTAAGGATGCGCGGCCGCATAGCCGGGCGCGAAGCTCGCAATCACGGCCACGAGGTAGCGCGTGAAACCGCCGGACGCGCCCAGCCCCTGCCCCATCACGATGAATGTCGCCAGCAGCGTGAGGCCGAGGCCCGCGCCGGCAACGTAGGGCGGCCAGTAATCGCGGCTTCTGAAAATCGAAGCGGCGCGGGCCGGCGGTTGGACGGCGAGCGGCGGTTCCGCCGCGGGCGCGGCAGGCGCGGGCGGCTGCCCGGTTTCGAATGCCCGCTCCCATTCTCGCTCTTGCATTTTCACCTCTTTCCACCACTTGAAATGATGGCGATACGCGTAAAGCTCGTTGACCATTCCGGTGATCATGGAGAAGAACGCCGGCTTTTCCTCGGGAAAGACCGCGCCCATGTACACGTGGACGATCAATCCCGAAACCACCACCCCGACGGCCAGGAAATGCACCACGATGGACCACCGCACAGCGGCCATGCCGAACAGGTGAAACGCCATGATGACGCCGGTGGCCATGATCACGGGAATCATGCAGTAGATCATGACCGCGAACAATTTCTGGCCGGCATTGTAAATGCCCTGCGGCGCAAGCGCCTCGGCCGTGCGTTTCAGCATGCGCAGCAGGCGGATGCGCAGCCAGCGCCAATCGTCGCGGTCGAGGGCGATCTCGCGCTGGAGCACTTCCATCTCCAGGTAAGTGCGGAACCCGAAAATCCCATAGACCGCGAATACCACGATCCACGTCACCCCCAGAGAAATGTGAAACCGCAGCATGTTGGCGCGGGAACCGAAGATCGAGGTCAGGATTTCCAGATACCAGTCGGGCGCGAAACGGAAATAAGAAGATGCGATCAGCCCGGCGCCGGTGGCCAGTTCCAAAAGCCACACCGTGGCATTGAACCAGTGCAGCAGGATGATGGCGACGTGGTGCTTCTTGAGCTGCCGCTGCGCCATGACTTCGGCTTGCTCGGCGGTCAGCTCAACCGGTTCGAGGGGCAATGTTTCAAAAGGCATGGCTGGTTCTCCTGGCGGAGTTAGTCATCGAACTGGCCCTCCCCTTTCTTCAACTGCTGAAAGAAGGCGACGGCCTGACCCAGGAACGTCGCGCCGACCATGCCCAGAACGAGCGGCTTCACGAAGCCCTTCCAGAAGCGGCCCTGGGTGAGCAGGCGGGGCGGGCGCGGGGGAAAGGCCGCCAGCGCCAGATCGACGTTGGCCTTCTTTCCGGAGTAATACACGTTCGGCCCGGGATGCGCGGCGGGGCTCTCGTTGCGGCGCGCGCCCTGCTCGTAGACCAGGCGGAAGACATCGCTGCCCGAATCTTCGAGATCGCCGAAAAACTTGGCGTGCGCGGTGCAGGTGGCCACGCACGCGGGTTGCAGGTCTTTCTCCAGGCGGGCGGAGCAAAAGTCGCACTTATCGACTTTGTTAATCACCGGATTGAGGAAGCGCGCGCTGTAGGGGCAGGCCTCCACGCAGAAGCCGCAGCCAATGCAAAGCGCGCGGTCGATGACCACAATGCCTTCGTCGGTCTGGTAAGTCGCGCCCGTGGGACACGCTTTCACGCAGGGCGGATTGTCGCAATGGTTGCACTGCGCGACATACGGGCTCGCCACCAGGTTCGGGAATGCGCCCTCCGGTCCGGCGAAGCGCACGCGCGTGCGGGCGTAACCCGCCGGGACTTCCCATTCCGAATTGCAAGCCATGGTACAAGCCTGGCAGCCGACGCACTTGTGAAGATCGATGACCATTGCGTATCGTGCCATGGCCTACGCTCCCTCCCCGGCTTTTCGCAAGCGGACAAAGTTCACGCGCATGCCGGTGCCGCCCATGATGGGATCGACGGCGATGCGCGTCATCAGCGCCGTGTCGGACGCCCCGCGGCGATACGCCCGGCGCAGCGCGCGCGATCGGTGCCCGAAGCCGTGAACCATGTACACGCAATCGCGGCGGATTCCGGGCGTCACCCGAACCAGCACCGGCAAACTCGCGGCGCCGTCCTGATTTTCGAGCACCACCCGGTCGCCCTCCTCCAGCCGCAGATCGCGCGCGGCATCCCGATTGATCCAAACCTGGTTTTCCGGCATTAGCGCGTCGAGCCACGCGTTGTTTTCGCTGCGGGCGAAGGAATGCACCGGCGAGCGTCCGTAGAGCAGCCGGAAATATCCGGCGGGAGGATCTTCAACCGGCCTGTAGCGGGGCAGGGGATCGAAGCCAAGCTGCTTCAGCATGGGCGAAGCGAGCTCGATCTTGCCGCTCCCGGTAGGAAACAGCGGCCCGTCTTCCGGCTTGCGGTCCTCGATGTACGGCCGGCCATCGAATGCCACGGCGCCGCGCGCGCCAATCTGCCGCGCGCGAATGCCCAGCGGCCGGATGATGCTATCGAGATGCTGCTCGGGCGTCTGCCAGGGGAACCAGGCCTCCAGCCCGAGCCGGCGCCCCAATTCGCGCGCGATCCACCATCCCGGCCGCGAATCGTAGAGTGGCTCGCATGCCGGCTGCCGCACGGAGACAAACGGGCGTCTGGCGCTTTCCACCACCGCGGGAGGATCGTAGCGTTCCAGGTAGGTGGCTTCCGGAAGCACCAGGTCGGCGTAATTGGCCTGCTCCATGGGCAGCACATCCACCACTACCATCAGATCGAGCCGGGCCATCGCTTTCAAGGTCTGCTGGCGCTGCGGAAGGCTCTCCAGCACGTTCTGGCCATAGACGATCCAGCTTTTGATGGGGTACGGCTTCGCGGTGAGCGTCGCGCGGACCAGCCCCAGAGTGAGGCCCTGCTCCTCGGAAGCCAGCGGATAGAGCGTGCCGGCGCCATCGGCGCGTTCGCGCGCGGGCTTGGGAAATGGCGGGAGCGCGGTGTGGCCGGTGTTCAGGGCGGTGGGCAGGAAGATGCCGCCCTTCCGTCCCCAGCTTCCCAGCAGGGCCGTCACGATCGCCATGGCGCGCGCCCGCTGCGTGTCGTCGCCGTACCAGGTGGCGTGCCGGCCGGGATGCAGCGCCACGGCGGGCCGCGCGGCGGCCATGGCGCGCGCCGTCTCGCGAATCCGGGCGGCGGGGATCTCCGTGATTCCCTCGGCCCATTCCGGCGTGAATTCGCGCACGTGCGCCGTCAATTCCGGCAGGCCCTGCGCATACTGTGCGATGTACTCTTTGTCGTAGCTCCCTTCGGCGAGGAGCACGTTCATCCAGGCCAGCAGGAGCGCGATATCGGTGCCGGGGCGGATGGGCAGCCACCAGTCCGCTTTAGACGCCGCGACGGAAAAGCGCGGATCGACGACGATGAGTTTGGCGCCGCGCTCCAGGGCCGTACCGAAGGCCGTTACCTGCGAAGTGAAGACGTTCTCGCCGATGTGCGAGCCGATGAGCACGATGAGCTTGGTCTCTTCCAGATCGACCGGCTCGGGAGAGCCGAGGCCACGGCCGAATGTGAGCGCGTAGCCCACTTCGCGCGGCCCGCGGCATTGCGAAAACGCCGGCTCGGCGCTGTTCGGCGTGCCGAAAGCTTTCATCAGCGTGCTGAAGAAGGCCGGCGCCACGCCATGCGGAAAAAAGGCCACGCTCTCCGCACCGTACTTCCGCTTGAGATCGTTGAGGCGCGCGGCCAGGAAATCCAGCGCCTGGTCCCAGGAGATCTCCTGGAATTTGCCTTCGCCGCGCGCGCCGGTGCGCAGCATGGGCCGCTTCAGGCGGTCGGGATCGTAGAGTAATTGGGTGCCGGCGTTGCCCCGCGCGCACAGCCGCCCTTGCGTCAGCGGATGATCGGGGTTGCCTTGCAGCTTGACCACCTTGCCGTCGCGGACATCCGCCAGCACGCCGCAGCGCCAGAAACACATCTCGCAATTGGTGGCGATCTGCCGCACCCGGTCGGCGCCTTGCCAGCCGGGGCGGCCGACGGGCTCGGCGGCCGCGGCGCCCGCGCTCGCCGCCGCTCCGGCGATCGAGGACCGCCGCAACCAGTCGCGCCTGCTGATCTTCGCACTCATAGAATCCCCCTCATGGCCGCAGCGCAATTTCCGTTTTCCTCGTGGAAACGTCTGTGATGGGCGTCGTCCGATGCGCCCCGGGGTACACGGAATCCATGAAAAACTGGTTGGCTTTGCGGTACCGCAGGCGCGCTTCGACGGCCAGCGGCCCGCGGGCATCGGGCGGTATCCGGAATTCGTAATCGAACGTGGCCGATTGGCCCGCCAGCACCGCGGGCCGGTACTTCTCCCCGTTGGAATGCCACAGGTCGGCTTCCATAATCATCTTTCCCTTCAGATCGATGGCCAGCGGCTTGAGCACGTAGGAGCCGGCCTGGATGTGATAGGCGGCGTCCAGCCCGCCCGAGTGAAAGATTTCTCTCCCGGAGCCGTCCCGCACGGCCAGTTCGATCCACGCGCGATTGATATTCAGCGGCCCGGTTGGAAAGCCGTGCCCCACTTTCCGGTTCGAGAGCACCACCTGCAACCGCGCAAGGCTTCCGGGTGCAACCGAGGGCGGCGCTCCGATTTCGAGCGCCACTGCCGGCCCCTTCGGCCACTGCTTGGAAATTTCCGGCACCGCCCGCTCTCCGTGGAGCCACTCAGCCACGCGTTGGAGTTGTCCCGCGGCATCCTGCGCGGCGACCGCCTCCGGCATGAACTGGTTTCCCGCCGCGAAATAATGGTTGCGATGCTTGCGGCCGAGGCCGGCGCGCAGATCGTACGGGTCGGCCGAGTCCAGGTAATACATGTGGCACTGCTGGCAATACAGCCGCCGCGAGGCGTCGCGCTCGGTATTCCACTTGCCGGCCTTCCAGTCGTCATATTGCGTTTCCACCTCGACCGGCCCCTGCTGCTCCACAATGACGTCGAATTCCTTATGGCAGGGCGCGCAGGAGTCCGGACGGCGGACCGGCGCCAGGCTGTAATCGCTTCCGTGCTGCGCGGGATAGGCGCGGATCAGAAAATGATTGACCTGCCGGGCAACCGGGCTGGCGCTGGCGTCGAACAGGTACGGCCGCGCCGCGCCCAGCACATAGCTGCCGATGCCGCGCTCGTCCACGCGGCGGACAGCGTGGCAGACCACGCAGGAATCGCCTTCCTGGAAACCGGGGGAGTGCTTGCCCAGACGCGGATCTTTCCAGCCGGCAATCAGCGAGACCGGATCGTGGCAAGCACCGCATTTTTCCGTGGGCGCGGTGCCGTGCAATTCGGTCATGACGCCGCGAACGGTTTGAAAGAACTGGTCCTCCGCGGACCAGCGATGGGCGCTGGCGCGCCACTCCTCGTAGATTGCGGTGTGGCAGCCGGCCGCGCCGCAAGCCTCCGAGTTGGCCGCCATCGCCACCGGCAGCGGGGCGCCGCTTTCGGTCGCGGCGTTCGAGGGGGCGAACGGATCTTTGGCCCCCTGCGGCATCCGCGGACTCGCGGGAGTGAACGCCTGCCAGGCCACTACGCTCAACAGCAGCAGAGCGCCGGCCGCGACCGCCGCGGGTTTCCATACGCGCCACTCGCCGGGAATCGCGTGGTACGCCAGGAACGGCAGGGCGAGCACGCCGGTCCACAGGTGAATGCGGGACCACAGGTGGCTGGCGTACAGGCCGAACAACGCTTGCCAGGTGATGACAAAACCCGCGATGACACTGGCTGCGATCAGCCAGAAGCCTACGTAGGCCGCAATCTTTCGCGGCCGCCGCGGCATTTTTCGCGTTGCCAGCCAATGCCTGAGCTGCCAGTCGGCAAAGATCACGGTGGCCGCAACTCCCAGCGCCGTGTGGAGGAGAACCGAAACCTGTGTATACGCGCTAAAAGGTAAGACCCAGATCAGCAGGCCGCTCAAGACGAGGAAAAGAAGTAAACCGCCGCGCAAGGCCGGCGGCGTTCGCTCGAACATGAGGCTATAAGGTCCTTTTATCCTGTTGCTGCCAATGCAACTTGGCTTCCACTGGTGGGCGGCCCATTGGCGCAAGGTGGAGGCCGTTGGTGGGCGTGTTTGCAACTTTTTGTTGCGACTTAGTGTTGCTTGGCGCAACGATTTGTTTCAGAGGCGAAATTCGCGCATCTTGCGCCAGAGCGTGCTGCGGTGCAGCCCCAGGGCGTGGGCGGCTTCTTCACGGTTCCAGCGGTGGGCCTGGAGCGCCGCCAAAATCCGCTCCATTTCCGGGCCGCCGGCCTTGCGGCGCGGTGGCTCCGGCGGGCCGGGTGGATCGGCGGGTGCCGCTTCGGCGTGCGGTTTCAGGACCTCCGCCGGGAGGTCTTCCGGCAGGATGGTCTCCTTCCGCGAGACCGCTACGGCATACTCGATGGCATTCGCCAGTTCCCGGATATTGCCCGGCCAGGAATAATCCAGCAGCACCCGCATGGCTTGCGGCGAGAGCCGCTTCACCAGCCCGTGCTGGCTGCTGGCGCGTGTGAGCAGATGATTCGCCAGGGGCTGGACGTCCTCACGGCGCCGGCGCAGCGGCGGGACATCGATCGGTACCACGCGCAGCCGGTAGTACAGGTCCTCGCGCAGGCGGCCTTCGGCCAGGGCGCGCCGCAGGTCCACGTTCGTCGCGGCGATGATCCGTGCGTCGCTCATCCGCGATTCGCTTTCGCCTACGCGCTCATAGGTGCGCTCCTGCAACACGCGCAGGAGTTTCACCTGGAACGGCGGCGGCAGGTCCCCGATCTCGTCCAGAAACAGCGTGCCCTTGGACGCCAGCTCGAAGCGGCCGACGCGATCGCGATGCGCCCCCGTGAACGCTCCCCGTGCGTGGCCGAAGAGCTCGCTTTCCAAAAGCTCTCCGGGCAGCGCGCCGCAATTCACCGCGATGAACGGCCCCTCGTGCCGCGGCGAATGCTGGTGGATGGCCCGCGCCACCACTTCCTTCCCGGTTCCGCTTTCCCCGGTGATCAACACCGTGGCCTCGCTCTGCCGGAGATTTTCAATCAACCGAAAGATCTGGAGCATTGCGGGAGAAGCCGCGATCGCGCCGGAGAAAAACGTCGGGCCGCCGCTGTCAGGCACTTCTTCCTCCGCGGCCGGGCGCAACACCACGATATATGCGATGCGGGAGTCGCAAACTCCCGGCGATTCCGCCTGGAGCGGCGCCACGGTCAGGGAAACCAGCGAGGGACCGGCGCCGCGGAATTGCAGCGTCGCCCGCCAGCCTTCGCGGCGCTCGCCTTTGATCAGCGCCTGCCGCAGCGGCCCGTCCTGGCCGAAGAGGTCCGCGCCGAGCATGTCCTCGATGTCCCGCCCGCGCAACTCCTCCGCGGCGCCGGGCTGCAACAGGCGGTCCACCAGTTCGGAAGCGTGTACGATGCGGAACCGCGCATCCAGACAAACGAACCCCCGGCCGATCGAGGCGAGCGCCTTCGTCACGCCGAATAGAGCCGCCTCGGTCCGGGCATCGGACGATATCCAGCCGCGGCCTGTTCGATTTCCGGCGCGCACCGCCAAAATTCAGCCCCTAACTATTTTAAGATGCAAGTTCTGTCACTCCGTGACAGGCCCGGCCGCTTGTGTGTTGCTCTCGTTAATAAGTTGCCCGGCCGCCGCTGGCGTCGTAGCACTGCGCGGTGACGAACGAGCAATCCTTGCTGGCGAGGAAGTGGACCACCGCGGCGATCTCCTCCGGCCTGCCCACGCGCTGCATGGGAATTTTCGAAGTCATGTATGCGACCTGTTCCGGGGTGAGTTGGTCGAGTATCCTGGTGTGCACCACCGCCGGCGCGACGGCATTCACGCAGATCCCTTCGGTGGCCAATTCCTTGCCCAGCGCCTTCGTCAGGCCGATGACTCCCGCCTTCGTCGCGGAGTAGGGCACCATGCGTGGATTGCCCTCCTTCCCCGCGATGGAGGCGATGTTCACGATCCTTCCGTATCCGCGGCTGCGCATGTGCGGGACCACGGCCCGGCAGAAATTGAAAACGCCGGTGAGGTTCACCGCGATGTTGCGCTGCCAGTCCTCGTCCGATTGCTCCCAAATGGGAGCGGCAGAACCGGCGATGCCGGCGTTGTTTACAAGAATATCGATGCGGCCCGCGCGATCCAGGATTTGTTGGACCGCCAGCCGAACCGATCCGGGTTGCGATACGTCGGAGCGGATGGGAAAGGATGCGCCGCCGAGCGAGACGGCGACGGCGTGAGCGCCATCGAAATCCAAATCGAGGACTGCTATCGCGGCGCCCGCGCCGGCCAGTCGTCGTGCGATGGCTTCGCCGATGCCGGTTGCCGCCCCGGTAACGATGGCGACCTG
>JAJYLS010000376.1 GCA_021787555.1 Acidobacteriota bacterium | reverse complement strand
ATCTGCGTGGCGACCTTATATTTCACGGCCGCGTCGGCCAGCAGGCGCGCTTCCCAAGCCGTGCGGGTCAGCGGCTTCTCCACGTAGACGTGTTTCCCGCGCTCCATGCACCAGAGGGCGATGGTGGCGTGCATGTGGTCGGCCGTGGAGATGAGCACCGCGTCGATGTTCTTGCCTTCCTTGTCGAGCATCTTGCGGAAATCGGTGTACTGCGCCGCGCGGTCGAAGCGCTTGAACGTCGGCCCGCCCTGGCGGGAATCCACGTCGCACAGGGCGACGATATTCTCCGAAAGCAGGTTGGGGAGGTTCTGGGACCCGCGGCCGCCGATGCCCACGGCGGCGATATTGAGCTTCTCATTGAACGGCTTGAACCCGAGCGCCTTCAGCGAGGCCACGCTGCCAAAGCCGCCCCGCGGCACGGCTCCGGCGAGGAGGGAACCGAAGAAAAAATACCTGCGCGAGACCTTAAAATCCATTTTGTTCCTCTTCAGACCAGGATAGAGCAGTTCACCGGGTGCCGCACTACGGCTCGCCCGGGTTTCTGATAGCATGTCAGGCGACATGCTCGACCGACGCAATCTGCTCCAAGCCTCGGCCTTTCTCACGGCCGCTTCGTATAGCCGCATCTTGGGCGCCAACGACCGCATCCGCATCGCCGGACTCGGCGTGGGCGGACGCGCTACGTACCTCCTCGGGCTGGTCGCCAAGGACGCAAACACGGAGATCGTCGCGGTCTGCGATGTCTCGGAAACGCGGCGGCGCGCGGCGAAGCAGAAGTTCGCGCCCGACGGGCAGGACTACCTGGACTACCGCGACGTGCTCGCGCGGAAAGATATCGACGGTGTGGTCGTCGGTGCGCCCGATCACTGGCACATCCCCATGACGCTCGACGCCGTCGCCGCCGGCAAGGACGTGTATTGCGAAAAACCGGTGAGCCACAACATCGCCGAGGGCGAACGCGCGCAGACGGCGGTGCTGGCCTCGAAGCAGATCGTGCAGGTGGGCTATCAGCAGCGCAGTTGGCCGCACTTCATCCAGGCGCGCGACTATATCGCGGCGGGGAAACTGGGGCAGATCACCCTGGTGCTTACCTCGTGGTATCAGGACTACGTGGTCAACCTGCAAAGGCCGGTCAGGATCGATCCCGCCACCATCGATTGGAAGCGCTTCCTGGGCGACGCTCCCGATCAGCCCTTCGACCCCCTGCGCTACCGCTTCTGGCGCTGGTTCTGGGATTTCGGGAACGGCCATCTCACGGACCTCTATTCGCACTGGGGCGACGTGGTGCACTGGAGCATGGAACAGGAGGCTCCGCGCAGCGCCCAGGCCAGCGGCAGCCGTAACGCGATCCCGCGCTTCGAGTGTCCCGACACCATCTCCGCGTCTTGGGATTATCCCGGCTTCACCATGGTCTACAACGGCGCGCTCAACGGTTCGCTGGACGGTGGCAACATCATTTTCCGCGGCCACCGCGCCACCATGAAGCTCAACCGCGACGGCTTCGCGGTGTATGACGAAGGCAAGGTGCGCCGCGAACTCACCCGCTGGCCGCCGCCGGAGTTGGCGGTGGAGTCGCAGGGCGACGGCACCGTGGAGCACATACAGAACTTCCTCGACTGCATGCGCTCGCGCAAGGCGCCCAATGCGGGGATCGTGACTTCGGTGGCCTCGGCCCGCTCCGCGCACCTCGCCAACGCGGCCTACCGCTCGGCGACGGTTTGGAAGGCGAGCTAACGCGCCGGTTTGCGCTCCTGAATCCCGCTGGTGACGACGCCGGGGACCGTTGCCGGGTCGTCGTCGTCCACTTCCACGAAATATGCGGTGTAGCGGTCGCGCGGCGCCGGAATGATCGCGGTGCCGTGGTCCAGGTCCACGGACTGCCACGCGGCTTTGAGGTACGCGCCGCGATCGTCGCTCGCATACCAGACGCGCGCGGTTTTCACCGTGGTAGTGGTCTTGATTTGTGCGTTGACAGTCAGGCGGTCACCCTGCGGGCGGGCGGAAACCGCGATCGCCGGAACGTCCCTGCCCGCGAGCACATGCGCGAGCCACATCTTCCACGCGGCCAGGTGGCGCGGCGTGGCGGCCGTATGCCCGGCATTGGGCACCAGCAGAATCCGGATGTCGCCGGAAACGCGGGGCAGGAAGACGGAGTTGCTCACCACCGGAAAGAGCGGGTCGTCCGTTCCCGCCGCGTAAAGGATCTTCTTCTTTTCGATGCGGTCCCGGAATTGGAACGGATCCGTATAGGAAAGGTATTCCGAAGCGTGCGGCGCCTTCATCTCCTCTATCTGCTGCCGCGTGGTGATGAACGCCGGCGCCATGGTGGCGGCATTCGCCTTCGGCTGGTAATCGAGGCCCCAACGCTCCGCTTTGAGCGGGAGCAGTTTTTCAATATTGCCGGAATTCCAACACGCCGGGAAGGCGCCGGCAATGCGGTCGTCGAATCCCGCGGCAATCCAGGCCGCTTCACCGCGCTTGGAGCACCCGGTCACCACCGCCCGGGTAACCGGCGATCCCTCAACCGCGCCCAGAGCGGTCACCGCACGGATGATAACCTTGCCCAGCCAGGCGTACCCGATCCAGCCGGGATCGCCGGTCTTCTGGAACATTTTTTCGCCGTAGCCCATGAGATCGCCTTCGTTCGCGATTCCGTAATGCGGACCGGGGTTCCCGCTGGTAATGAGGATGGCCGGGATGCCCATCGAAGCCGCCGCCTCCGCATACGCCGGCCCGCCCGAGACAACCGCACCCGCTCCCGCGTACCGCGCCGGCACGGAGGGCGGGAGCAGGACGGCCGCGCGATGGCGCCATTCCTCGCCGGCCCACTCGAAGCTGGTGAACTCGATATCGATTCGCTTCAATTCCTGGCCGCCGGCGGTCCGGTAGACCTTCGCGGGCTGCATCTTCAGATGCAGGCTGGCCACATCCCGCATCTGCGCCGCGGGAAACAGGCCGGCGGCGAACGCGGGGATCACCGCGAGACAGAGAGCGAAAGAAAATCGGGCGTAACGCATCGATTAACAGAATAGCTCGCTTGCACTGCGGGCCGATTTGGATGGGATGGGGCGCGCGTGCGGTTAGTGGCCGCTGGCTTGAATAGCCGCCGCGGAGATCTCGCTATTGGTGGTGGACCAGATGCCATTGACCGAGGGCTGTCCGTAGCTGAACGCCCAGAGCGTGGCGATCGCGATGAAGGTGATCAGGAGGGAGTACTCGATGAGATCCTGTCCTTCCTGCTCACGGCCGAACTGGTGCAGCCAATGCGCCATTTAGGCCTCCATGCCTATTAAAACCGATCTGGGAGTCCTAGGCAAGAGGTAAATAATCGAAGTTAGTACTGGACTATGTAGAAAATACGGATCGGAAGCGGGGGTGTGTTAGCTGACGGGAGTAAAGGAGGCTTTCCCATTAGTAACCAAAGTTAACAGAAAAGAATTCAGGAGTTGAGAAGTTGAGGAGTTAAGGAGTCGCCCGCGGATTCTCAGCTCCTAACTCCTCAACTCCTTACAGATTCACTTTCACCGACTCTTCGAATATATGCGGGGGAAGTTGGATGCCGCTGATGCGCAGCCGCTCGAGGATCCGGGGAGTCGCGCCGGTGCCGTGGAAAACGCCCTGCACCTTGGCGGCGTCGGTGATCCCCATGCGCTCGAAGGTGAAAACCTCCTGCAATTGGACCTTGTCGTCGCGCACGCCCAGCACCTCGGAGATGCTCAGGATCTTGCGCGTGCCGTCCTGAAGGCGCGAGACCTGAACCACCAGCTTGATGGCGCTGGCAAGCTGCTGGAGGATGACGCGAGTGGGAATTTCCAGATCGGCCATCATCACCATGGTCTCCAGGCGGGAGAAGGCGTCGCGCGGGGAGTTGGCGTGCACGGTGCTCATCGAGCCTTCGACGCCGGTGTTCATGGCCTGGAGCATGTCCAGGGCCTCGGCGCCGCGGCACTCACCCACGATGATCCGGTCGGGGCGCATGCGCAGCGCCGTGCGCAGCAACTGGCGCTGGTTGATGCCGCCCTCCTTGTTGAGGTTGGGCGGACGGGTTTCGAACTTGACCACATGCCGCTGCTGGAGCTGCAATTCGGCGGTGTCTTCGATGGTGACGATGCGCTCCTCTTCAGGAATGAAGCGGGAGAGCGCGTTCAGCATCGTCGTTTTTCCGGAGCCGGTGCCGCCGGAGATCAGGATCGTGGTTTTGGATTGCACACAGGCGGCCAGGAAGCGCACCATACCCGAGGTGAGGGTCTTCAACTGCAACATCTCTTCCTGGGTGATGACGTGGCGGCCGAAGCGGCGGATGCTGAGGCAGGGGCCGTCGAGAGCCAGCGGCGGAATGATGGCGTTGACGCGCGAGCCGTCCTGGAGACGGGCGTCCACGATGGGTTGCGCCTCGTCGATGCGGCGGCCGACCTGCGAAACGATTTTCTCGATGATGTGCAGCAGGTGGGCGTCGTCCTTAAAGCGCACGCTGGTTTCGGAGAGCTTGCCGTTGCGCTCGATGAACACCTTGTTGTAGCGGTTGACCAGGATATCGGAGATCGAGGGTTCTTTGAGGAGCGTCTCCAGTGGCCCTAAGCCCAGGACCTCGTCCAGCACTTCTTCCACAATCTTGGATTGCTCGGCGGTGGTCATGGGGACGCGCTCTTCGTCCAGAAGGCGCTCGACCACCCGGCCGATTTCGGCGCGGACGCGGTCCTTGGGAATGGAGGAGACGCGGTCGAGGTTGAGGACGCCGATCAACTTACGGTGAATCTGCGATTTGAG
>JAJYLS010000375.1 GCA_021787555.1 Acidobacteriota bacterium | reverse complement strand
CCACCAGCGGCAATCCGGTTTCGTGCGACAGCCGGTTCAGCTCCGGCGTGAGCTTCTTGTCCTGATCGAGATGATGGTCCTGCACCTCGAGGAAGAAGTTGTCCTTCCCTAAAATATCGGAGTAAGTGTGTGCCAGCCGCCGCGCGTCGGCGTACTTATCGGCGAGGATCGTCTCGGCGATATGCCCGCGCAGGCACGCCGACATGCCGATCAACCCTTTGGCGTGCTCGGCCAGCAGGTCGAGGTCGATGCGCGGCTTGTAATAAAAGCCCTCCAGGTACCCCGTCGAGACCAGCTTGATGAGGTTGCGGTAACCTTCCTGGTTCTCGCACAGCAGCACCAGGTGGTTGTAGCGGTCCGTGTCCGAGCGGGTCTTGTGCCCCTGCTGCGAGACGTACACCTCGCACCCGATCACGGGGTGCACGCCGTTCTTCTTCGCGGAGTTGTAGAACTGGACCGCGCCGAAGAGATTGCCATGATCGGTCATCGCCACGGCGGGCATCTTCTGCGCCACCGTAATTTCCATCAATTGATCGATATCGCAGGCGCCGTCAAGAAGGGAATAATCGGTGTGGCAATGCAGGTGGACAAAGGACATCGTTTCAGGTCGATTCCGGGGAGGCAGTTCCATTTTAACGTAGAACCGCCCCCGCACTTCCGGGCTCCGCCGTAATCGGAGTTAACGATACTTTTTGCGGTAAAGCCGTTGATTTGCTCCGCGCCGCGGGATAAAATGCCCCACCAATGGATTCTCCCATGGAAAGTAAGGAGCGAAACAGAATGGACCGGATTTCTTATGTTCTGCTTGTGAGCGCCGCTTTCTGGAGCGCCAGCGGCCTCGCCTGGGGCCAGGAAGCCCGGGCCACGCTCGGCGGGCGTGTCATCGACCCGCAAGGAATCGCTGTCCCCGGCGCCAATGTGGTGGTGACCTCCGAAGACACCGGCGTGAAGCAGCAGACTCTCACCAACTCCCAGGGAAACTGGCTGGTCCAGTTCCTCATTCCCGGCCGCTACGGCTTCAGCGTCTCGGCGCCCGGATTCAGGGAGGCCGAGCGACGCGGCATCACCTTGCAGACTGCCGACAACAAGCTGATCGATACGCGGCTCGAAATCGGCACGAGCACGCAACAAATCACGGTCACATCCGAGGCTCCGTTGATCGATACCACCTCGGCCACATCCGGGACCGTCATCGCCCCGCAGCAGATCACCGAGATGCCTTCCATGTCGCGCGTGACCACGCTCCTCACAACCCTCTCTCCCGGTGTCATGGCGCAGGACCAGAACACCAACATCGTCCACTTGTATTCCTTCAACGCCTCCTCTGAGTTCACCGCCAACGGCGGCACGGACAACGTCCGCTCGAATAATTTCGAGCTGGATGGCATGCCGGATATCAAGAGCGGCGGCTATGCCGGCTACATGCCGCCCCCGGACGCCGTCCAGGAGTTCCGCGTCCAGATGAACGGCTACGACGCCTCCATCGGCCGCCAGGCCGGTTCGACGGTTCAAATGTCGCTGAAAAGCGGCACGGCCATTTACCACGGCGGGCTCTACGAGTTCAACCAGAACAGCATGCTCAACGCCAACCTCTTCCAGACCAACCTCATCGGAGGCGCCGTTCCTCCCACGCATTTCAACGAGTACGGCGGCAATTTCGGGGGGCCCGCCTGGATTCCCAAGGTCTACAACGGCAAGCAGAAATCCTTTTTCTTCCTCTCTTACGACGGCCTGCGCAACATAACGCCCAAGTTCAAAATCCGCTCCGTGCCCACCGCCCTGGAACGTGAGGGAGATTTCACCCAGTCCTTCACCACGCAATTAGTCGGCGGCCAGCGCGTCAAGTATCCCATCCAGGTGTTCGACCCGGCGAGCGTGGACGCCAAAGGCAACCGCCAAACGTTCCCCGACATGCAAATCCCCGCCAGCCGCCAGAGCACCATCGCGCAGAATGTTCTGAAATATGTTCCTCTACCCAACACGGCCAGCGACCCGAGCGGCAACGCCATCAACAATTTCGTCCCGAATTCCACCACGGACGGCAAAATGGCGGATGTCGCCGTGCGCGGCGACCAGACCTGGAACAATTCGCAGAAAACCTTCGCCGATCTCACCTGGTATCACTGGGGCAATTTCAACGTCAGCAACGATTTTCACGATCCCGCCACGGGCACGTTCCAGTTCCGCGTGGCCATGGGCGCCGGCGTCGATCACGTGTGGACGATCAGCCCCACCAAGGTCCTGGATATGCGTTTCAACGTCAGCGCTTACAATGTCCCCCAGCACGATAACGGAGCCGGCTTCGACCCCACCCAGCTTGGGTTCCCCTCCGCGTTCGTCGCGCAACTCCAGAAACCGTCCTTCCCCAACATTACCGGCCTCTTCGGCAATATCGGCACCAGCAATGCCGGCAACTACACCAACAACCGCTACTACACCTGGCGCGGCAACTTCACGCAGGTCAAGGGCAACATGACCCTGCACTACGGCGCGGAGTACTGGGTTTTACAGCAAGCCAACGCAGCCCTGGGAGCCCAGGAGAAATTCGCTTTCGGAACGGACTGGACGCGCCAGAACGCCACCGTAGCCGGGGGGCCTGGTGTCGGTTATACCATGGCGTCCTTTATGCTCGGCCTGCCCCAGAGCGGCAGCGCCCCCTTTAATGCCAGCGGCCTGTACTCGCAGCACTTCTACGGCACCTACATCCAGGACGATTGGCGCGTCACGCCCAAACTGACCATAAACCTGGGCCTCCGGTGGGACCTCGAGACGCCCGTCACGGAGCGCTTCGACCGCATGACCTCGAACTTCGATCCCACCGCCGTCAACCCGATCAGCTCTGCCGCGCAGGCGGTTTACGCCAATATCCTGGGCACCAACCCGGGCAATGCGGCGGTTCAGGAACTCGCCCAACTGCTGCCTGCCAGTGCCTTCAGGGTCCTCGGGGCTCAACTCTTCGCCGGAGTCAACGGCCAGAACCGCGGCGTGTTCAACCCGGACTACCGCCAGGTTCAGCCGCGCATCGGCTTCGCCTATCGCCTGGGCCCCCACACGGTGATTCGCGGGGGCGCCGGGCGGTTCGACCAGGCCTCTTACGTAAACGGCGGCCAGAACGGTTTCAGCCGCACCACCGATTTCATCG
This sequence comes from Acidobacteriota bacterium, assembly GCA_021787555.1. GTDB lineage: Bacteria > Acidobacteriota > Terriglobia > Bryobacterales > Bryobacteraceae > JAJYLS01. Next base: position 1,650 of record JAJYLS010000375.1, on the reverse strand, counting down.
CCACGCAGAACAACTACTTCACCCCCTATGACACGCTGGCCGACCCGTTCCGCGGCGGTATCCTACTGCCCACCGGTTCCTCGCTCGGTCCTCTCACCAATCTGGGGCAGGGGGTGGACTGGGTAAACCAGAATCCCAGCCGCATGTATTCCTGGGAATACAGCCTGCATCTCCAGCAGGAGTTCAAGGGCTGGCTTTTCGAGGCCGGCTACACCCACAACAAGACCTACAACGTCTGGGGAAGCCTGAACCAGAACCTGCCCAGCTTCACGCTCTGGAACCAGTTGCAGGCTCCGCAGTTCGATGCCAACGGCCGCCCCCTGGATTTGCTGATGTGGAACCAACTGGTGCCCAATCCCTTTTACCAGTTGCCCGGCGTAACCGGTACGATCGCCGGCACCAAGACCGTCGCGCTCCACCAACTTCTGAATCCCATTTCCGTTCTCGGAGCCATAAACGAAAGCAATTGCCCCTGGGGCACCACCCAATACGATGCCTTGCTCGCCAAGGTCGAGCGGCGGTTTACCAAGGGTTTCAGCGTGATCACCGCCTTTACCTGGTCCAAGCTGTTCGAAGACGATTCCTTCCTGGGGCCCGAGATCGCCCACCATGTCAACCACATGCTCGGCGGCCAGGACCGGCCATTTCACCTCTCGGTCGCGCCCATCTGGGAGGTCCCGGTCGGCCGCGACGGGCGCATCTGGCGTTCGATGCCCAAGGCGCTGAATGTCGTCCTGGGCGGATGGGAAATATCCGGCCAGTACACCATCCAGTCCGGTCTTCCGGTCGTCTTCTCGACCGATTCTTTCTTCAGCGGTCAGGATTTCGCCCTGCCGCGCAACCAGCAGAGCCTGTCGAAATGGTTCGATACCAGCCAGTTCGTGGCCTTCCCGGCGAGGAACACCAACATCGCCAATTATCCGGCGTGGACCGGCATCCAAAGCCTGCCCGGATACGATTACACACCGGCTCACAGCGACAGCATCAAGAACGGAGTCTACCAGGACTTCTCAAACTACATCCGCAACTATCCGACGAGCTGGAGCGATGTACGCGCCAGCCGGGTCAACAACGTGGATGCGGGAATCTACAAGAATTTCCAAATCTGGGAGCGCTTGAAGCTTCAGTACCGGTTCGAGGTGTACAACGCCTTCAACCATCCTCGTTTTCCGGCGCCGAACACCAATCCGGCAGCCGCCACCTTCGGCGTCGTCAACCCCGTCGAGGAAAACCAGGCACGCTCGGTGCAGATGGCGCTCAAGGTGAATTTCTGAGCGCCGCGCCGGGCTCGACCGCCTGACGCCCTACAATTCCGAGTAGGTGACCGATATGCCTACTCGTTTCGTACGAACCATCGTGCTGTGTCTGGCGGGCGCGCTCGCCGACACCGTGGGCGACGTCACGGAAAAGACGCTGCTCGCCACGCACATTCGCACCATGAAGAACGAGGAAATCACCGTGCCCAACTCGCTGGTGCTCTCGAGCCACATCGTGAACTACAGCACTTGCTGCCGCGACGGCGCGCCGATCCTGCACACCAGCGGGTCGCGGTAGGGACGGCCCTTGCGGACCGCCCCCCGCACAGATCCGTACGTGCGGCGTTACCGCATACGGCTCCTGCCTAAGGTTGGATGTGACGCGAAGAAACGC
>JAJYLS010000374.1 GCA_021787555.1 Acidobacteriota bacterium | reverse complement strand
AGAGCCGACTCCACTCCAGGCCAAGGCCTATGCGCTACTCGACACGTTGCCAGTAGCCGGAAAGTGAGTTTTGAGCTATCCCTCGCCGAATCAGTGGAGTACTGCCCAGATTCCTTCGGAACTTCGGCCTAAAGCAACGGACTACGCCACTGTCGTCAACGGCAACAGGTAGCGCTTCTGGAAGGTGGCCTGCTTGTGCAGACGGTTTGCGGGTCTACGCAGCGCGCCGTCGGCGAGACCGCTTTCTGGATGCGCTCGTTTCGCGCTGGCCCAAGGTTTGGGCTGCTGCTGCCACCATCAGCATGTTCAGGCTCACGCCTTCGCGTTCGGCTTCCGCTACCAATCGGGAGTGCAGGCTCTTGGGCATCCGCACCCGGAATTGACCACTCGAACGCGTCGTCGGTCCGGGCTTCGGTATCGGGTCACCGTGCTTCCGGCAACTCAACAGGTACGAACGCACGGCATCGCGGCCGTTCACGATCGCCTGTTCCGGTGTTTCACCATCCGAATGGCACCCAGGAAGATCGGGGTATTCGATCAGGTATCCGCCGCCGTCCTCTGGAGACAGCGGACGGATCGCAAAGGGATACTTCTCGATGTTGTCAGAGTCACTCATTAGCGGAATCCTCCACCTTGGCTATGAAATCCACGAAGTCGCGCACGTACCTCTCCGTCAGCGCCGAGGTGAACGGATTCGGTACCAGCGGCTCCGCCGGCGCCCCCCGAATCGCCCGCTCCAGCGCCGCGCCGAAGCGCCGCCAGTCCGTGAACATGGCGTCCGGAAACAGCTCTTTCGCGCGCGGCGTCTTGCCGGGATCGCCTTCGATGAAAATCAGCGGAATCTGCCGCGTGGCCTTCTGCTGCCGCAGCAACGCACCCAGGTAGCGCCCGTAGGACGGCAGTTCCATCAGATCGATGGCGATCGCCTCCGGCGGATGGGCACGCAGGTTTCGGAACCCCCCGGTCCCGCTCGCGGGATAGTGCTCCGCGTCGATTCCGGCATCGCGCAGCCGCGCCGCGCGCGCAGCCGCTTCCTCCGGATTGTTGGCGATCACCAGGACGCGCGCCACGAATCGGCCGCTACGCCCCGCCCACCGCGGGCCCGGCCGGCACCCCGGCCGGCGTCAACCGGCTGCGGATCTGGTTCATCACATCCGACGCCAGAAACGGCTTCCGCAACACCGGGAAGTTGTGCTCCTCGCACAGCGCTTCCTCTTCCGGCGGCAGGATGGTGCCGGTCATGACGATCACCAGCATCTGCGGCACGATTTGCAGGAACTCCGCGCCAAGCTGCACCCCGTTGCCGTCCGGCAGCATGTAATCCAGCAGTGCCGCGTTCGGCTTGTGCTCCTTGGCCAGACGCTTGGCTTCCGTCGCCGATTCCGCCGTGAGCAGCGTCCAGCCGTCGTTGGCCATCAGCCGCTCCAAAAAGTGCAGCAGGTCGCGGTTGTCATCCACCAGCAGCACCGTCGGGTTTGCCGGCGCCGCCGCGCTTTGGCTGACCACTGCGCGGATGTTCAGCTTGCTCCCGTCTTCCGCCACGTCCACCCGCACCCGCGCTCCCGGACTTACCAGGTTGGTGGCTACCATGGTGGCCAGCGGCTGCGTCAGGAAACGGTGGATCGTGCGGTTCAGCTCGCGCGCGCCGTATTCCGCGCTGGTCCCTTTTTCCAGTAGGAATCTCCGCGCCTCGAACGGCACCTCCAGCACGAACGAGCGGTTGCCCAGCCGCGTGTTCACGTGGTTCTGCAAGTCCGCAATCTGCTTGTCCAGGATCGCGGAAAGCGATTCCTGCGTCAGTGGCTGGTACGTAATGATGCAGTCGATGCGGTTGACGAATTCTGGCGAAAAGCGCTTCCGCACCGCCACCAGCGCGATCGCCTGAAGCTTGTTCGTCAGGTCCGTGCGCTCCTGGGTCTTCACCGATTGGAACCCGAACTCCGGGTTGATCTCGCGCATCATTTCGCGCGCCCCCAGGTTGCTCGTGAGGAACACCAGGCTCTTCTCGAAATTGACCGTGGAATTGTCGCCCAGCCGCAGGATTCCCTTGTCCAGCACCCCCAGCAGCAGGCGCGTCATGGATGGCGCGGCTTTTTCGATTTCATCGAACAGCACCAGCGACAGGCTGCATTTCTCGCTGGTCACCGCGTTCAGCTTCTGCTGCGTCAGCATCGGCTGCGTTTCCCGGTGGCCCAGGTAGCCCGGAGGCGCGCCGATCAGCTTGGCCACCTCGTGCTCCATCTGGAATTCGCCGCAATCGACCTTCAGAACGTTCTTCTCGCTCCCGTGCAGCACCTCCGCCAGCGCCTCGACCGTCTTGGTCTTCCCCGTGCCCGTCGGGCCAAGCAACAGAAATACGCCTACCGGCCGCCCTTCCGGCGCCAGTCCCGCCTGAAACATCTGAATGTAAGGTACGATGACGCGCGTTGCGGCGGGCTGTCCTACCACTCTTTCGGAAAGCACGGCAACCAGATCTTCGACCGGATCCACAGACACCCGGCCGCTGCGCTTCTGGCCGTTTTTGTCTTTTTCCAGACCGCCCTCCGACTTCATTATACTGGCGGCAGTGTGCTTCACCCGCGTGCGGCGCTTCTGCTCGGGACGGTTCGGCTCCTTCATATGGACGCTTTTTCCCAGTTCTTACACAACTTATTCCTGGAGGCTTGGAAAAACACAGTGGCTCTCCCTCAGAGAACACTCCTCCTCCATCCGCTCTCTGTTTTTATCATGCCACGCTTTGATATAGGTGTGCGTTTCCTCACCGAGGTTACTCGCTGCCGGACGCAACCCGCGGAACGGAGACCTTACCGGTGCCGGAAGGTGATTCTGCCCTTGGTCAGATCGTATGGGGATAATTCGAGGGTGACTTTATCGCCCGCCAGAACGCGTATCCGGTTCCGGCGGAGCCTGCCGGCCAGGTGGGCCAGCACCACGCGGTCGTGGTCAAGCTGCACGCTGAACAGGCCGCTGGGGAATTTTTCTAAGACGGTGCCCATTACTTCGATGCTGTCTTCCTTGCTCATAAACCTCCAGGAGAGGATCGGCGGACCGGCCGTTAGCTGAAGGGCGCGTCCGGTCCGCAAAACTGCTACGCTGCTGTGACGTTGGTCGCCTGCAAACCTTTCGGGCCTTTGGTCACCTCGAATTCCACTCGCGCGCCTTCATCCAGGGTGCGATATCCCTGTGACTGAATCGCCGAAAAATGTACGAAGACGTCTTCTCCGTTCTCACGCTGGATAAAGCCATAGCCCTTGGCTGCGTTAAACCACTTCACTGTACCTTTTTCTTTCATCTGCCTTTTCCTTCTTTGTCAAAATGCATTGGACTCCGAATCGGGCCGAGTGCAAAAAAGGGGGCGCGGACAGACTCACGCAGCCCCCTTCTTCTATCGAGCGGAAAAACTAGAGTCAAATGCCATACCATTATACAGCAGGGAGCTGTGGAGTTGCACCGCACAACATTCGCCTTCTACCGCCTGCGCTTTCATTTCCGCGCCCTCGATCCCGTGCATTTTCCGCCGGCCAGAGGTGGCAACATCCTCCGCGGCGCTCTCGGTTTCCTCCTCCGCGAAACCGCCGGCCCGGAGACCTACACCCGCCTCTTCGAACCCGGCCGGACGCCCGGCAATTCGCCCAGTTCACCCAATTCGCCCAACTCACCCAGCGGCTTGAGGGATTGGCCGCGCCCCTTCGTCCTCCGCGCCGCCCACCTCGACGGCCTGACCGTTCCCTCCCGCGGCCATTTTGCCTTCGACCTCCACCTCTTCGATCTGCGCCCACCGGCCCGCGATGCCTTCCGTGCGGCTTTCGAGCGCATGTCCAGCCGCGGCGTCGGCCCGGGTCGCGGCCGCGCCGGACTGACGCGCGTCGAGCACCTCGATCTTGCGGACCGGCCGGTCCCCGCCGACGGTCCTTCGGTCCTGTCTTTGGAGCCGGATGCAACTGCCCCGCCCGCCATCCGCGTCCGCTTCGCCACCCCCACCGAGCTAAAGGCGGCCGGCCAACCTGCGCCCCCGGAATTCGCCATCCTTTTCGCCCGCCTGCGCGACCGCATCGCCACCCTCCGCGCGCTCTACGGCGACAGCCCGCTCGAAATCGACTTCCGCGCCATGGGCGAGCGCGCTGCCTCCGTCCGCCTGCTCCGCGGCAATTTGACCTGGGAGCACGCCCGGCGCCGCTCGGCGCGCACCGGCCAAACCCACCCCCTCGGCGGCTTCACCGGTGATGTGGAATACGAGGGCGATCTCGCTGAATTCCTCCCCTGGCTCCGCGCTGCCCGCTGGACCGGCGTCGGCCGCCAGACGGTCTGGGGAAAGGGAGAAGTGCGGGTGCAAGAGCCAGTTTCAGGATGAAATCGGCACGATGTCCAGGCGAGGGATAGCCGCGTAATCCCGAAAATCGGTAGTCACCAGCGGGATTTGCCACTGCTGAGCGGCGGATGCGATCCATGCATCCGCAGTCTGGATAGCTTTGCCGGAGCGCCGTGCACCAGCCTCCAGGCGGTAATCCGTCCCGGCGAGTTTTACCGCGACCTTCGCCAGCGCCTCGCCTCCGTGCGCATCCACCACCGAGCCGCGGATCTCGCCGCTCTGTGCCCGCGCCGCCAGCGCCAGCACCAGGCCGCTCAGAAGGATTCGGATCAAGACGCTAGTGTAGTGTTTCTAAAATATCTTTACAATGGTTGACCTTGGCCAGGATCTGCTCGACGCTGGCCGTCCAGACAAATGGCTTGGGCTGACGGTTGTTCGCAGCCAGGTATTCGTTTATGGCCCGAGTCAATTCATCTACGCTGAAGAA
>JAJYLS010000373.1 GCA_021787555.1 Acidobacteriota bacterium | reverse complement strand
TGACGAAAGGCAAGTGACAAGCCTCCTCGTAATGGTATACGAGAAGCTTACACCATCAACCGGCTGTATTGCAATACTATTTTGGAATCACTCTACTAGGCCGCCGCTATCAGGACCAGTGCCAACACTGCGCGCACCGCTCACCTCCTCTTGACATCTTACGCGCGATCCCGCACGCTGGATCTTTATGCCGCTCTACCAGGTGATCGTCCTCGGAATCGTGCAGGGGCTCACGGAATTTCTGCCCATCAGCAGCACGGCGCACCTCCACCTCACATCGTGGCTGCTCGGATGGCAGTCCGACACGCTCGATTTCGATATCTCGCTGCACATCGGGACGCTGCTCGCGATTCTGCTTTACTTTTACAAAGATTGGGTGCAGATCATCGCGCAGGGCTTCGGGATGCGGTCGGGCACCGATGAGGAGCTGAAACACAATCGGACGATGCTGTGGCTGCTGGCCATGGGCAGCATTCCCGTGGGCGCGGCCGGGCTGGCTTTCAACAAAGAAGCGGAGGGTCCCTGGCGCACACCATATGTGATCGCCGGCATGCTGATCGCGGTCGGCGTGGTGATGTGGGTGGGCGAGAACGCCGGGCGCAAGCTGCGCGACCTTGGCTCGGTCAATGCCGCCGACGCGGTGACGATCGGCGTGGCGCAAGCGTTCGCGATCATTCCCGGCACGTCGCGCAGCGGCGCCACCATTACCGCCGGCCTGTTCCGGAACCTCAACCGCGAGGCCGCGGCGCGGTTTTCGTTCCTACTTTCGACGCCCGCTATAGCCGCCGCCGCCGCTTTGGCGCTCGACCACATGCACAAGACGAGCGGCTTGCACGGCATACTCAACGCCCGCTTCCTCACCGGTATTGGCGTGAGCGCGGTGACCGGGTGCGCCGTGATCGCGTGGTTTCTGCGTTATTTGCGACGCAGCACGCTTCGTCCGTTTGCGTACTACCGCATCATTTTTGGCATAATAGTGCTTGCTCTAGCTTTCATCCGCCGGCCAGCGTGATGAAGCTCTTATCGCCGACGCCACAGAAACGGCTGAACGAAGTCACCGGCTTGCTGCTCCTCGCCGCGGGGCTGGTGCTGTTGTTGAGCCTCATCTCGTACCATACGCAGGACCCTTCGTGGGATACCGCCTCCGGCGCGCACCCGCTGAACCTGGTGGGCTACCCCGGCTCGTATTGTTCCGACCTGCTGTTCCAGACGTTCGGTGCCGCGGCCTTCCTCTTCCCGCTGTTGAGTTTTCTGCTGGCCTGGAAATGGATTCGCTCCGAGGCAATCGAAGCGGGCGGCGCGAAGCTGTTCGGGTCGGTCCTGCTGCTGGCCGCTGCCGGCGCGGCGCTTTCGTTCCTGCCGCTGCGCTTGTTCGGCGGGGCGATCCGGATCGGCGGGACGCTGGGCTGGCTACTCGCGATGTACCTGGTGGACCGGCTGAACCTGGCGGGAGCGCTGGTGGCCACGGTTACCACGCTCATCGTTTCCGTGTATCTGGTTTCGACGTTCGATCTTTCGAAGCTAGCGGCATGGTTCGCCCGTCCGGCGGCATGGTGGCAGTGGCGGATCGACCGCTGGCGGCAGAAATCCATCGAGAGAGCGAGGGAGCGGCGCGCGCGCAAGCGGGAGAAGAAAGAGGCCGCGGCGGCGGTCTCCGACGTTCCGTGGGAAGAGAGCAAACCAGCCGCTGCCTCGATTCACGAGGCCGCATCGGAGGAGCAGGCCGAGGAGCCCGTGCCGGAAGAGATCCCCATCTGCCCGATGGAAGATCCGCTCCCCGCCGCGGCTCCGCCCACTCCCGAGCCGGTCGCCGCTGCCGCGGCCGCGCCGGAGGCGGAGCCGGCTTTCCAGCACGTCTTCGAGCTTCCGCCCACCGACCTGCTCAACGAACCGCCCGGCCGGAATCCGTACGACGAGCTGGAACTGAAGGAAACCGCGGGACGCATCAAGTCGAAGTTCGAAGAGTTCGGCGTGCTGGGCAACGTGGTGCAGATCAATCCCGGCCCGGTGGTCACGACGTTCGAGTTCAAGCCCGATGCCGGCATCAAGTACAGCCGCATCACCAACCTCACGGAAGACCTGTGCCTGGGGTTGCAGGCCGAATCCATCCTCATCGAGCGCATTCCGGGCAAGCCGACCGTGGGGATCGAGGTGCCGAACACGCGCCGCGAGTTGATCGCTCTGCGCCAGATGCTCGAATCCGAGGAGTTCGCGCAGTCGCATTCGCATCTCACCATTCCGCTGGGCAAAGACATCAACGGCCGCATCCGCGTGGCCGCGCTCGAGACCATGCCGCACCTGCTGATCGCGGGCTCGACCGGCTCGGGCAAGAGCGTCATGATCAACTCCATGATCATGTCGATTCTTTACAAGTCCACGCCGGACGAAGTGCGCATGATCATGGTGGATCCCAAGCGCCTCGAATTGGGGCTGTACGAAGGCATCCCGCACCTGCTCACGCCGGTGATTATCGATCCGAAAAAAGCGACCAATGCGCTGCGCAACGCGGTGCTCGAAATGGAGCGGCGGCTGCGTCTGCTGGCGGAGTACGGGGTGCGTAATATTGACCAGTTCAACAATAAAATTCGCACGCTTCAGGAACAGCCGCGCAGCCTTTTCGCCGAAGAGGAAGGCACGGCCGACGAGATCAAGCCTTTGCCGTATATCCTGGTGCTCATCGACGAACTGGCCGACCTGATGATGCTCGAGGGCCGCAACGTGGAGGAGAGCGTCACGCGGCTGGCGCAAATGGCGCGCGCGGTGGGCATGCATCTGGTGCTCGCCACGCAGCGGCCCAGCGTGGACGTGATCACCGGCCTGATCAAGGCGAATTTCCCGGCGCGCATCAGCTTCCGCGTGGCCACGCGCGTGGACTCGCGGACCATTCTGGACGTGATGGGCGCGGAGCACCTGCTGGGCCGCGGCGACATGCTGTTTCTGCCGCCCGGCTCTTCGCGGCTCACGCGCGTGCACGGGGCGTTCGTCACTGAAACGGAGATCGGACGCGTGGTGGATTTCTGGAAGCAGCAGGCGCGGCCGGAATACGACGAGTCGTTCCTGATCGCGCCGCCGAACGAGGACGAGGAGGCCGCCGAAAGCGACCCCGGCACGCAGGAGCATGACCCCATGTACGAAGACGCCGTGCGGCTGGTGCTGCAAATGGGCAAGGCCTCGACCTCGACTCTCCAGCGCCACCTGCGTCTCGGCTACGGCCGCGCCGCGCGCATTCTGGACATGATGCAGCGCGACGGTATCATCGGCCTGCCCGACGGCAGCAAGCCGCGCGAAGTGCTGAAACGCCCCGACTGGCTGCACGAAGTCGAAAACCAAATACGATAAGTCACAACGGCCTGCCGCTTGCAAACCTCCGCGGGAGAGCCCTGGCGGAGCGGCATTGCGCCTCCGGCGCGGTGGCCCTGCCTCAAGGGTCAGGTAACGGTCGAATATTTGTTATCGGAGAGAATGCTGCGATGAAGATGCGACTGCTTGGTTTCGTACTTTTGGGGCTCACTTTCGCGTACGGCCAAACCGGAACAGACGAACCGCCACAGAACCAGACACCGCCGGCAGCACCAGCGGCCACCAATCCAAACAGGCCGCCCGCCAACGCGAAGGGACAGAGCCGTAATCGTTCGGTGCTGAAGCCCAAGCCGGGCCAGATGGCCATCAAGCCCAAGGACTACAGCGACGCCACCGGCTACATCCATCCGTTCGCCCGTATGGCGCGGTTCGTGGGGTACGATCAGAAGGTCATCTGGACCAGCCCGTTTCACACATCCAAGCGGAATGCCAAGTGGTGGCTGATCTTCGGCGGCGCTACGGGCGGGCTGATCGCCGCGGACAAGTACGTTGCCAGGAACGCGCCCAATCCCGGGTGGCTGCAATCGCTCGGAACCGATACCTCGTACCTCGGCTCAGCTTATACGCTGCTGCCCATCACCGCCGCGTTTTACTTCGGCGGCACGGTTTTCCACAGCGATCATTTTCGCGAGACCGGCCTGATAGCCTTCGAGTCGCTCGCCGATGTCACCGTCGAGATGTTGGCCCTGAAATCCATTTTCGACCGCCAGCGGCCGCTCGAAGGCCATGGCAACGGGGAATTCGAAGCGTCCACCAGCCCCCGCTGGAATTCAAGCTTTCCCTCCGGCCACGCCATCGAGACGATGGCTCTGGCGTCGGTGGTGGCGCACGAGTATCCACATGAGCGCTGGGTGAAGATCCTCGCCTACGCCTACGCGGCCGGCGTGATCGGTTCCCGGCTCGCGGCCAACAGGCATTTCCCCGGGGATGTTTGCGCGGGCGGGGCGCTGGGATGGTTCACCGGCGATTACGTCTACGCCCACCGCCACAATCCGGCGCTGGACAAGAAGCCGACGATTACGGACAGAATCATGGATCACGTGCACCTCGGTCTCGGGATGTAAACTGAGATCGAAGATGCGCGCGCGCTCCATAGGGTTGGCCGTGGCGTTCCCGCTGCTGGTTTGCGCGCAGGCGCCGCCGGAAGGCGATGCGGCGCGCGCCTACGTCCAAGGCGTGGTCCTGGAGCGCGATCCGCAGGTGGCGTCGGGCGAGCTCAGCGTGCGCGCGGGCGACGATCACGTGCTGCGCTACCGCTTTGACGCAAAAACGTACGTCGAGCGCGAAATGCAACACCTCGACGTAGCGCACCTGCGCCCCGGCGACAGGGTGGCAGTGGTGTCGGATCCAGTGTCCGGCTCGCCGCTGCGCTACGCGCGCTCGATTCGCGTCACCGAAGCCGCGGTGCCGCCGCACATGAGCCGCACGCATCCGGACCCAGAT
>JAJYLS010000372.1 GCA_021787555.1 Acidobacteriota bacterium | reverse complement strand
CGCGACGTGGTGCTCGAGGCCGTTCTCGCAGATATAATGCAGCAGTTCCTGAAGGCGCGGAATTTCGACCACGCCGGCGCCGCCAAAGGTCTGAAGCGGATCGTCGGTGAAGCGCCCCTGGCCGACATAGCCGCGCATCTTGCCGGAGGCGTCGTGCGTGGAGAAGCGGGCGAAACTCATGGGTGCGGCCTTCACCCGGCCCACGCAGGTGCCGAAGGTGTTCAGCTTGCCCACGGCGCCGGCGATGATCTCCTGGTAATCCATGCGCACATCGGCGAAGAAATGCTTGGGCAGGTTGCTGCAATGGAAGCACACGGCTTTGTCGGGGTTGTCGCCGTAATTGTTGTTCCAGTCGAGCAGGGCGCTGGGTGTTTCGGAGGCCAGGCGCAGGGCGTGCATGCCGACCACGCCGGGGACATCCACCTCGCAGGCGCTGGAGTGCAGGCCGTCGGACATCATGCTCATGACGGTGCACGGGACGATGCCGAAGAACTCCTCCATGGAGGTCCAGCACTGGACCGCGGTGATGTCGAGGTCGTTGTCCTTCATCCAGCGGTCGACCACCACGCCCAGCATGGCCATTTTCATGAGGGCGGCGTCGGGGACGCCGCTGGTGTCAACGTACTCGCGGATGGCGCGGGCCTTGGCCTGCACGTCGGGCTCTTCGCAGTTGAGGCGGCCGATGCGGCCGAAGACCTCGGAGAGGTCCAGCGGCTCGATGGTGATGCCGTTGGCTTCCAGGATCTTTTCGCTATAGCGGACGGTGTTGAACGCGGCCGGGCGCGCGCCGATGGCGCCGATGCGCAGGTGGCGCAGGCCGTTGGCGACGCGGCACACGGCGGCGAACCAGGCGATGTCGCGCGCGAATTCCGGCGAATCGGGCGCCTCGGTATGCAGGGTGGTGAGCGAGTAGCGGATGCCGTACTGCTGGAGGTTGTTGCAGACGCTCATCTTGCCGCAGAAGCTGTCGCGGCGGTCGGCGATGGTCATCTGGCCGGGGGTGTCCGGGGTGGCCTGGATGAGGACGGGCACGCGCAAATCGGCGAGACGCAAGGACTCGGCGACGCCGCGCTCATCTCCGAAATTGGGAAGCGTGACCACGATGCCCTCGATCCGGTCGCGGTGAGAGCGGAACAGGTCGGCGCAGCGGCGCGCTTCGGCGCGGGTTTCGACCGCGCCGTACTTGGTCTGGTCCGGCGTGAGGCAGACGACGGTGTGGCCGGCGCGTTCAAGTGCGGCGATCATCTGCTCGCGTCCTGTTTTGGCGAGGTGGTCCGGAAAAAAACCGCGGTTTCCCACGATGAGTCCAAAGGTCATAGGTAGTTCTGTTATATCACCGCGGCGGCTAGCGGAAATTTTCGAGGGCCATCAGGTTGGTCTGACTCTCATCGACGCGCGGATAGACGATGTACTTGCCGTCGGGGGAAATGGAAAACGAGGGTTCACGCATGTCGATCTTCTTCAGCGGAAGTCGGCGCGTGGTTCGCTTTGCGGAGAAATCGTAGAAGGCCACGTCGGCGGTGCGCATGGGGCGGTCGTATTCGAGGTAGTAGAGGCCCTTCAGGGTGGGTTCCAGGGATGCGTTCCAGAGCAGGTTGTGCTCGGGGACGATGGCCTCCTGGCCTTCGCCGCCGGCGGCAGGGACGCGCCAGACGGTGCCGCGGTGCGCGGGGTAATAGACGAATTTACCGTCGGCGGATTCGACGGACTCGGAGGGCGGACCGAAGGAGCCGGCGAGGGGCTCGGGATTGCTGCCATCGGCCCCGGCGCGCCAGAGGCGGCCGGCTGCCCAGAAATAGATGTGCCGGCCATCGTGCGACCAGGAGCCGTTGATGCCTTGGACGATCATTCGCGGCTTTGCCCCGGGAGAAAGAGCGAGGGTGTAGAGTTCGGGGCCGCCGCTGCGCATATCGAAGAGGAGCAGATGGCCGTCGGGGGACCAGCGAAGATGGCGGACCTGCGGACCCTGGAAACTGGTGAGCTTCCGGCGGTGGCCGCCATCGGCATCGCTCAACCAGATCTCGTCGGCGCCGGTCTGGTCGGAGATATCGGCGACGGTGCGGCCATCGGGGGAGTAGGCGGCTGAGAATTCGCGGCCGAGCGAGCGGAGGAGCGGCGCGGTGTTCGCGACGGAGCCATCAGGTGCGATGGCCGCCCGCCAGACAGCCGCTGCGGACGGGCTATCGACATAGGCCAGGCGGCCGCCGGCGGGGCTGACGGCGGGATACTGCGCGGAGCGTCCGGCCATGGGGATGTCCCGTGGGCTGCCGCCGTAGGCCGGGACGCGCCAGATGCGCCAGCCGGCGAAGCGGTCGCCGGCATAGACAATTTCATGGCCATCGGGCGTCCAAGCGATGCCGCGAACGCCGCGGTTGTCGAAGGTCAGCCGGCGCGGCGAGCCGCCGGTGAGGTCCGTAACGTAGATATCGGCGCCGTCGGAGCCGGTCGAGCGGACGAACGCAATGGTGCGGCCATCGGGCGAGACGGCGGGGGTGAAATCGCCCTCGGTCCCTTCGGGCGGATTGGTGATGCGCCGGGGTGTGCCGCCATCGAGGGAAACCAGCGCAAGCGCGGGCCGTTCGCCGGGCTCGACCACGATCAGCGATTTGCCGTCGTGTGTCCAGGCCACGGCCGGAAGAGTCTGGGCGTCCTCGGGGAGAGGGGGGAACTCGGCTATCTTGCGCTCCGGTCCGCCGGCGGGGGGCACGATCCGGTATTGCGCGTGCTCGCCATCGCTGCGGAGAAAGGCGATCGATGCGCCGTCGGGCGACCAGGCGGGACTGGTGTCGCCGGCATCGCCGGAGGTCAACTGGCGCGCCGGGCCACTCGGGACCGGGCGCACGAAAATGTGGAAGACGTCGTTTTCCTGGCTGCCGCGGACGCTGTAGGCGAGGAGCTTGCCATTGGGCGCCCACGCGGGGAAGCTGTTGGCGCCGATCTCCTGCGCCAGCGCGACGCGTTTCTCCTGGACGCGCGGCCCGGTGGCGAGGCGGCCGAGGAGCGTGACGACGCCGCCGACCGAGCAGAGCGCCAGAGCCAGCAGGACGGCGGGACGGCGGAGGATCGAGCCGATGGCCATATGCCCGTATTATATCGGCGCTCGCCAACTGATTGATTTCACGTTGAATCAGCGGTGCTTATAGACGCCATTTAGTAGGTGTGGAGCGCATATCCTCCACTTGTTGTCCATTCGTTTCGGGAAGCGGTTGCGGGTGGATTCGCCGGGGACATCGTAACCGAGTAACCTGGGACTCTTGGCGATTCTGCAGTTGCCGAGCGTACGCACACACACGATCACGCTGGTGGTGCGGGTTTCCCCCGATAGCATGGAAGAGGCTGTAAAGGTGGCTAACAGCCGGGATTTCGGGTATCGAAAGTCCGAGATGATACGACAGGTACTTCTCGCCAGAAAACTGCTCTCCAAATTCTCTGGCAAGCTAGGCGGCGATCAACCTGTACGTCCCGGGTTCCAGGCCGCCAGCCTTTTCAAAGCTGCCTCCCCCATTCTAAAATGGGTTAGGCCATGGTTCAAAAAACCGCCAAATGGCGCCAAACCCGGCCGAAACCGCGTGATCTGTACACGCCCGTACCCGTACGCGGACGTGTTCTCGCGCGGCATATCGCGGGCGCATCGAATCGGCAGATTGCGGCTGAAGAAGGAATCGACCGGGAGACTGTGGGCCGGATTCTCTCACAGCACGAAGTGGTGCAGATGTTCGCGCAGTACCAGCAGCGGCTGCTGGCCATCGTTCCGCGAAAGCAATCGCGGCATTCGAGGCGGCGCTGGAATCGAGCGGCGAGCGCCTACGGCTGGCGGCTGCCACGAAGCTGCTGGAAGGCTTGCAGGTATTCCACCGTGGCGGTATCGAGCAAGCCGCTGATATAATATCGCGGGCCGGGCAGCACCAGAACTCGATGAAAAGGTGCGGCGGCGGCTCGTTCTCGGCGAATTCGTGGAAGTGGCGATGGAGAAGAAGCGCCGGTACGCTCTCACCTCGCCAGAGTTGGAACAACTCGAAGCCGCAACAGCAAAGGACTTAGGCCATTACAGGAAACTCGCATGCAGACGGAAGAGGTTGTAGGGTGACGACGTTGCCTCTTTGCTGCGGGCATAATCTCCACCGGTCTGCGATTTCGCAGGAACTTCAGCGAATTCTGCGACCGATTTGCTGAGACGGAGAAAGAAAAGACCCGAATCGCGGCTGAACCGAGGCGGGTTGCGGTATGATCATGGGCGCACGTGATCGAGAAGACCACGAAGGAGTTTTTGTGGGATCAAAGGACAACAAGCAGCCGCCGAAGCCGGGCCAGATCCTCGGGTCCGGAGTGTGGATTGACGACGATGGCGTGATCCATGTGAACGGCGACGTGCCGGGCCAAATGTGGTACGCGCACGGCAACTACGGCATTCAGCCTGGCATGCCGGACGAAATCACGATGTACTCGGCAGAGCCTGCACCGCTCAAAGATCAGGTGAAGGCGCCTATCGCCAGGAAGCCGCGCGGGGGCAAATCAAAATGACCACGCCGATCCTGAGAAAAGCGCTCCAATCAATACCCGTGGGGTGACGGCGAGCTACGGCACCTTTGTCAAGGAAGAAGTTCCCTTGTCACCGTTGGTGAGGCAGGTCTCCCCTCGTAAGGAATACGATCCGTTGATTGCCATCCCGGAGGCGTCCAACGTGCCGTTGATCGCAAGTATGGCAAGGCGCGCAGGATCGTCTCGATGGTCGAGACGTCGGCGCGGTTGCCGTTGAATGTTTTGTAGCTGAACGGGAAGCCTTCGCTGTTGACGATGAGCGCGATCACCATCTGCTCAC
>JAJYLS010000046.1 GCA_021787555.1 Acidobacteriota bacterium | reverse complement strand
CTGACCGATGGGAGCTTGCCGTCGTTTGAGCGGCAACAGGAGCCTCAACCCCACCACGACTCAATTCCGCTCCACTACGCCGAACCTTGCTTCCGGCGGTTTCCCGAAACGGGTGCCACCTGGCCGCCTTGCTTGACAACCGTCCGGAATGAGGCGTAGCATCGGCTCTTGCAGGAAGTGAAATCTTTGTTTTTCTAATGAAACATGGAGAGCCAATGAACAAAGCAGCCGCGGCGCCGACAGGCGCGCGCGATCGAATGGATGGGAGCCTGCATCCGGTATTCTCGGCGCGGATCCTGGAGCCTAACTTTGAATTCAATTGCCGTCATTATTTTGCGCCCTTGATCGCCGCTCATCGAGCTTGGATCATTATGCTGATGGAGTGTGGCCTGGTAGACCGCCGAAAGGCCGCCGGGATTCTGGCCGGCCTCGATCGTCTGGAGGCTGCGGGTGTGGAGGCCATTCGTCCCTTCGATCCGGCCGCGGAATACTTCTACATGCACGTCGAGAAGGCCCTGAACCCGCTCGTTCCGGGCGGCGAAACCACGGCGGGCGATCTCAACCTTGGCCGCACGCGGCCGGAGCCCTTGTCTCGAATGGCTCTGCGCGCGGTCCTTCTGCGCGTGTTGAATTTCGTGCTGGACCTGCGCGAAACGCTCCTGGCGCGAAGCGATGCCGAAGCCGAGACGGTGATGGCCGGCTACACACACTTGCTGCATGCACAGCCCACGACGCTCGGCCATTATCTGCTCGCGATTCACGACCACCTGGAGCGCGACACAGAGCGGCTGTTCGCGGCGTTCGATGTGACAGACCGGTGCACCCTTGGCTGTGGCGCCATGTCCGGCACAAGTTTACCCATCCATCGCGAGCGCGTTCAGCGTCTGCTCGGGTTCAGCGGGCTCTGCGAGAACACCATCGATTGCGTGGCCGCGGCGGACCATGTGACCGCTTCGGCGGCGGCAATGGCAAGCCTGATGACCGTGGTGGGCCGCCTCTGCCAGGACCTGTACATCTGGTCGTCCCAGGAGTTTGGCCTGATCGATATCACGGACGCATTCTCGTCTCCGAGCAGTTTGATGCCGCAGAAAAAGAACGCGCTCGTGCTGGAGTACCTCCGCTCCCGGACCGCGCGGACGATCGCCGCCATGTCGGGATCTTTCGGCGTGCTCCACAATGTCGGCTACATGGATACCGAAGAAGTCGAGCTCGAGTGCTACCAGCCGCTGTTCGAGGCCTGTACGCTCACGGAGCAGGCATTGCCCACGATCGCGAAGCTCATCGAGGTGATGAAGCCCGACCGGGACCTGATGAGGATCCGAGCGGCCCAGGGCTTTTCCGCCGTCAGCGCGCTGGCGGAGGTAATCCACATGTCCGAGCGCCTCTCCTACCGTTCCGCCCACAGGGTCGTAGCGCGGGCCGTGCTGCTGGCGAGCCGGGAAGGCAAGACCGGGACTGAAATGGATCTCGCCCTGCTGAACCGCGCCGCGACGGAAATTATCGGGCGGCATCTCAAGCTCGATCAGCCGGCCTTGGCCGCTTCGCTCGATCCCCGAAGCTTCGTGCAGCGCCACGCCGGAATCGGAGCTCCGGCCCCCGGCGAAGTTCGGCGGATGGTGAAGGAGCGCGTCCATCGCACGGGTGTGGCGCGGGCGCGGGGTCAGGAGAAGGAACAGGCCATCCGCGCCGCGGATTCGAAGCTTCGCGAAATTGCCGCCGGCATTGTGGCAGGTGCAGAAAATGAATAATAGAGGAGAGAGAATCGTGCATTATCTTCGAGCCATGTGGATGCTGCCGGCGGTATTGTGCGTGCTCGCGCCGAATGCGCCGGCGGCCGACCGCCCGATCCACGTGGGGACCGGGACCGAAGGACAACTCGTGGTGGACGGCAAGGTCGTCTTCCCCATCGGATTCACAACTGGACCGCCCACCGGGGCCAAAGCGCCGAATGGCAAAAATGCCTTCGCAGAGCTGGCGAAGAACGGCTTTGTATTTTTCCAATGGCTTTCGCGACAGATACCTTGGGGTCCGGGTCCGCAAGCGGAAGTCGATGCGCTGTTACAGGAAGCGAACCAGAACGGGATCAAGATCGCGATCTCCCTCCCTTACGCGCTGACCACGATTCCGCCCGGAGATGAGCAGAAGACGGCACAGCTTGAATCCGTCGTCCGGCGATATCGCGATAACCCCGCCATGTTTCTTTGGAAGGGTGCGGATGAGCCGCAGTGGGGAAAGATTCCGGTGACGAAACTGAAGGTTTACTACGACACCGTACACCGGCTCGACCCAAATCATCCGGTCTGGATCACGCAAGCTCCGCGCAATACGGCCGAGGACCTGGTCCCCTACGTCCCGTATTACGATGTGGGGGCCATCGACATTTATCCCGTCAGCTATCCGCCCGGAAGCTCCAACGGCAGTGCCAACCGGAACCTGAGCGCGGTCGGCGATTACACGCTCCGCATGAAGCAGGTGGACGACGACAAGAACAAAGGCCTAATGATGACCTTGCAGATTTGCTTCAGCGGCGTGGCAAAGCCGGGCAAGACGCTGCGGTACCCGACGTTCCCGGAGGAACGGTACATGAGTTACCAGGCCATCATCGACGGCGCCCGTGCGCTCCTGTATTTCGGCGGCGGGCTCGAGCCATGTTTAAGCGACCAGGACCGGCCTTACGGATGGAACTGGCATTTCTATCAGCGCGTCCTGGAGCCGCTTCTCGAGGAGTTCCGTCCGCAGAGCCCGCTCTACCCGGCGCTCGTCGCGCCCAACGCATCGCTGCCGGTGCACGTCTCGGGCGGCAGCGGCCTGGAATTCACCGTCCGCGAGGCCGGGAGTTACATCTATCTTCTGGCCGCCAAACGGGAGGGCGAGACGGCGCAGTTCACGTTTTCGGGTCTTCCGCAGGGCATCGCGGATGGCGAGGTTCTGTTCGAATCGCCGCGTCACGTGAAACCGCAAGAGGGCAAATTTACGGACTGGTTCGGGCCTTATGATGTGCACGTCTACCGGTTTCATCGGCGTTAGCCGGTCGGCGGCCTTATAAATGTAGAGAGGTGAGGAATGACGCACGTCCCACTCGCGTTATCCGACATGGTGGTGATTGGCGGCTACCTGGCGCTGGTGCTCTATGTCGGACTGTATTTTCGCAAGCGAATGCGCGAGGCGGGCGACTATTTTGCGGGAGGCCATCAAGTGCCATGGTGGCTGGCTGGAATCTCGCATTATATGTCGGGGGCCAGCGCCCTTACATTCGTGGGCTATGCGCAAGTGGGCTACACCTACGGGTGGGTGGCGGTCACCCTGGCATGGACGGGGATTCCGGCGTCGATCCTGGGCGGGATGTTCTTCGCACGCCGCTGGCGCCGGGCCAAAGTCATCACTCCGGTGGAGTTCCTGGAGCGCCGCTTCAATATTTATGTCCGCCAGCTTTTCGCCTGGGCGGGCATTCCGATGCACGTGGTGGAAGACGGCTTGAAACTTTTTGCCACGGCTTTGTTTCTTTCCGTCGGCTTCAACATTCCAGTGATGTGGGCGGTTGTGGTTTGCGGCGCGATTACCGTCGGCTACACGTTTTTCGGCGGATTGTGGGCGCTGATGGTAACCGATTACGTGCAGTTCGTGATGAAGGTGCTGGCGCTGTGCCTGCTGTTGCCGCTGGCCATCTGGCGGGCGGGAGGAATTCACCACGCCTTCGAATCCCTGCCGCGGAAGTTTTTCTACGTGACCGCCGGCCAGTATAACTGGATCTACCTCATCGGCTTCGGCGTGATGCTCACGATCACGCTCAACGGCTCCTGGGCGCTGGCGCAAAAATACTACTGCGTCGCCGATACCCGTCAGGCCAGCAAAGCCGCGTACCTCGCCACTGTTCTGCGGTTCATCGGCGCGCCGGTGATGGTGCTGCCCGCGATTCTCGCCCGGAAGTTTTTGCCGGACCTGATGGCGCAGCACAAGACGGCGGACGTTTACGTTCTGCTGGTGATGAAGCTTCTGCCGGCCGGCTTGATTGGCATTGTGGTTGCGGCGCTGCTTTCCGCCACGATGGCGACGGTCAGCTCCGATTTCAGCTCCATCGCCAGCGTAATCACCAAGGACGTTTATCAGCGCTTATTCCGGCCCGATCTCAGCTCGGAGAAATTGGTGGGGACCGGCCGCGTGGTCACGCTGCTGGTGGGCGGCACCTCAACGCTTTGCGGCTTGTACCTGACGTTAGGCGGCGACCGGGCTTTCCTGGACCTGATGGTGGTGATCGCGAGCGCGTTTCTGGCGCCATCATTTCTTCCGCTGATGGGCGCGCTGGTTTCGCGCCGGCTCAACACGCAAGGGATTGTGCTCGGATATGTTCTGGGGCTGAGCACGGGACTGTCGCTTCTCGCGATTCGCAATTGGGCGCCTGGTCTTTGGCCCTGGCTGCATGCGAATTACAGCGGGGCGGCAATCCTGATCAACACGGCGGTCACTGTCGGCGGGATGTGGGCGGGCTCGCTCCTGTTCCGCACTTCCCCGAGCGAAGCCAAAAGATCCGAGGCCTTCTTCGCTGCCAAGGAAGAGCCGATCCAGCCCGCCCGCCGCGCCGGCGGGGTGGCCATGCAGCGGTCGATTGTGGGCTATTCTACGGCTGCCGTCGGCGGCCTATTAGCTTTGGCCGGCCTGCTGGCGAATTCCGCCAGCGCGCGTTTGGCCGATCTGGCGATCGCATTGGTCCTGATCGGCCTCGGTTGGCAGCAGCTCAGGAGTTCATCGAACCGGGCGGAGGCTGCTCCACCGGAACGTTAGCCCCATCCTCAGCCAGCGAACGATGTATGGCCTCCAGCGTCGCCGTTACCTGCCGGCCATCGAAGCCGGTCACATGGGGCTCGGTATCGTTCAAGATGGCGTAAACGAAATCTTCCAGGCATGAGGGAAACGCGCCTCTCAGCCGGCCGAAGATTTCGGAGCTCAGGAAACCTTTGGGATAGGCGAATTTCTTTTCCGTGCTGATTTCGAGGGATTCGCGTTTGCGGTCCAGGTGCACGTGTCCCGCCGCGCCGATCACTTCCACATAGGAATCGACGTTGGTGGGGAAAGTGTTGGGATAGACCCAGCCGGATTCAAACGTGGCAAAGGCGCCGGAAGCGAACCGGACCTGCGCCTGGATGAGATCGTAGGTTGGGATACCGCGGGCGGCCAGAACTTCCTTGCGGCCCCACGCGCGGGCCTCGACCGGCTCGCTGCCGAAAAACCAGCGCATGAGGTCTATATCGTGGGAGGACAAGAGCCAGGCGGAGGTAGTCTCTCCCGCCCAGCGAATGTTGTGCGTGGAAACGATGATGGTATCGTTCTTGCGCGCGTAGCCGATCAAAGGGGCGCCAATCTCGCCGGCCGCAATCGTTTTGTGAGTTTGAAAATACACCGAAAGCCAGCGATGGTTGAATGCCACCTGAATCTTCAATTTCCTTTCGCGGGCCAACTGCACCAGCGTGTCGGCTTCGCGGGTGCAGGTGGTGAACGGTTTTTCCACAAAGATGTGGCGGCCCGATTCGAGCGCGGCCCGCGCGAATTCGTAGTGGCAGTTGTCGGGGGTGCCGACGGCCACGGCGTCGAGATCGTTCCGCTCAAGCATTTTCCGGTAGTCGCTGTAACCGGCCGCGCCCCATTGCGCGGCAACTTCGTCCACCGGTTCCTGCCGCCGGGCGCATACCGCCACCACCTTCGCCAGCCGATTTTCATTAAAGCAGCGGATCGCCATCCGCCCCATTTTGCCTAAACCGATCACTCCAATTCGAACTTGATCCATGATTTCTCCTAAGCATTGCTCTCGCCGAGCAGGCGCAAAAAGTTATGACGCAAAATCAGTTCTTTGCTCCAGTCCGGAATCGCGGCCGTGAGCACATCCGCCAGCGTGGAGGCGGGCTCCAGAAACGGCATGTCCGATCCGTAGAGGATCCGTTCCGCACCCACACGCGCGACGCATCTTTCCAGTTTGGTGCGGTGCCGCTGCGAACCCGAGAGCTCCAGATAAAGGTTGGGCGCGGCGAGCGCGGCCTCGGTGGCCTGCTCATAGCCGCGCCAGGTCACGCCGGAATGCCCCAGGAGAATGCGCGCGTGGGGATACGCCCGGCCCAGCGCGGCGAAGTGCTGCGGTCCACAAAATGGGTCCGATTCCCAGGTATGCACGAGCACCACGGCTTGCGTCTGGTTGGCGTAATCCCACACGGGCGCGTACTTCAGTCCGTGGACCGGGTACCGATGCGTGCCGGGGTGAAGTTTGATGAGAGGCGGCTGGTGAAAAGCGGCCCAGCGATCGAGCTCGCGCACCGCTTCACCGGGCACATGGGGATTGACCGTAATATAGCCGCGAAACCGCGAGGAATATCGCCGCAGGGTCTCAGCGACCTCGGCATTGCCCGCCGCCATGTCGTTGCGGCAAGCCAGAGAAGCGGTCACCGCGATGAACTCGATATTGAGAGAGTCCATCACTGCCAGCATTTGCTCGGGCTCGGTCTTATAAGCGAACCCGGAGCGCAGGTGCGCATGCGCATCGGCGACGGGTATCGGCGACCGGATCATGCCTTCACTCCCGGCTGCGCCTGGGCCAGCAGACGGCGCAGATTCCCGCCGGCGATCGCCAGCCGATCCGCATCCGGAATGCGCGCCGAAGCCAGCACGCCGAGCGACGAGGCAGCGGTGAACAGCGGCAGGCGCGTCCCAAACAGCAGCCGTTCGGAGCCCTGCCGCTCCACAAATGTTTCCAGTTGGCGGTGCCCCAGATAGGTGGAGCTATCGAAGTGCAGCGTGGAGAACCGGCGCAGCAAGGGAAACAGGAAACGGTCCGCGCGATAGCCGATGTCCAGCAGCACGAGCGCCAGGCGGGGAAAGTTCTCGAGCAGCGCGACCAGCGCGCCCCACTCGATCATGTCGCGCGCAATGAGCGTCACCACCGACTGCGCTTGCAGGTACTCGAATAGGTCGCCGGCTCCCCAAGTGGTTAGCGGAAAGCTCTGGGGGTCTCCGGGTTTGGGAAACAAGCGGACGGCACTGGGCTTGCGTTTGATCAGGTCATCCATGCACTCGGGGTCCGGATCCGCGGCCCAGGCGGGGACCAGGCGCGCATCCAGTGCCGCCTCCAGTGCCCGGTTGCCGGCCAGCACCTCGTATTCTTCCGCGGTCCAGTGTGTCGCTACCGCCGAGCGGATGTAGTAACGGTCCATTTCCTCCAGCAGGCCGGCCGTATCGAGCCCCAGCTCGCGGTGCACTCCGGCCGGGCCCACACGGACGTTCACATCGCAAAGGTCCCAGGCGGCGGCTTCGGCAAACAACCATTGACTAGAGTATCGAGACACGATGTTCTCCCGGCGGCAGTGTGGGAAGCTCCACCATCTTATCCCGATACGTGAAAGGCATTGTCCGGCCATCAACCTCCACAGTCCGCGGCGCCGCGGGCCGAAAGACCGCAACCCGGTCTGAAACGGAATTGTGCAGCGCCAAATCCAGCGCGCCGGCGATGTTTGCCGCCGCCACATCGCACGGCGCGGTGGCGGTGAATACGGCCTGGTCTCCTGACTGGACGTGCCGCGCACCGACTGCCAGCCAACTGCTTGCGTTCCCGGCTCGACGGCTGGCCAGAACCGTCCCGTCGCTGGCCAGAGGGCCGAGGCGCAACGATCCCGGTCCGGTTCTGAAGACGACTTCCGCGGGCCCGCCGGCGGCATCCCGGAATCCCTCTCCCGCCGGTTCCGTCCGCGCCTCCAGGCCCGATCCCGCGGCCGCGCCCGCCGCTACGAATTTCATGCCGGCGAGAAACCCGGTCGCGAGGCCGAGCGGCGAAGACAGCAGGAGCCGGTGCAGGGGTTGGATATTCTTGCGGTCGAGATCGGTGAAGAGCTGCGCCGCAATTGGATCGGAAGCTTCCCGCCACGCCGCATTCGGTCCCGCGGCGGTCAGGAGGACCGCGGCCTTCTTCGCTTTTATGCTTGCCCGCGGTCCCGCCACGGTCAAATCCGATCCGGGAGGGGCATGGAGCAGCCAGGAAAAAGCGTGTGGCTGGCCGGAGGCGGCCCGGTCCCGCACAATCAGAATATCCGGCTTCAGGAAGACGAACTCACGCCGATAGCTACGAAGCCTGCCGTCATAAGCGGACGTCAGGTCAGCCGACAAATAATCGTAGAACTGAGTTAGTAACCGAGAAGTGAAATGAGGATAGGTGAAGCCGGGCCAGTAACGCCCGGCAAATGCGGCCTGGCTGAACGGATCGCCGTCGATCAGCAGACAGTTATGGCCCACGGCCTGCGTGAAGTAATCGGGATAGCGCGGATCGGTGTAATAGTTCGCGTAGCCTGCCTCGGCGATCAGGTCTTCTCCCAGGGCCGCTACTTGAAAGCTTCCTTCATCGTGGTGCTCGTGGTTGAACCACGGGCCGACCCGGATGGAGATAACCGTGGAATTCGCCTCCCAGCCGCTGCGCAGCGCCGCGCTGCCGCGCAAGGGGAATACGCGCGAGGGGGGCGGCGGCGCAAACGGCCGCGCGGATTTGGAACAGCACGCCAGATCGAGCGGCCCCAGCATCTCTTCGATATGGTGGCCGTTGGGTCCGACATCGGAACCCTGCGAAAGGTCGAGCCGCGTGCCGGCTTCGTAGAACGATTGCAGCTCCGGAATCCCTGCATGTTGGGCCGCCCAGGCGAAACCGGATAATCCAGTGAGGTGGCCCTCGAAGTCGCCGGTGCCGAGTTGCCGGCCGGGCCACGCCGTGGCGTAATAGGGCCACCAGAAGCTTTCGAACATTCGCCGGGCGCCAATCGGCCGAATTCCCAGCCCGTCCAGGGCGCCCATTCCCCAGGAGAGCCCTTGCATGGCAAAGTTCTGGTAGCCGATCGGTTCGGCCTCGCTGCCATCGCCGGGAAACAACCCGGCGAGGAGTTGCTCGAAGGCGCTGGTGAGTTGGGCCAATGCGGGGCCTTCGCGCTCCTCCCATCCAGGCACGTCTCCCGCATCCGCTACCACCGCGGCGATCGCGCCGCCCAAGGATTGGGCCTCATGGTTGGTCGCGGCAATGGGGACGCGATCGTAGAGGAAATACTCCTGGAGGGTAGGCGCGACGGATTTCTCCCAGAAAGCGTTCGCGACCGTGGCCTTTTCTCCGGCTGAAAGTTCCGGAGCAATCAAGTCATAGCCAAACGCAAGGAGCTGAGTAAAAACGCCGACCTCATAATACGTATGGACGCCGTGCGCGCTCCATCGGCGTGGCGCCCAGGCTTTCCACTGCGCCACGGTCAACAGCGCCCGGCGGGCCGCCGCCAAGGCCTCGCGGCTACCGTTGATACGGTAATCCAGCGCGTTGAAGGCAACCGCGCTGCCGTAATCCGTGGCCACTTCCATATAAGGCCGAAACTGGCCGGGGTAAGCCGGCAGGAGGCCGGGGCCCGAAGGCATCAGATCGATTTCGTTCCCGACCGCGGTATTGTACGCGATGCTCGACGCCAGTTTCTCGGCGCGGCGATGGATCTGCTCTCGCACGCCGGCATATCGCGGATCCTGCTGCAAGGCATTCAGGCGCTCCTGGGAGAGCAAAACCCGCGGATGCGGAGGAATTTCCCCCAGCACCAGGAACCGAAATGCCGTGTGCCGCGGCCCCTGGGTCAGATCCGCCCGCCACAAACCAGGCCTGGCCGCTGGACTCAACGGAACGGTCCAACGCTTTCCCGAAACTTTGCGCAGCGGAGCTTTCGCGGCTTTGCCCTCGCCTCCGAACAGCGCGAGGCGAGGCGGCGGCTCCGCCGATTTCAAGGTCAATTCCAGAGATTCTCCCGCTCTGACGATCTTGCGCGCGACCTGCCGCTCGTCGGGCGAAGACGCCAAGAGAGGGGATTCCAGGCTCACCTCCGGTGTCCGAGCGGCGTGCATGACGAACTGCTCCAGAATCCACTCGGACGCGGACCCGGCCGGGGGCGCCAGCAATCGTCCTCGCAGAATGATCGCTTCGACTGCGGTAGACGCCGCGATCTTCAAGTCGCTCCCGCCGATCTCAAGCGCGTGCTCGCCAGCACCCGAGGGAAGAGCTGCGGAGTAACTATGGCCGTCCGCTCCCACGAGCATCAAGACAGGGTTACTTAGAACGGCGGATAAGTTCAGGCGATAACCGAGTGTAATTCTCAGCCCGGGCACTGCCTGGAATGTCAGAGGATGAATGAACCCAATCTGCGGCCTGCTCTCGCCGTGCGAGACAAAGTGGCGGATCAGGACCGTGCGTTGCCCCTGCGGCTCGGTATAGAGCGAGGGGTCGTAACCTACATCCTGGGCGAGCGGGAAGCTCATCCAGCCGGAAAATCCATGCGTCCAATCCGCGCTGAAGGTCCAAGGCTGGGCTGCTCCCGCTGCGCAAAGCGAGATCGCGATCGACACGGCTCCCACCCAGCGTCCGAGCTTCATCACCCCTACACTACCTGCCCTGGCGGTTTGATGCAATGTCTTATTAGAAGAATAGCCGCAACGAAACCTGGGCAATCCGATTTCCGCTGCCAGTCGTAATCATGCCGGCTCGTGGATTGGGCGTGCCGTTGTCCCGCGTATCGGGAATCGAAACATTCGGAGCGCCGAGATTCATATGGTTGAACGCATCCATAAGATCGGCGCGAAACTGGAGCTGGAAACGGTCGCTCAAGGTGAACGCCTTCATCCCGCTCATATCCCAATTCCACATGCCGGGGCCGAAAAGCATGTCGCGCCCGGCATTTCCCCATGCCCATTTGGCGGACGGCGCGAACGCCGCCGGATTGAACCACCGGACGCCGCTGGTAATGTTATGCCCGGACTGCTGGCCGCCATAGAAAGGCGCATTGGCGACCACATCCGGCCGCGTGGTCAACCAGCCCACAATTCCCGTTCCCGTTTGCGACAAGGTCACATTGAGCGGAGTTCCGGTTCCATAGGTGGAGATTCCGGACACCTGCCATCCACCGACCACTGCATTGACCACCTTGCCGGCATTTCCCAAAAATGCCTTGCCGCGTCCGAACGGCAGTTCGTAGATGTAATTGAAGACGAACCAGTGGCGCGCGATACCGGTGCTATTGCCGTAATCCAGGGCCGCACTGTTGGGGTTGGCCCAGACGCCCGACGTGGGGACATCGTCCAGGCTGCGTGTGTACTGATATTGTGCCTGGAAGGTCAAGCCGTGGGAGTACTGCTTTTGCAGCCCCAGTTGCATCTGGTCGAAATTCTGATAGCCGGTACTCAGGTAACCGCCAATGGTCCCCCAGGGCTGGTAGGGGTTCTGCTTTTGAGCCGGAACATTCGGCGTCTGGACCAGCGGCCGGTTGAGATTCGCGTAGTTGTACGGAATGTGGGTGGTCTTGCTTCCGACATAGGAAGCCCGCAGCGCCCAGCTTCTGGCGACCTGGTGTTCCAACGTCAACGTCCACTCCTGGGCCATGGCATTCTGAAAATCCCACTGAAAGTAGTTAATGTTGGGGTTCGGAGTGACGGTGCTCGTACCCTCTCCTGGAAACGGATTGGCAAAAGTAAGATCGGGCAGGAAGGGCGTCTGGGGATTCCCCGGCAGAAAGGAGACGTAATTCGCGCTGTGCGCCAGCGGCCATGGCGCATTGAACGCCTCCCGCCCCGAACCTATAAGTCCGGGCTGAAAGTTGTAGTAAATGCCGTATCCTCCGCGGATGACCGTTCGCTGATCGTCAAACGGCCGGAAGGCGAATCCGAACCGCGGCGCAAAATTGTTTGTATCGCCTTGATCGAAGTTCAGGGGCGCTCCGATGGACTGCGTGGTTTCGAACGGATAGGCCGCAAACTGATCGGCCACTGCGCCCGGGGGCAGAGTGGGCGTGGGGCTGTTCTCCGGCAAAACCAGTTTGCCGGTACGGAAGTCAAACGTCGAGATCTCTTGCGTCCGGTAGTGCCATGGCGTCTGATATTCATATCGCAGCCCTAAGATCAGCGTCAGGCGCGGCGACACCTGCCACGTGTCCTGGACATAGAATCCCCAATAGCGCGTGTACAGCCACTCCGCATAAGAGCCCAACGCGGATGTCGCCGACGTGTGAGCCGTGCCCAGCAGGAAATCGGCGAATGCATTGCCGTTCGAGTGCGGCAGGTCCGGCCAGCCCCGGTTCCCCGTCCAGGCACCGTTGAAGCCGAAAGCCCCGGTAAGATTCGTATTGGCATCCGAAGGCACGCGGTTCCACATTTTATAGCCCGTCTCATCGACTCCCGCCTGGATAGTGTGCCGGCCCTTTACATGGGTGAAGTCGTCGGCGAACTCCACGTCGCGCCGCGGAGTATACAGACCGGTCCCGTAGTCGTACATCAACCCGGTATAGCCGCTCGCCGTAATGGTGGGCAGGCCGCGATAGAAGACTTCCGGGTTCTGCGGGAAGAGCGAGGTCGTGTCGAAATTGGCGTTTTCGCCGTTGAACTTGGTGGCATATTCGCCCCAGGCCGCGCGCAGCTCGTTCATCGTGGCGGCCCCGAAGTTGTGGGTCTCGGAGATCGTAACGTTATGTTCGCTGTATGCGTTTAACCTTTGCCCATAATCCTGCGGATAGTTCGCCGCCACGCCCCATGGGTCGGCGATGCGCTGGGCGTAGACACCAAACAGGCGATCGCGGTTCGATATGTTGTAATCGATGCGCACGTCCTCGGCATTGATCGTGGAACTGTTGGAGGAGGTGGACACATAGTTGAAGGGCCCATTGGGAAGCCCGGGGGTATTCGCCACCGTCGGCAAAGGCAGGTACGACATCAATGCCTTGGATTGCGGCGTGATCATCGAAGTGGGAATCTGGTTGTTGGGAAACGCCTGCCCGGTGAACGGATTGTATAACTGATTATTCTTATTGGAGCAAACTCCGCCCAAAGCAAAGGCCCCGCCCTGCGCCGTGCAAAGCGCCGAGAAATCGCCATTGCGCATCGCCGCGCTGGGAAAAATGAGCTGAACCGGATTGGAGAATGCGTGACGGTAGCCGTTGTAATCGAAGAAGAAGAACGCCTTATCTTTCTTGATAGGGCCGCCGACGTTCCCGCCAAACTGGTTCAGGTGATCGATCCCGCGCGGCTTCCCCGCGGCGTTCAGGACAAAAGTGTTGGCGTCGAGATCGGTGTTCTGAAGATATTCGTACAGCTCGCCGTGATAGCGGTTCGTTCCACCCTTGGTGACCAGCGTCACCGTGGATTTCCCGCGGTACTGGGCCGTCATGCCGTTGCTCTGGACGCTGAGCTCCTGCAACGCGCTGGGCGGCGGCAGTACCAGCAGTCCGCCGCCCGTCCCCTGGATGGTTACGCCGCCGCTGTTGCCGGGATCGTTGATCTCCGCGCCATTCAGGGTGAAGTTCACGCTGCCCCAGTGGGTGCCGCCGCCGATGGGTGGATTGGTGCTGTTCCGGTACGACTGCACGCCGGGGGCGAGCGCTACAAAAGCGTCCACCGTCTGTAGCGGCGTGGGTAAGTTGGCGAGCTGCTGGGCCGATACCGAACTTCCGATCGTGTTGGAATCGGTCTGGATGATGGGAGCGCGTTCCACCACGGAAACCGTCTGCTGCATGCCGGCCAACGCCAGCGGCACGTCCACGCGCGCGGTTTCGGAAGAG
The DNA here is from genome assembly GCA_021787555.1 of Acidobacteriota bacterium. Taxonomy (GTDB): domain Bacteria; phylum Acidobacteriota; class Terriglobia; order Bryobacterales; family Bryobacteraceae; genus JAJYLS01. The sequence goes on along the minus strand of JAJYLS010000046.1, from coordinate 10,338 downwards.
CGAAGCGTAATCCCCGTCGCCGTGTAAGCTTGAAACCCGGCCTTCTCGACCTTCACCTCGTACGTCCCGGCAAGCAGTCCGGGAACCGAGTAGGCACCCTGTGTGCTGGTTGTGATTCGGGCGGAGATTCCCGTCTGCGTGTTCGTGACCGTAATCTGCGCGCCAGGCACCCCCGCGCCCGAGGAGTCGACCACACGGCCCACAATCGAGCTCACAATCACCTGGGCCAGCAAAAATCCGCAGGCGATCAAGCCTGGGATAACCAATCTGCGGATTGCCTTGTACATAGCGCCATCCTTTCTTCCGCGAGCCCCAGGAGGCCCAAAGGTAGTTTCAATAGAAAAACACTGATTTCACTAGACCCGTAACGCGTATGCTACGCCCGGTCCGGTGTCTTGTCAAGGGCACGGCAATCTTTTGTCAAAGCAAAGTAGAAACGTCCCCCTCCTGTTCGTTGCGGCATCCCGGCCACACGGCCTGATCCGGCCTTGCGGTGTCCCATTTCATCGAAGGAGGCATTCATGGCGGCATTACAAATATGAGGATACCCTCATGTATAATAGGAGAGCGATGCTGTCCCCCGGTTCCACCCAGCCCAGGAGGATTCCCTGCCAGGAGCGCGGCGAGCGCCGCGTGGCCGAGTTGATCGAAGCCGCCGAATCCGTGATCGCGGAGACCGGCTACGAGTCGGCCACCATGAGCGCCATCGCCGAATGCGCCGGCGCGCCCATCGGCTCGCTCTATCAATTCTTCCCCTGCAAAGCGGCGATCACGCAGGCGCTCCGCGCCGCCTACGGGAAGCAGTTCGAGGAAACCTACGCGGCGTTGGCCGAAGAAGCGAAGGCGTTGACCCTGAAACAATTCGTCGGCCGCTTGATTGATTCGACGGCGCGGTTTGTAGACACCCATCCGGCATTTCTCGCCCTGCTCGACGCTCCGCGCAGCAGGCGCACCCCGCCCGCCATCCGCAACCTGATCCGGGAGCGCTTCGCCGGCTTCTTCCTCGCGCGACAGCCGCGTTTGCCGAAGACCAAAGCTCTCCAGTTGGCTACCGTCACGATGCATATCATGAAAGCTCTCAACCATCTTTCCGCCGAAGTCTCGCCGGAGGAGCGCGAACCGTTTGTTCGTGAGTTCAAAGTGGTCCTGTACTCGTATCTCAAGGCCCGGATCGAGTTCCGGGCCGGTGCCACGAAGGTGCACGAATGAAAACCGAATGGAAGGCGGCGGCTGCCGCTCTGGTCCTCTTTACATCCGTGTCGTTGGCCGGATGCTCCCGCAAGTCCCGGGCCGCGGGCGCGGAGCGCCAGCCGCCGGCGCCCGAAGTTCTGGTCAGCACGGTAGTGCAAAGGGACGTCCCTTTGTACGGCGATTGGGTGGCGACGCTCGACGGATTTGTCAACGCCAATATTCAACCTCAAGTGACCGGGTATCTGGTGAAGCAGGCCTATCGCGAGGGCTCCTTCGTCCATAAAGACGAGGTGCTGTTTGAAATCGACCCGCGGCCATTTCAAGCCGCGCTCGACCGGGCCCAAGGGCAGCTCGCGCAGGCCAAGGCGCAGCTTCCGCAGGCTGAGGGCCAATTGGGGCAAGCCCGGGCGCAGCTCCGGCTGGCCCAGATCAACGTCCAGCGCGATACCCCCCTGGCCGCCGCCCACGCCATTCCGCAGAGCCAGCTCGACAACGACACCCAGTCGCAGGCCCAAGGCGAGGCCCTCGTCAGAACCGATACCGCCGCTATCGAATCCGCCAAAGCCGCGATCCAGGCCGCCCAAGCCGCCGTCGAGCAGGCCCAACTCAACCTCGGCTACACCCATCTCCGTTCGTTGATCGACGGCGTCGCGGGGATTGCCCAGGTGCAAGTCGGCAACCTCGTCAGCCCCACGACCGTACTCACTGCCGTCTCCGAAATTGATCCCATCAAAGTCTATTTACCCATCAGCGAAGTGGAATATGTGCGCCTGGCCGGCTCGCGCGGTGGGGGGCTGCTTTCCAGCGGAAACTCCATCCCGCTGGAGCTGGTCCTGGCCACCGGCCAGCCCTACGGTTACCGCGGCAAAATTCTCTTTGCCAACCGGCAGATGGATTCGCAAACCGAAACCATTCAGGTGGTCGGCTCCTTCCCGAATCCGGGCAATATTCTCCGCCCCGGGCAAACCGCCCGCGTGCGCGCGGCCATTGAATTGAGGAAAGGGGCGCTGCTGGTGCCGCAGCGTGCGGTGGCGGAGCTCCAGGGACGTTACCAGGTGGCCGTGGTTCAACCGGACGACAAGATCGCCATCCGCGCCGTTCAGGTGGGAGAGCGCGTGGGAAGCATGTGGATCATCAATCAGGGACTGGCGCGGGGCGAGCGGATTGTGGCGGAAGGAGCGCAAGCGGTGCGATCCGGCATGACCATCTCGCCGAAGCCCTATACTCCTCCGGCCGGGGAAAACTGATCCATGGCGAAATTCTTCATCAACCGGCCCATCGTGGCCATGGTCATCGCGATTCTCACGGTGGTCGTGGGCGGAATTGTTCTTTTCTCGCTCCCCGTCGCGCAGTTCCCCAGCATCGTTCCTCCGGAAGCCAAGATTCAGGCCACGTTTGTGGGCGCCGATGCGAACACCCTGGCGCAATCCGTCGCCACACCGATCGAAGAGCAGATGAGCGGCGTAGACAACATGAACTACATGTACTCCGTCAACGCCACCGCCAACGGCCAGATGACCATGATCGTGGATTTTGCCGTCGGCACCGATCCCAATACCGACCTCATCCTCACGCAAATGCGCGAGACGCAGGCGGCCGCGCAGTTGCCGTCACAGGTTGCCAATTATGGCGTGACCATCCAGAAAGCCACAACGGCGCCATTGATGCTGGTGGCCTTGTATTCGCCGCACGGAACTTACGACGCCCAGTTTCTCGCCAACTACGCCTACATCAACCTGAACGATCCGATCACCCGCATCCATGGCGTTGCCAATGTTCAGGTCTTCGGCTCGGGCCAATACGCCATGCGGATCTGGCTGAATCCGGATACGCTGGCCCGCCTTGGGATCACGGCTTCCGACGTGATCGCCGCCGTGCAGGCGCAGAACACCGTGAACCCGGCCGGGCAAATCGGCGGGCAGCCGGTGCCGGCCGGCCAGGAGTTCACTTATTCCGTCCAGGCGCAGGGACGCCTGGTGACGCCCGAACAGTTCGGCGATATCATCGTTCGCGAAAATCCGGATGGCGGCGTGGTGCGGGTGAAAAACCTCGGCCGCGTAGAGCTAGGCGCGCAATATTACACGCTAAAGGGCCGGCTCAACGGAAAGCCCAGCGCCGTGGTCGCCATTTACCAGCTCCCCGGCTCGAACGCCGTCGATACGGCGAACGGCGTCAAGAAGCTGATCGCGCGCCTCAAAGAGCGCTTCCCCAACGACATGGCCTACGCCGTCTCGCTCGATCAGACGCGCGTTGTGACCGAGGGGATGAAGGAAATCGCGATCACGCTGCTCATCGCCCTGGGCCTCGTGATCCTGGTGGTTTACCTCTTCCTACAAGGCTGGCGCGCTACCCTCATTCCTTTGCTGGCCGTTCCCGTGTCGCTCATCGGAACGTTCGCCGTCTTTCCGCTCTTCGGGTTCTCCATCAACACGCTCTCCATGTTTGGCATGGTCCTGGCGATCGGGCTGGTGGTGGATGACGCCATTGTCGTGGTCGAAGCCGTCGAGCGGCACATCGAGGAAGGCTTGGCGCCCAAAGCCGCCGCCCTGCGCGCCATGGAAGAAATCTCCGGCCCCGTGATTGGCATTGCCTTGGTCCTCGCGTCGGTGTTCGTGCCGACCATCTTCATCCCGGGCATCACCGGCAGGCTGTATCAGCAATTCGCGATGACCATCGCCATCTCCGTGATGATTTCCGCCTTCAATGCGCTCAGCCTCAGCCCGGCGCTCGCCGCCCTCCTGCTGCGGCCCAAGCCCGCGCCCGGCGCGCGCCGCGGATTGCTGCGCCGGTTCTTCGATCCGTTCAACCGCTATTTCGATCGCTCCACCGATAGCTTCGTGCGGATGTCGGGCGCCATGATTCACAAGGGCGCCTTCGTGCTGGTGCTGCTGGCGGCCTGCGGCGTTGCCGCCTTCTTCTTCAACGCCCATCTTCCCTCGAGCTTCCTCCCCGACGAGGACCAGGGTTACGTGTACGTCAACATGCAGCTTCCCGATGCGGCTTCGCTGGAACGCACGGATGCGGCTGCCAGGCAGGTGGAGAAGGTTCTGGCCGCTACGCCTGGCGTCCAGTTCACCACCAGCGTCATCGGCTTCAGTTTGCTGAGCTATGTGCAAACCAGCTACAGCGCCTTCTTCTTCGCGGTGCTGAAACCCTGGAGCACCCGGGGAGCCCGCGACGAGCAATACCAGGCCATCCGATACCGTTTGAACCGCGAGTTGAGCCGCCTTCCGCAGGGGACTGTTTTCAGCTTCTCTCCGCCCGCCATCCCCGGCGTCGGCACGTCCGGCGGCTTCACCCTCGCTCTCGAGGACCGCGGCGGCCACGATATTCCGTACCTCGCCGCCAATGTCGATAAATTCATCGCGGCCATCCGCAAGCGCCCGGAAATCGCGGGCATCAGCTCCTCCCTGCTGCCCAGTGTGCCGCAGGAATTCATCAACGTGGACCGCGACAAGGCCCTCAAGCTGGGCGTGCCCATCCCCGATATCTACCAGACGGTCCAGACTTTCATGGGCGGATATTTTGTCAACTATTTCAACCGGTTCGGCCGGCAGTGGCAGGTGTATGTGGAAGGCGCCGGCGACTACCGCACCACCGCCCGGGACCTCAGCCGTTATTACGTCCGCAACAACCATGGACAAATGGTCCCTCTGTCGGACCTGGCCAGGTTCGAGCCGCGCTTGGGCCCCGAGTTCATCATGCACTACAACGAATATCCGGCCGCGCAGATCAATGGGAGCGCCGCCCCCGGATACAGCTCGGATCAGGCCACCGCGGCCCTCGAAGCGGTCTTTAAGCAAACCATGCCGCACGACATGGGCCTGGACTACATGGGCATGTCCTATCAGGAGCAGAAGGCGCGCCAGGGTGTTCCGCCCTCCGTCATCTTCATCTTCTCGCTCTTGTTCGTCTTCCTGATCCTGGCGGCCCTCTACGAAAGCTGGTCGCTGCCCTTCAGCGTGCTGCTGAGTACGCCGGTGGCTGTCTTCGGCGCCCTGGCCGCGCTCTGGCTGCGCCGGGTTGTGCTGGGCGCCTTCGTGCCTCCCCACATGGTGCAAATCGAGAGCGATGTGTACACGCAGATCGGCCTGGTCATGCTGATCGGCCTGGCCGCCAAGAATTCCATTCTGATCGTCGCCTTCGCCAAGGCCGACTACGATCGCGGCATGCCCCTGGTGGATGCCGCGCTGAGCGCGGCCAGGGTTCGGCTGCGGCCTCTCCTGATGACCTCGTTCGCCTTCATCCTCGGCTGCGTGCCGCTCTGGACGGCGTCCGGAGCCGGGGCCGTGGCCCGCCAGGTGATGGGCACAACCGTCATCGGAGGCATGGCCGCGGAGACCTTCATCGGCAGGTTCTTTGTTCCGGCGATCTTCTGCTTCGTGGAAAAGCTGTCGGGAGCGAAAAGAGTTTATGCCCTGGCTTCCGCGCCTGCCGGTGAAGCGTCCGTGGAGACCGTGAAATGAGCGGCCTGCGAATCTGTTGCGCCGTGCTCTCCCTGTCCCTGGCGGCATGTACCGTCGGGCCGAACTATCGCCGGCCGAAGGTCAGCGTTCCACCCTCCTATCGCGGCCAGGCGCCCGGCTCGCCGCCGCAGCCCTCCGCCGCTTCTCTGGGCGACGAGAAATGGTGGCAGGTCTTCAAGGACCCGGTCTTGCAGCAACTGATCCGCACCGCCATCGAACAGAACTATGACGTTCGCATCGCCGCCACACGTGTCCTCCAAGCCCAGGCCAACGTCGGAATCGCGCGCTCGCAACAGTTCCCCACGGTGGAAGCCGGGGCCGGAGCCATCGGCGAAAAGTTCCCCGGGTTTTCCTTTGTGGCCGCCGAGATCCAGGGCATCCTTTCCTGGAATATCGACTTCTGGGGTGAATACCGCCGCGCCACAGAGGCCGCCAGGGCCGGCCTGCTCGCCTCGGAGTGGAATCGCAAGCTGGTCCTGAGCACCGTCGTGGCCGATACGGCCTCGGCCTACTTTACTCTTCGCGAGCTCGATCTCGAGCTGGAAATCGCCAAGCGCACGCTGGCTGGGCGTCAACAATCGCTTGAACTGACGCAGACGCTCGAACGCGGCGGCGCCGCCGGCCTGCTCGACGTGCGCCAGGCGGAACAGCTCGTGGAAACCGCCGCCGAAGCCATTCCCGAAACCGAGCGGCAGATCTCCATCCAGGAGGATCTGATCAGCACCTTGCTCGGCGACAATCCCCACGGCATTCCCCGCGGCGCGCCCATCACCGAGCAGCCTCTGCTTCCCGAGGTCCCCGCGGGATTGCCTTCGCGGCTCCTCGAGCGGCGCCCCGATATCCGGCAGGCCGAGGCGCAACTCATCGCCGCCAACGCCGAGATCGGTGTGGCGCGGGCGCAGTTCTTCCCCAGCCTCCCCTTGACTGGCGGCGGCGGCCTGGAAAGTACCCACCTCGCCGGCCTCGTCACGGGTTCCAATGCCTGGAACTTTGCCGCCCAGGTGACCCAGCCAGTCTTTACCGCCGGGCGGCTGCACTCCAACCTGCGCCTGGCCCGGGAGCAGGAGCAGCAGGCCCTCCTTTCCTACCGCCAAACCATTCAACAGGCCTTCCACCAGGTTTCCGATGCGCTGATTTCTTATGATAAGTTCCGTCAGTTCCGTCTGCACCAGGAGAAGCTGGCAACTGCCGCCGAGGAGGCGGCTGGTCTCTCGGAGATGCGCTATCGCGGCGGCGCCGCGAGTTATCTCGAAGTGCTCACCAACGAGACCAACTACTTCGCCGCCGAATTGAATCTGGCGCGGGCCTTGCTGAATGAGCGCCTCTCGCTGGTCCAGATTTACAACGCCCTGGGCGGCGGCTGGCAGGCGTGAGCGTACCCCTCAGCAAGGCGCGGTAGCTGCCACCAGTTTCGCGGCGAGGCGGCGGTGGCGGCCGATGGCGCGTTCCAGGGAAACTGTGCGGAGTTGTCCGGCTTCAATGACGATGCGGCCATCGACGATCAGGGTGTCGACGCTCGCGGGGGCGCAGAGCAGGAGCGCCGAAAGCGCGTCGCCCGCACCGCTGTAGCCGAGGGCGCGAAGATCGAAGAGGGCGATGTCGGCGCGTTTGCCGGGGGCGAGCGTGCCGATATCGTCGCGGCCCAGGCAGCGCGCGCCTTCCACGGTGGCCATGCGGAGCGCATCGCGCACGCCGAGCGCCGCGGCGCCGTAGCGCAGGCGCTGGAGCAGCAGTGCCTGGCGCGCTTCGGCAAGCATGTTGGAGCTGTCGTTCGAGGCGCTGCCATCCACGCCGAGCCCCACGGGACATCCGGCGCGGCACAGCGTCGGCACCGGCGCACAGCCGGAACCGAGGCGCATGTTGGAAGTCGGACAGTGGGCGATACCCACGCCGGCGTGGCCCAGCCGCGCAATTTCGCCGCGGTTGAAATAGATGCCGTGCGCCAGCCAGGTTTCGGGGCCGAGCCAGCCGGCTGCTTCGAGCAGGTCCAGCGGCCGCTTGCCAAAATTTTGCAGGCAATACGCTTCCTCGTCGCGGGTCTCGGCCAGGTGGGTGTGCAGGCGGACGCCGTGGCGGCGCGCGAGGTCCGCGGCTGCACGCATCAGTTGCGGCGACACGGAAAACGGGGAACAGGGCGCCAGCGCGATGCGCACCATCCCACCCGGCGAGGGGTCGTGATACTTGCGGATGACCCGTTCGCAATCGGCCAGGATGCGGTCTTCGCTCTCGACCACGGAATCCGGCGGCAGGCCGCCCCGGCTTTGTCCCATACTCATGCTGCCGCGCGTGGGATGGAAGCGGATGCCGATGCGGCGGGCGGCCTCGATTTCCACGTCGATGAGCCGGCCGTGCCCGCGCGGAAATACATAATGATGATCGGCGGTGGTAGTGCAGCCGGAGAGCAGCAGCTCCGCCATGCCGATCGATGCCGCGGCGTGCACCGCTTCCTCGTCCAGCCGCGCCCAGATCGGATACAGCGTGCGCAGCCAGTCGAACAGCTCCGCATCGGCGGCAGGACCGTAGGCGCGCGTCAGGGTCTGATAAAGATGATGGTGCGTGTTGATCAGGCCGGGGATGGCGACGGCGTGGCGCGCGTCGATCGTGCATGCGGCTCGCGGCAGCTTCCTTCCCGAAGGCAGGATCTGCCGGATCTCGCCGCCCGCGATATAGAGTGAGGCGCCGTGGAGGACGGTGTCTTGCTCGTCCATGAGGGCGAGGGTGTGAATGTGGCGAATCAGCAGAGAGCGGACTGGCATAGGATTTCATCCAGGCCGGCGCCGTCCGGCGGAATGTCGAAGGGATCGCCCACCGCGGATTTTGCCGATTGAATATCTTTGAGACCGTTTCCAGTGACGAGCGCCACGGCGGTGGCGCGGCGTCCGACGGTGCCTTCCGTGACGGCGCGTCGCAAGCCGGCGACCGCCGTGGCGGCAGCGGGTTCGGCGAACACGCCGGCGAGGCGCCCGGTGTCGCGCATGGCATCGAGGATTTCGCAGTCTGAAACGTTGAGCATGCTTCCGCCCGATTCCTGAATGGCGATGACCGCTTTCTTCCAGTTGCGCGGCACCCCGACGGCGATACTGTCGGCGACGGTGTGCGGCTCGAGCGGGCGCAGCGGCTCGCCGGTTTGCCAGCAGGCGGTCACCGGCGCGGCGCCTTCCGCCTGCACGCCGAGGAGGCGCGACGTCCGTGCGATCAGCCCAAGCTGCTTCATCTCGCGAAAGGCCTTCCACACTCCCGCGATGGTGCAACCGTCGCCGACCGAGACCGCCACCCAATCCGGCGGCTTCCAGCCGAGTTGTTCTCCGATTTCCAGGCCCACCGTCTTCTTGCCCTCGACGAGGTAGGGATTGATTCCGGAGTTGCGGTTGTACCAGCCCCACTTCGCGCAAGCACGCTGGCACAACTGGAACGCATCCTCGTAGCTGCCACGCACGCGCAGCACAGTGGCGCCGAAGACCAGCAGTTGCGTGATCTTCGGCTCGGGGGCGCGCTCCGGCACGAAGATGACGCTGCGGAGCCCCATGGAGGCGGCCATCCCGGCGCACGACGAAGCCGCGTTTCCCGTGCTGGCGCAGGCGATGATCCGGCGCCTCGCTTCGCGCGCTTTTACCACGCCAATGGCGCTGGCGCGGTCCTTGAGCGACCCGCTGGCGTTCCGCCCGTCGTCTTTCAGCCACAGGCTGCCGATTCCGATGTGGCGCGCGAGCGTGGGTGCGGCAGTCAGGGGCGTCCATCCGACGGCCAGGTCCGGCACGGCGGAAGCCGCCCGGATGGGCAGCAATTCGCGGTAGCGCCACTGCGAGAGGTCGCGGCGCCGCGCGAGGGTGCGGCGCGTCAGCCGGCGGCGCACCGCGGCGTAATCGTACTGCACGTCGAGAATGCCCTGAATTCCGCAGCGGGGGCAGGTGGAATATCGTGCGGGGTAGACGCCGCCGCAGAAGACGCACGCGAGCCCGGTGACAAATTCCATTTCCATTTCAGACTACACGATCCGCATAGCTGCTAAAATCGCGGCTGTAGGGGGGCTGCCATGTCTTCAACCGTCTCCGCGAGCTTTAACCTGCTCGATGGGAAAGCATTCGCCGCGCTCGCCGCCGGCGAGCCGGAAAGATTCCAATACCGGGCGGAAGGAGGAGCGTACCTGAACCTCCGCGGCCTGGCGCTCGATCCACTGGCGGAAATCCAGGAAACCAAAATCGCCAATCTGTGCCGCGTGGCCCGCGGGCTGGCCTTTGCGGCGGTCAATGCCGCGCAATCCGGCCATCCCGGCGGATCGTCGTCGAAGACCGAAATGCTGCTGACGCTGCTGGCGAGCGGCGTAGTGGGGTTCGACGCGTGGCAGCCCAAGCATCCCGGGCGCAGCCGCATCGTATGGTCGGCGGGACATTGCACGCCGCTGTTCCACGCGGTGCTGTCGCTGATTTATGAGACGCTGCGGCGGACGGGCTTCGCGCTGGAAGGCGCGGCAGGACGGGCCGCGGTCTTTCCCGAGCAGCTTGCCCGCTTCCGGCGCTGGGGCGGTCCCAGCGGCCACGTGGAATCGCACTACGCGCTGGCCGATACTTCCACCGGGTCATCCGGTCACGGCTTGTCGGCGGCGCTCGGATTTGCGCTGCTGCACCGGTCCTGCGGGCTCGATACCAGGGTCTTCACGATTGCCGGAGATGCCGAAACCGAA
>JAJYLS010000371.1 GCA_021787555.1 Acidobacteriota bacterium | reverse complement strand
GGAAGCCAGTGGGTGCTGGTCCATCCCGGAGACGACACCACCCGGAATCCCGCCGGTGTGCAGTTCTCGGCGGACGGCACGCTTGCCTATGTGGCTGCCGGCGTGGGAACGGTCTCGGTTTTCAATCTCGCCACGGGCGAATCGAACACCCTCACGTGCAACTGCACCGCTACGGGGCTCCAGCCGCTGAATGCCCCTTCGGTGTACGACCTGACGGGCGCATCGAAGCCGCCGGTATGGCTGTTCGATGGCTCGCAATCCACGCCTCGGCTGTGGTTCGTGCCAGGGAGGGCCAAGCAATGAAATTCGCCCTCGCGCTCGCCGCGGCGGCCATCGCCGCAACTCACCTCCTGGCGCAAGCTCCTCTCGCGATCACCTCGACATTTCCGCCCGCGAATGTCGGATCTGCGTATTCCCTGGCCCTGAGCGCAAGCGGTGGAACGCCGCCTTATACCTGGTCGGCCGCCGGTTTGCTTCCGCCCGGACTGGGTTTGACGCCGGCCGGTGCGATTCACGGAACCCCAACCCTCGCGGGACAGTTCCCGTTCACCGTGGTCGTAACGGACTCGCGCTCCGCCTCGGCTTCCCAATCGGTCACCATGATTGTCTCTTCCAGTTCTTCCACCGCCGGCAAACTGACGATCACCACGAGCGCGCTGGCCGGCGGCAAGGTGGGCCAGAGTTACAGCCAGACCCTGGCGGCGGCGGGCGGCACACCACCGTATCAATGGATGGCCGGCCAGGGATTGCCGCAAGGAATCGGGCTCGATCCATCGAACGGCAACCTCTCCGGAATCCCCACGAGCGCGGGCACATTCAGCTTCCAGATTCAAGTTACCGATGCCGCCGGAAATTCCGCTTCGGGTTCTTTCAGCCTGGCGGTCACGCCGGGGCCGCTGGCCATCACGACGGTAGCGCCGCTGTTCAGCGGCACGGTGGGAGTGGCTTATGCCCAGAAGTTTTCCGCCAGCGGTGGTACACCGCCTTACGCGTGGTCGATCACGTCGGGCAGCACCGGAGGCCTGATGCTGGATGCCGCTTCCGGCGCTCTTCAGGGGACGCCGCAAAGCGCGGCGACGCTGTCCTTCACGATTGCGGTGACCGACGCAGCCGGAGCCAAGGCATCGCAGAGTTTCTCCATCATCATCCAGGCGCCGACACTGGTGCTGGCCACCGGCGCGCCGCTGCCTTCCGGCACGGCCGGCGCCGCCTACAACCAGAAGATCGCGGCATCGGCCACGGGCGGCACGCCGCCGTACACCTGGTCGGCGAGTGGATTGCCGCCGGGGCTGAGCTTCGATCCGGGCAGCCTGGCTCTCTCCGGCACTCCCACGGCCGCCGGGAATTTTCAACTTGCCCTGAAGGTGGCCGATGCGGCCGGCCAGAGCGCCTCGCGCAATGTACCGATCGTCATCGCGCCGGCTTCTCTGACCATCACCACGGTGCGGCAATTGCCGGCAGCCTCGTTGAACACGCCTTTCTCCGCGAGCATGATCGCGACCGGCGGCGCGCCGCCTTATAACTGGTCGGCGGTGGGGCTGCCCGCGGGGCTGGCGATCGATCCGGGCAGCGGAGTCATCAGCGGCACACCGACGGCGGCCGGCAGCTTCAGCCCGGTAGTCATTACCGTTTCCGACAGCTCGCTGAACCACTACTCGGACAATTTCTCGATGGCGGTGAACCTGCCGGCGCTTCCGGACGTAACCATCACCGGCTTGCCGGCGGCGGCGGATCCGGCGCAGCAGTATCCGCTGACGATCACTCTGGCTTCGGCCTATCCGGCGGACATTGCGGGACAGGCGATCCTCACGTTTTCGCCCGACAGCGGACCGGGCGACAGCACCATCGCCTTCGCCTCGGGTGGGACAATGGCCTCGTTTCAGATTCCGGCCGGCACGACAACCGCGACCGCGGATATTCCGCTTGCCATTCAGACCGGCACGGCTTCCGGCGTGATCAGCATCTCGCTGCGGTTCCAGGCCGGCGGAGTCGATATCACGCCGTCCACGGCTCCCTCTATCTCGGCAACCATCCCGCGCGCGGCGCCGGTCATCACGAGCACCCAGGTCAGCCGTACTTCGACCAGCATCATCATATCGGTGGCCGGCTACTCGACTTCGCGCGAGGTCACGCAGGCGGTATTCACGTTTGGCGCTGCCTCCGGGCAGACACTCCAAACCGCCGCAACGTCCATCACGGTTGACGTGAGCAGCCTTTTTGCCAAGTGGTTCGGGACATCCGATCTCGGCGGCCAGTTCTACCTGACGCAGCCGTTCACCGTCCAGGGTGACCCGACTCTGGTGATTCCGGTATCGGTTACGCTGACCAACCGCATCGGCCCGCAAACGGTAAACATCAACCCGTGAGGTTATGCCAGGAGCAATGGCAGGCCCTATTTTGGCGTTCTCGCAGTTCTCCTGGCTTCCTTCCACCTACACTCAGCCGCTGCTGGCGATTCTTTCGATTATCGCCCTGGCCGGCTTGGGATTCCGCAAGCGCTCTGTGGAGCGGGTGGCGCTGGCGGGCTTTCTGCTGGTTTCGTGGCCCCCCGCGGAATGGCTGCTTTCGCGCCCGCTGGAGGCCCCGTACCCCGTTCGGCCGTTCCGGTGCCCCGCCGGAGTTCAGGCGATCGTGGTTCTGTCTTCGACCGCGGATGCCCCCGGACCGGCGCGGCCGTTTCCGCTGCCGGACAGAGCTACTTTTTCGCGCTGCGAGTTCGCCGCCTGGGTTCAGAAAAACCGGCCGGATCTGCCGGTGCTGGCCTCGGGCGGCTTCGGCGGCGGGCATCAGCCGCCGCTAGCCGAGACCATGCGGGAGCTACTGCGCCGCGACGGCGTTCCCGAAACGATGATCTGGACCGAGGACCGCTCCCGCAACACGCATGAAAGCGCGGTGTACTGCGCGGGAATTCTGCGCAGCCGCGGCATCCGGGAAATCGCGCTGGTGGTCGAGGCGCGAAGCATGTACCGCGCCGCGGCCTGCTTCCGAAAGCAGGGCGTCACCGTCGTACCCGCGCCCTCGGCCTTCCGGGAATGGGACACGCTCGGTCGGGAACTGCTGCCGGGCTGGCGCGCCATCGCCCGCAACGAACTGACGCTACATGAAATCGCCGGGATAATCTGGTATCGCCTGAACGGCTGGATTTGAGCCGCTCCGCGCCCGCGATGGAAATAACGTTTATCCGGCGAAGAAGGCCTGGATGGTTGCGCAGACGTATTCGATATCTTCGGCCGCCAATTCCGGATAAACCGGCAGCGCCAGCGATTCCCGGGCCAGACGTTCGCTCACCGGAAAGTCGCCCGGCCGGTAGCCCAGATCGGCAAAGCAGGCTTGCAGGTGCAGGGGCACCGGGTAATAGACTTCCGTTCCAACGCCGTTTGCCTTGAGCCGGGCTTGCAAGGCGTCGCGGTCGGGCGTCTGAATTACGAACTGATTGTAGACGTGCCGCGTGGTATGGGGCGCAGGCTCCGGAGCGACGACCGGAACCAGCTTGTCCGCCAGCAGCAGGCGGTAAAGCGCGGCGTTGCGCTGGCGGGCGGCGGTCCAGGCATCCAGGTGGCGGAGTTTGACGCGCAGGACCGCGGCCTGCAATGCATCCAGGCGGGAATTCACGCCCACCCATTCGTGATAGTATTTCTTGCGCGCGCCATGCACCCGCAGCGCCGCGAGTTTCTCGTGCCAGGCGGCGTTGCAAGTCGTCAACATGCCGCCGTCGCCGTAGCAGCCCAGGTTCTTGCTGGGGAAGAAGCTGAAGCAGGCGATGTCGCCCAAGCTCCCCGCGCGCCGTTCCTTGTATTCCGATCCGATCGACTGCGCGGCATCTTCGATCACCGGGATTGCCCTGGCGCGGGCGATTTCGAGGATGCCGTCCATATCCGCGCACGCGCCGAAGAGATGCACGGGAATGATGGCGCGGACGTTCGGGTGGCGGTCCAGGGTGTCCGCGATTTGCGCGACATCCATATTGAATGTGCGCTCATCGACATCCACGAACACCGGCCGCGCGCCCGCGCGCACGATCGCCCCGGCGGTGGCGAAGAACGTATAAGGCGTGGTGAGAACCTCGTCGCCGGGCTTGATCTCCAGCGCCAGGAGCGCCAGAAACAGCGCGTCGGAACCGGAGGCGCAACCGGCCGCGTAGGGCGTTTGCACATAGGCGGAGATTTCGCGCTCGAGTTGCAATACCTCGTCGCCGAGAATGAATTTTTGGGAATCGACCACGCGCGTAATGGCGGCGAGAGCTTCCTCGCGGATGGCGCGGTGTTGCGCCGTCAGGTCGAGCAGCGGCACGCGGCGGGCGGCGGTTACGGTAGCAGACATAAGGCCTCTCTAGGATCTCCCCGCTGAGAGCACGCGCGCCAGGGGCTGGATACCCGCGGGGCTCCGCCGGTAGCCGGCTCCGCAGGCGGGACAGCGCGCCTCGTCCGAGGGAAACTCCAGGCGGACGCCGCACGCGCACATCCATCCGCGCTGGCGGGCGGGATTCCCGTAGACGAGCGCGTAAGGCAGAACATCGCGCGTTACCACCGAACCGGCGCCGATGAACGCATATTCCCCGATTGTGGTTCCGCACACGATGGTGCTGTTGGCTCCGATGGAAGCGCCGCGGCGCACCAGGGTTGTCCGGTACTCGTCCCGGCGCACCACGTGGCTGCGCGGGTTGATGACGTTGGTGAACACCATGGAAGGGCCGCAAAAAACGTCGTCTTCCAGAATGCAGCCGGTGTATACCGAAACATTGTTCTGGATCTTGACATTGTTGCCAATGACCACATCCGGCGAAATCACGACGTTCTGCCCGATATTGCAGCGCTCGCCGATGCGGAGATCGG
>JAJYLS010000045.1 GCA_021787555.1 Acidobacteriota bacterium | reverse complement strand
GGAACTTCGGACTAGTCAACGTCAGCCTGCCGCACATCGCCGGAAGCCTCTCGGCCAGCGTGGATGAAACCACCTGGGTCTTGACCTCGTACCTAGGCTAGACTCTACTGGCGACTATCCTAAAGAGGGGCCAACTGTACCCCCCGCATCGGGCCGCAAAGACGTGCTTCGTGATTTTCGGAAAACCTAAGATGCGGAGGGCACTCTCGAAGAACCCGGTGGAAAATCCCCACCACATGTTCCATTCCTCCCGACCCGGTTCCGGTGCGGGATTCGGCAGGAACTGGACGATTGGTCTTCCCACACTCTCCAGGTCCTGGTAATATGAGTCAACAACGATGATTTTGTCATCCACTAGCTTCGAGCACTCATGGAGAATCTTGAGCGGATCTCGGTTGTGCAGCAAGACATTGGACACCATCCCAATATCAAATGAGCCTAGTGCCCGCGGAATCGCATAGGCATCGCCGTAATAAACTTTTGCGCTCGATTTGAAGTGCTGATGGGCGAACCAGTATGCATTCGTGCAAGGCTTCCATGCGAATCGTGTGGCTTTCCGCCAAGTTGCTTCAGCGCCCGGAAAGGGAATGATATCGAATATATAATCCTCAACTCGTCGAAGTCCTGGGAGACGAAGCGCCTCCGGGGGTGTCCATCCGACTCCCGGCCCACCCAGTCGCCGCCGGATGCCACGTCGCCAGCGGCCTGCGACATATTGGGATCCATACCGGCGCCGCCGGTCTCATCGGATCTTTCAGCAGAACAGGCGGAACCAGCTCTCGACCTACCCCTACGGACGCGCTCATCCTCCAGTTTCATTTCCTCGATTGTACCCGACGTCGCGGTCCAGAATTGCACCCGGGATATCCGAGCCACTCTTGCCCACAAAATCTAAACGAGCCTGACCCGCCGGCTCCGAGGAGATCCCGGCAGCGCGCGGTATCCCGCCCGAATACCGGGACGGCCACCACGGCCACGCCCGAACATCCGACGCTCCGGGCAGAGCGCGCCCAGCCTGCCCACCCGCAGACCCTCGGCAAGCGCAACCTTGCGGAGCGCACCGAGTTGACGTGTCGCAATCCACAATTCGAGCTGAATATGTTACCATTCACCTTCCACATGACCAGTACGCCCGCCCCCGTTCCCTGTTCCCGGCGCTCTGCGGCAGGGAGGTCAGTAACCCGAAGGCTTGCAGTCACCGCAGCTTACTTCCTTATCTGTGCGGCCGTCGTAAGCATCTTCTTTCGAGACTTCCTCCTCTCGCGTTTCAACCTCATCGCAGGCAACATGGGCGACAACCGTTTATACGTCACCATTCTTGAGCATTGGTGGGCTGTTCTCCATGACCGGGCAACCTTCACAAATCCTAACTTCTTCTGGCCGGAGTCGCACGTTCTCGGATATTCTGACGCTGTGTTCCTATACGCTATCCCCTATGTTCTTCTCCGCTACCTCGGCTTTGACTACTATCTTTCCTTCGAGCTTACACTTATTGCTTTGAAGATCCTCGGATTTCTTGCGATGCTATGGCTTCTTCGATCCTTCGTCAGACTAAGTCAACCAGTAGCCTTGGTGGGTGCCAGCCTCTTTACCTTATCCAACCTATACTACATCTCGGTCGGTCATCCCCAGCTACTTTCGGTCGTTTTTGTGCCCCTATTGTGCTGCCTGACTCTCAGCTATCAACGTCGCTATGAATCCGGCAGGAAAGCCGCTGCCATCGCTTACCTGCTGTCAGCGTCGGCGTTACTAGGCCTGTCATTTTTTACCTCGTACTATATTGCCTGGTTTACCGTCCTTGTCGCGTCCGGAGTTCTGGCGGCTGGCACAGCCGGCGCGATCATCATCAGACGCAGTCTCGCGCCGCTTACTGAATTCGCGAGCGCGCTCCGGAAGCACGCAGCTAATATCGTTCTGGCGTTGCTCGTCTTCGGTGCAACCATGGTGCCGTTTTTTATGACCTATATCCCGGTTCTTGAGGCAACGGGAGGCCGGTCTTATGCGGAAACATTCCCTTACTGCGCCGAGCCGGTCGACGTCATTAATATCGGCCTATCGAACTGGATGTGGGGCGACACCTTAAAGCCACTGCTGATGCCGTTAGGGTCGCGCTTTGGGGCCGCTGAGAAAGAACGCGGCTGGACACCATTCCTCCTGCTGACATGCGTTGGCGCGGCCACCCTCGC
Source organism: Acidobacteriota bacterium (assembly GCA_021787555.1). Taxonomy (GTDB): domain Bacteria; phylum Acidobacteriota; class Terriglobia; order Bryobacterales; family Bryobacteraceae; genus JAJYLS01. Next base: position 21,773 of record JAJYLS010000045.1, on the reverse strand, counting down.
ATCAATTGGAGTGCTTAAGACTCCGCCAGGACGTGTGCACTGCCGCGACAGCTACGCCAAGCTGGCTGCCCTTCTGGGCATCAGCACTGGAATCCTGTGGGCACTATCCATCAATGTCGGCGGTCACTCGCTCTGGTGGCTCGTGTTTAGCGTATTTCCGGGCGCTTCGGCAATTCGGGTGCCGGTGCGAATATCCCATGTCTTGAATATCCCAGTCATCGTTGTGGTCGCGATCACTCTCGAGAAAACTGCCGCTCGATCTCGCCGTAGGGGCCTCCGACAGGTTATCATCGCATTGTGTGGCATGACTCTAGCAGCTGAACAGATTAACGTGGGTCACTATCATGGACTCGATAGAGCGCGCGAAACCAAGAACCTAGGCGTGGTTAAGGCCCCGCCGCCGGCCTGTAAGGCCTTCGTGGCCACCCGCCCGGAGAATGCGAACAGACCTCCGTATGCGGATCAGGTCGACGCGATGTTGGTCGCGCGGACCTATAACATACCGACGCTGAACGGCTACAGTGGGTGGCTACCGGCGAATTGGGGCTTATTCAATTTTGATAAGGACTACCTAGAGCATGCTAAGCACTGGGCGCGGGCCAAGGGCGTAACGGAGGGACTGTGCGGCTGCGATTTTCGTACGGGTGTGTGGTCGGGTATCAAGGAAACCCAAGAAGAATATATTCTCGGGTCCACGATCGATTTTCACGAGGGCGGGGACGGCGAGCAGCTCGAGGCTCAGGGATGGGGAGCTAGCGAGCCCGGTGGAACATGGACGGTCGGCAGGCGATCGGTTCTTCTCCTTCATTTACCGTCTGGCTCGAAATCGGAACTGCGGCTTGAATTCGAGGCGCACGCCTTTACACCGCCTTCGCGGCCGGAGTTCGCCGAGAGTTTGTTCGTCAATGACACGGCAGTTGCGGAGTGGGAGATTACGGACCGATCGCCTGTCATAAGAAAGACCGTCACGATCCCCCGCACGCTTGGATCCGGCTCTCTGATGCGCCTGGAGTTTGTGAACCACGACCCGCTCTCGCCGCGCCAACTGGGCCTTTCAAGTGACGCGCGGCAAGTCGGCCTAGCACTACATACGTTGAAGTTGGAGGCCGAGACACCGGCGGGGCGCCCTGGTTATGTGTTGGGACAGCAGATTGACTTCCATCGCGGCGGCAACGCGGCGGCATTCGAGGATGGAGGCTGGTGCGTTCCAGAACCGGAGGGCACATGGACCCTTGGAGCGCATTCGATACTGGAATTGAATCTCGGATCCGCGCCGAAGACCGATCTGATGCTGCAAATTGAGGCTCATGCGTTCGCGCCGGCGGAGCGCCCCGAGTTTATCGATACCCTTTGGGTGAACGATAAGAAGATCGCCGATTGGCGCATTACCGGTAGTGAGGGTGTAATCAAGCGACGCGTTAGGCTTCCCCGTTCGATTTGCCCTTCCCGTGTAGTCCGTGTCGAGCTCGTGAACCACGACCCACGCTCGCCAGCGGATCTTGGCTTGTCAATTGACGGCCGGAAGATTGGACTCGCCTTGCATTACCTGAGGCTGCAAGCGGTGCGGTCGGCTTCTCCGGGCGCACCTCCCGACCGGCAGTAGCCGAAAAGAACGGGGAAGCGCGTTCCACCTAGGCCCCCGGTGTCGAGCGACACGTTCGATGCGCCGAATACGATGCGTGATCCTAAATCCGGCAGTTGGCACCGCCTCCGTCTGTCAACGCCCAATGAGCGCAACCGGTTGCAGAAAGGGCGGTTGTCACCCGAATGGCGATCTGCGCCGCAGTTGGATCTTGCTGGTTTCAGGAGCCAAATCGGGTGCACCAGGAACCGAACTGCCGGATTCAGGGTGATGCGTTTGCCTCAGGAGAGGTAAGGAGCACGAACCCAACAGAGAGAACGAGTGTCTCGCGCGTGGACGCAACCCACGCAACCTTCGGCAGACTGGGAGAGCCAGGCCAAGAGCCAGGCCAACGGATACACACACTTCCCCAATCAAGGGGCCTACGGTTTGACGCAATCATAGTACTGTATGTAGGATGAATCGACGGATGAACTCAGTCCGGCACCCGTAACGAAGTCGGTGTAGTCGAACCTCTTGGATTGCCAGGTTCTCACCATTTCGCAAATGCCGAGCTGATTTTGGATACGAAATCCAGCGCTCTCCAGGTTGTTTCGGAGATGGGACGGGCTGTACTCAACCTTGTGCTCAGGATGTATCCATCCGCCTCCGGCTTCAACTGTGTGGATGGCCGTGATGTTCCGGTTCGGCGTGTCTAGACAGAAATGGCCGCCGTTGCGAAGCACCCGTAGCACCTCGCGATAGAGGCGAAAGCTGTCCTGCTCCGTGATGTGCTCAATCGCCTGCCCCATCCAGACCATTCCGATGGACCCGCCGCGGATCGTGCCCATATCGGTCATGTCGGAATAGAGAACTCTTATTCGACCCGAACCGACCTGCCGTGCCTCCATTTTCAGCGACCGGTACATTTCGCACCGCAGTGCGGGCGGCAAATCAACTACCGTCACCTCTGTGAATGGATGCCTATATCCAAGATCGTAGATGTTACCATTCGCGCCCCCCAGATCCACGATCATGTCTGCAGGTGGTAGCATGGTTGAGACCAGTTTCACGCGAGCCGCGTGTATGAGGTGGAGGTGCAACAGCGGCGCTGCGCTGAGACAACGGAGGACATGTTCCGGGCTGCTCGAGAGCCACTGGACACCGCAAAGGGCACCCCCCGCCTCACTCAACTCCGCAAATCGAGCAGCGTCTTGGGTGGTCGCCTCCCTGCCAAATAAGCATTGATAAATCGATGGTACCATAAGTGAAGCTCACCCTTTGCTGGCTACTCGGAGGACAGGTCAGACCAAACGCGGCAGAATAAGATTATCCTTTACCCAGACTCCTCCGGCGGGCACCTAGACCCCAGCCACTGCCACGACCGGCCGCTCCTGCTGCGCCGGCTCCGCCAAAAACGCGGCAATCTGCTCACCGATCTTGGCGACAGAGAATTCCCGCTCGATCCACTGCCGCGCTCCCATCCCCATGGCCTCGAACGCGCTCGGCTGCTCAAAGCAGAGAAGCAGCGCGTCATACAACATCTCCGCCAGAACTGCTTCTGGCCGCGGATCCAGTTTCACAACCACATTCTTTGGCAACTCACTGAACCAGCCATCATCGCACACGATGCACGGTCTGCCGAAGGACATGGCACGCAATAGCGCTAAGGACGTTTCGCCCATCGAGGGGTAGCGCAGATTTACAACTATGTCAACGTCCGCTAGGCACTCATCATATTCCCTGTCCGACACAAACCCCGTCTTTTGCACGTTCGGCCCCAGATAACGGTCGACATATTTCCCTTCGCCCACCATCAAATAGAAGACACGTCGTTTGCCTTCCGCATTGAGGCGATCTACCGTCTCACAAATAACGTGGTTCAGCTTTGTTGGCGCGATAAAACCGAACGATCCCAAAACAAGGGCGTCGGGCGGCAGTCCAAACCGCCGCAACAGCCGCCGCCGCCGACCGTCAGCGTTCGCCGGACGACCAATCGGCATGTTGATCTTCCCGACTCGGACCGGACCTTTCGCCCGGTCCATTACCGAACGAAGGGCGTAATCCGAGTGCACGAGGAAGTCATTACCCGAATTGATCAGTTCGCGGTTCAATGGCAGGAGGTCGGGTTTCTGGAACTGAAGCACATCCCGGCCTCCTTTGACCATATCCTTAAAGAAAGCCACCCCGAGAGGCCCCTCCTGCTCATAGACCTGCTGAAAGAACGACTCACGGGTTTGGTAATAGCCCGTGAAAAGATAGTAGAGCACGGTGTCATGGAGAATGATCGTCCCTGGGTATCGCAGAGCAGCCTCGTAGATGTAAGCATGGTACCAGGGGTTATTGCCGATGTTATACAGCTTGAAATCATAGGCATCCCACGAGATCGGCTCGTGATACCGGATAATCTCCATTCCACGATATCGCCGGGGATCGAGATCGCAGTCGTGAACCAGTAGGGTGATATTGAAGAGTTCCGAAAGACCGCGCACCAGCAGATCGGAATAGTGGGAAATGCCGCTCTGCTGCGGCGGAAACGGACTGGCGTACAGGAGCGAGCGTTTCACTTCAGGCATCCTTAAGGAGTGTGGTAACCACGTGGTCCCAATTGATGAGCTTTCGTTTCAGGGTAGCATGGGCTTCCGCCCCAAGCTTCTCTGCCAGCGGCCGGTTTCCGGACAATTCGTCCAGCCGGATGGCCAGGGATTTCGCGTCGGGAGGGCAAATGTACCCGCTCTGCCCATCCTCGATAAACTCCAGAGCGCCCCCGGTATCGGGCAAAGCGATCACGGCCTTGCGGGAGTAAAACCCCTCGAGGGTAACATAGCCGTAATCTTCGTCATAGCCTCCGAAAAAGACACACCGGCATTTGGCATAATAGGAGCGCTTCTCCTCGTCTGAGATGAAGCCGACCAAGGAAACACGATTCTCCAGCCCATACTCCTGGATGAGCCGGCGCAGGTGAGAGGTCTCTGCCTCGCTTCCCGCGCCGGCGATCACAATTCGCATGTCGCTCTTAAGATAACGCGCTGCCTCAATCAGCAGCCGCTGGCGTTTCATCGGATCCAGGCGGCTCGGGTAAAACACGAAATTGTCGTACGATTCGCAACAGAGCTTCTGATGCTCGGGCGGTGGATGATATAGTGGCTCAGAGCTGAGCTTGCAGTACTTCTCAAGACGCCGGCTGACATTCGCCGAAGTGGCGTAGATCGCCCGGGCTTCAGATAGATATTCAATGTCATGCCGAATAATCGTCTCTCGCACTTCAGTTCCATTCGGGAACGTGTGTAGATCGCCGAATTCGGTCTCCCACAAATCATAGGCCTGCCGATGCTGGTGCATGAGCCAGATCACCTTATGATCGTGCCTCAGGTAGTATGCCGGAAATTTCATCGCCACCACCACGTGGATTTTCTCGCCATTGACCTCGGTGAGGTCCAACATGCGTCCTGCCAGCATCGTCTGAAGCAACACTTCCACTGGATACCACTTGAATGGAATCGTGACAATGTCGGCGATGTAGCCTCGGGATTCGAGCGCCAGACGCAAATTCGCCGCGAGCGTCTCCGCCCCCCCTCGGATAAATGGCACCTGAACGCTGGCAATCGCGACCTTCATAGCTCAGCTTGGGATGTGGTGTGAATCGCCTCTCGAAACCCGGCCTCGATGCACGGATATGTGAAGCGGGACGCATAGTTGGCGTACCCCGTCCGGATGATCTGATGACGGAACACCTCGTCCGTGCGCAACCGGTGCAACGCGTCCGCATACGCGCTAGGGGACTCGCCGAATAGCAACTCGCTAGGCCCCAGCGTTTCGGGAACCGCGCCCTTCGCCTTTGCCACTACCGGCAGGTGACAGTACTGTGCTTCCACGATGGGAACGCAGAAGCCTTCATGGTCGCTACAGCATAGATAGGCATCGCAGCCAAGATAATAGGCTAGGAGTTCCTCGTCCAGAATCGTGCCGAGGTACAGGACATGGTCTTGCAGTCCCGCGCCCGCAATGAGGGCTTGCACGCGGTCGTAATACGGCTGGCAGGCGGGTTCCAGTTTGCCGACGATATACAAGCGGATATTCCGCCCGTACCGTCCTGCATATTCTTGAACGACTCTGACCATCAGCTCATGACCCTTGTTGGGTGCGAATCGCCCGGAAAACAGCAGGTTCAGATCCTGAGATTCGATCAGGCGCCGCAGCAGCGGCCCATCAGGCTGAATTTCCGCTCCTTGCGTCATCGAGGGAAAGGGTGGCAGAACAGCCGAACGTCCGTCCACACTGAGCCCGAGTTCCTCCAGGTTAAAGGCCGAATCCGTAAGCCAGTATGCGTTGGGAAACTTGTGGAAAAACCGGAGCGTCTGTTCCCGCCCGCGCAGGCACGCGTACCAGTATCCATGATCAAACGCAAAGCAGCGAGGCGGCGTGATGTTGTGGTATTTAAAAATAATCGGCCCCACGGCCCGCTCCAGGAACGCTTCTCCTTCTTCCCAGTAGTTGCTGTGATGGTAGATGATCGCAGTGGACGGCCGCCCCAGGAGCATGTCCAGGTCCGAACGATCCAGACGCCGCGCGTCCCGAAAGTCTAGAATATAGTCGCCGTACAAATAGCAATTGTGACGGCGATTGAGAAGATTGTACATCTCCACGATGTCCCGCCCGATCGCATCGCGCGCGACGATCGTCTGGTGCATGAGGACGAAATTCATGAGCGTGGCGCGGCCTTCCGGCCGATCACGGCGTAGTCTTGCGGACCGTAAAAAAAGGCATTGAACCGGTGGACCAGCTCGGATCTGTTTCCCGTCACGGCATAGTCATCCGGATAGGGGTGCAGCGGAAGAGTCTCCACATCGATGAACCCCCGCGCCTCCACAAAGAACTTCAGCATTGGGGGCGGCAGCGGATTGCGATGTGTCGGGTCAGTATAGAAAGTGTGGGCGCCCACCTGGAGATTTTCTGGATTGGGCGTCTCCAAAATTAGAATTCCTCCTGGTCTTAGCGTGCGTAGGGCTTCATCGAGCAGTGCAATGACAGCGGGGAATGGTATATGCTCGACTACATGTGAGGCCGCAATCGCCCCCAGAGCGTTCCCGGAGAGTCCCTGGAGATGCTCCAGCGCATCGGCCTTCTCTACGTTCAACCCGAGCTGCTGGCATAGGCTCACCATGGATGCGTTCTGATCGATCCCTCTTCCATGCAAGCCGCTGTCCCGCAGGAGCTCGAGCAATTCTCCCCTGCCGCAGCCGATGTCCAGTACCGGCATCCCGGCTCCGCTGATGCCTGCATCCTGCAAATAAGGAATATATACGCGCTGCCGCTCCTTGATAATATCGCGCGGCCCACGAAAGGTATCCGCGAAAGCTACGTACACCGGGTCGAGCTTGTCATCGTGCGGCGGGTTCGATCGAATCAAACCGGCGACATTTCCCGTTAACTGCTCGCGCGCCTGGATTTCCGCATCGACCCGGCCGCTGAGCCCCTGATCGCGATCCACCGCTTCCTGCCGCTCGTTCATTAATGCATGGTCTAGCCGGTTTACTTCCACGCCTAAGCGGAACTCCACCACCTCTCGGGCCTTAACCTCCGCGTCCAGGCACTCTCGCAGCCGCTGCGAAACCTTTGCCGTTTCGTATGACTTTCGCTCGGCCTCATCCACCGCCGCTTGCAACGAAGTAACCCACTCCTTGCGGTTGTTCGCCTCCATGTCGAATCGCATGGCGAGACTGGTCAGGTTCTTCCGTGCCATCGCCAATTCGGAAGAGACCATAGTCTCCAAGCGCTCCATCCCGTTGTAGATTTGTTTGCTCAGTTCCTCGTGGCTGTGTGCTTCCGTTTCAAGGCTGTGCTGGAGACGCTGAAGATTCTGGGCGGCAATATCTCTCTCGGTGGCGATCGTCTGCTCGATCACCGCCTGCCGCAGCGCGGCCTGCTTCCCCACCTGCTGGCGGGCCAGCTCCTCGCTTGCCAGCCGCTCGTCGCTTCTCCGCTGCGCCTGGACGACGGATTCACTGACCGCCGCGATCTGTGCCGCCAATTGCTCGTGAATCTCCGCTTCGGCCGCTCCCTGTTCGTCCTGCCGCCGCCGGATGGTGGCCTCCAACTCTAGCTGTGTCCGGCCACTATCCGTCAGATGTACCTCGATCCGCGCCAACTCGGATTTGAGGTTTTGTAGCCCAGCCCGCTGCTTCTGGCTTTCGGCACTAAACTCAACCCAGAGCTCATCGATTCGCCGCACCATTGCGCGCACGCGCATCAGCTCAGTTTGTATCGAGGCGACTTCGCGGCTGACCTGTTCATGCGGCGCACGCGCGGCGACTTTGCTGTCAAGGATCTCCTCCTTAAGGACCGCAAGCTGCGCTTGCAGGTTGCCCAAATCACCTGCCTGCGATTCGACTGCCGAGCGGAGCGCATCGATACCGTTGCGTAAATCCTTGAGCTGGCCTTCAGACTGACTGCCACGCACTGCGTTTTCAATGGCTTGTACGGCGTTGCGCTGCTCCAGAAGGATGTCGTCTACCTGCCGTTGCCGCGCATGCACCGCATCCATTTCCGCGTTGTGGTGTTCCCTGAAAGAGGAGAGACTGCCCTCTATCCCTTGTAGCCGTTCCTTCGCATCCGGCAACATAGCCCCAGCCAGCCGCTCAGCCAGGTCTGCCTGTGCGCGAAGTCCCTCAAGCAGCGCGGCCTGCGTGCCTTGGACCTGTGCCGTGTACCACGCTATGAGGCGGCTGATGAGTCGGATCGCTCTTCGTCCGATCCGCCCGCGCAGGGTCGGGGGGGACGCTGGCAGTTGTCTGGCCCGAAGGTCTTCCCGTTCAACGCTCTCTATAGAGCTGCGAACCGCTCTTATGCAGGCTGCCAGGTCTTTGCGTGTTACCCGCCCTTCTTGTCGTCCGTGTTGCGTCCAGTGGTCGTAGCCCGATGCGAAGGCCCCGGCCTTGACCGCGTCTGCTACGTCCGGATTCATCAGTAGATAATCCTGTTCGTTGAATACCGTGGGCCTTTCTTCGGCATCGCCGCCGTTCGGCTGTGCATTTATCGCCAGCCTCGATCTCGCACGTCTGCCGATCTCCTGAACAACCTGATCCAGGGTACCGTGCTCGTCGACCGCCTTCTGGTCACCATTCGAGTCGTCGCCATTCGGCAATGGCGTCTTTGACAGTCCGGATCTCAAAGAGTCGGTGATATCCTGCACCACATCGTCCAGGTTCAGAGAAACAGCTTCCCTCTTACGGCCCAACATAAGTTATAACGCGTGCTTCCGCATCGCTCTCCGAACCTCCATTAGGCTGTCGTGCCCATCTCCGTCACCAGATCTACCCCTTCCGCCGCGCAATCCGCCTCCACCATCTCGCGAACCAGCGATTCGAAACTGATGCTCGGCGCCCAGCCGAGCTTCGTCTTGGCCTTGGAGGCATTCCCGAGCAAAAGGTCCACCTCCGCCGGCCGAAAGTATTGCGGATCGCTCACCACGTGTTCGCGGTAATCCAGGCCCGCGAATCTAAAAGCTAGCTCTGCGAATTCCCGCACCGAGTGCGTTTCCCCTGTGGCGACCACGTAGTCGTCCGGCTCATCCTGCTGGAGCATTCGCCACATCGCGCCGACAAAATCCGCGGCATGGCCCCAATCCCTCTTGGCCTCCAGGTTGCCCATGGATAACTGCCGCGCTTTCCCGGCCCGGATCCGCGCCACCGCGGACGTGATCTTGCGCGTCACAAACTCGAAACCCCGGCGCGGAGATTCGTGGTTGAACAGAATGCCATTGGAGGCATGCAACCCATAAGCCTCGCGATAGTTTCGTGTAAGCTCGAATCCGGCAACCTTGCTGATGCCGTATGCCGACCGCGGATGAAATCGGGTCGTCTCCACCTGCGGGACTTCCGCCGCTTTCCCGAACATTTCGCTCGACCCCGCGAAGTAAAACCTGCACTGCGGGGCAATTTCCCTCAGCGCGCTCAGCAGATAGTGCGTACCGTTGATATTGGTCTGGAGCGTGGAAAACTCGTCGTCGAACGAGTAGCTGACGAAACTTTGAGCCGCCAGGTGGTAGCATTCTTCCGGCTCGGTCTTTCGGAGGACCTGATAAACGCTCGGCAGGCTCTCCAGCGATCCGGCGTGCAAATGAATGCGGTCCCGGATGCGGCTGATCCGGCTGAGCCGGTGTCCTGGATCCTCCAGCGCTACGCGGCGCACCATCCCGTGCACCTCGTATCCTTTCGCCAGAAGCAATTCAGCCAGATAGGAGCCGTCTTGGCCCGTAATCCCTGTAATCAAAGCCCGAGTCACAAAAAAAGGTCCCTTCGCCTTTCTGCATGAATGGACACTTCCATGCCTCCGCAATCTGCACCGCTAGGATCGTTAATTGTAGTACACTTCAACAGTAGATTCAAATCATTTCTTCTAAGAGAAGTCTGTAAGATTCTATAACATAACCCGGCCATCATGCTAAAATCACTTTCGCCCGTCTGAAATGCCCGCCGATACGCGAATCGCGCCCACGCCTTCGCACCATCTCCGCAAAACGCTGCTGCGGATCCTCCGGCTCATCCCCCACGCAGCGGTAGTGCCTCTTCTGCGCGCGCGCTTGTTCAATCGGGAATTTTACCTTTCCTCCAATCCCGATGTGGCCGGCGGCAAGCTGAACCCATTCTGGCATTTTATGATTTTTGGCGCCTTTGAGGGAAGGAAGGCGCATCCTTTTTTTGACGCCGCCTACTACCTCCGGCAAAATCCCGAAATCGCGGCAGCCGGGATCAATCCGCTCATCCACTACCTGAAACGCGGCTCCGCCGAGGGCCGAAAACCCCATCCGCTCTTCCCGGAAAATGAAGCCGCCGGCGGCGAGAATCCGCTGTTGCGGTATGCCAAGTCCACAACCTCGCCAGAAGCGACCCTCTATTCCTGGTGGCTGCGGATCGAGGGCCAGCAATCCCTTCCCAATTTGGCGCGCTCGCCCCGGTTCAGCATCCTGATGGAGACCTCCGATCCTCGCCTGCGCCAGCTCCGGGAAGCCGTCGCCTCGGTGCAGGCACAGGCGTACGCCTGCTGGGAACTTTGCATCTGCGTCAACGGCGCCAGCGACCCGGGCCTGCCGGAATACCTGGATTCTGTCGTGCGGCCGGAAACGCACATCCGTGTGGTCCGCCTCCCGCACCGTGTGGACGCCGCCCTCGCCTTGAACCGGGCAGCGGCGCTCACCACCGGAGAATACCTGGCCGTGTTGGACCAGCAGGATTGCCTCGCGCCCGCTGCGTTGCACTGGCTGGCCACGGGGGCGCCTGCCGATCTCATCTATAGCGATGAGGATCATCTGGATCCGGCGGGCGCTCGCGTCGACCCTATCTTCAAACCGGATTGGTCGCCCGATCTCCTGCTCTCCGGCATGTACATCGGCCGCATCATGGCGGTCTCGCGGACGGCCTGGGAAAGAAGCGGCGGCTTTCGCCCCGGGTTCGGTTCTATGCGCGACTACGATTTAGCCGTGCGCGTTACGGACGGGCCTGCCGCCGTCCGGCATATCCCTCGCGTTCTTTATCACTCGCGCAGCGCCACTGTCTCCGCTGAGCGGATAGCGGGCGTAGCGGGACGTCAGTGCCTCGCGGATGCCGTCCAGCGGCGGGGTTTGGCAGCCGAAGTGGAAACTGGATCCTCGCCAGCGCCCTTCCGTTTGCGTTGGCAATCGAACCGGACGAAGCTGGTCAGCGTGATCATGTGTTCGCGGTCGCCTGATCTCCTGGAACGATGTTTGACGGCATTGGAGGAGCGAACCACCTATCCCCGGCGCGAAATCGTCGTCGTCCAGCATCTGCAAGGCGAGACCAGCGCCTTGCAGGCGGTCATTGACCGGCATTCGGCGAAGCGCATGACGTACTCCGGCGCCTTCGATTTTTCCCGCATGAATAACCTGGGCGCCCAGATGGCGCGAGGAGAAATTCTCCTGTTCCTGAATGACGATACGGAACCGTTGGAGCCCACCTGGCTCGACCGCCTCGTGGCGCAAGTCGAGCGTGACGATATAGGAATCGCAGGCGCCCGCCTCCTCTACCCCTCAGGCACATTGCAACATGCCGCCGTAGCGGTTGGCATCGCCGGTGGCTGCGGGCATATCGGACGAAACATGCGCCATGCACCTCCGCAGTGGCCCTGGCTGGAAATGTCCCGCGATGTCTCGGCGGTCACGGGAGCCTGCCTCGCAATCCGGGCGCCTCTTTTTCACGAGTTGAGCGGATTCTCGGAAGCCTTTCCCGTGAACTACAACGATATCGATCTCTGCTTGCGCGCAAGGGAAGCGGGCTATCGCGTTATCTATGAGGCTGCGGCAGTGCTCCGCCATTACGAATGCCAGAGCCGCCGGCACGGCGTCGTGACACCTGAGGAGCGCGCCCGCTGGCACAGCCGTTGGGCCGAAATCATCGAGGCCGGAGATCCCTTCTACAATCCGAACCTCACGCCCGGCCACGAGGACTTGTCCTTGGGATCTCCGGCCCACCAAACAGCTTTCATTTCACCGACACCGTAACCCCAGGCTGCGTGCTGCTCCCGCCAACCGAAACCACAATCGGCAGATCTCCTGAAGGCGCCGTCAGCGGTACTTGCACGTTGATCTGCATCACACCGGAGACCAGCCCGGGCGCTTCTCCATAGAATGCAACGCCAGCGGGTTGGCCGTTGATGGACACCGTCACCGGCAGCAGAGGCTGTGGCGTCAAAGGTGGAGTTGCGGAGACGGCCGTCACCTTCCCGGTGATGCCAGGGGGCCCTGTTTGGCCTTCGCCCGTCAAATACAGAACGACGTAGCTGCCTTTGGGCGCTGGATTCGTCGGTCCGTTATAGCTGTTGTCCTGATTGAGGATCGCTCCCGGGCCCGTCCCGGATGCGTTCATCGTGAACAGCGCCGGAGCCGTCGCCGATGCCGCCAACGAAAATGCGCTCGACATCTGGCCCAGGTACTCAACCTGAACGGATGGCTTCAACGTGCCGGAAATCTCATAGGGGACCACCGCGTTGATCTGCGTGCCGCTGACATAAGTGAGCGGAGCTGGTGTGCCGTCGAAAAGCACCTGCACGCCACCCAACGAGGCCGCTACCTTACCGTTCGCGTCCAGTTGCAGGTTTACGGCCGGCGTAGGTCCCAGATTCGTCCCTCCAATGGTAATAATCTCCCCTGGAGACACCGGTCCCTTCGCGAAATTCGCCGCATTTACGACCGCGGCAATCGTAGGCGCCGGCGACGGCCCGGAGATTGCCGGCCATAGAGCGGCGCTGCCCGCGTATTGAGCCGTTATCTTAAACAGATTGGGATCCACGGAATTGCCTATGCTGAACGAGCCCTCGGCGGCTGTCGTAACCGTGCCCAGGGTTTGGGTATAAGGCTGAAACAGGCTCGTCTCGCGCGATGGTTCATTTCCAGCCGCATCGAACCAGATCAGCGTAAAATATCCGCTGCCCACCGAAACGGGAGATACTCGAGCGGTGATTCTCAGTGTGAATTGAGCTCCGGGCGTGACTCCAAAGCTACCTGAATTCAGCCCCAACGCCGTCCCCGCTTGGGCCGTGATATGCAGCCCTTGACCGTAAGGCGCCGGTCCGGAATCGAACGCAGGCGTGCCCGGCCCAAATGCCCATCCATTGATGCCGTTGGTGAAATCCCAAGTGACCGGCTTGCTTTGATTATTCTCGCTGTATTGAAAGCTGTAGATGGTCAGATCGCTCGCGCCGTTGCAACTGTAGCATTCCGAATTGACGCGCGCGCCGACGAGCGCGGTGCGCGCCTTCGTGGGCACGCTGCCCGTAACGGTGTACGTCGCGATTGCCCCATTCCCTGAAACCGGTTGGGCGGTGACTTGAATATTCGCGCCCGCCACCGGCGCCGAGCCGGCATACAGGGTTCCGCCGAGCTTTCCCCCATTCGCCGCCAGCGTGAGCTGCGTGCGAGTGCGAAAATAGCGGTCAATCAGATAGGTGAATGCCGTCGGATCCGTCTCCGGGAGCACGTGGGTCGGGTTGGGGTTCCAGGACTGAAAATTCACCTCATCGGGCGGCGCATTTCCATCGTTCACTTCATAATCCACCATGTGGTTCTCGGCGGCGCTCATCCACGCCGAATCCGTCTCGTCCGTTAAGAAACCGTTGTACACCATGCCGAACGGGATCCCGCGTTGGATCGCCACCGGCCGTATTTCCGCTACGGCTGCCTGCCAGTTGGGCACCGTCCAATCGACGTCGACGTGAAAAAATGCCACTGGCGCTCCCGCAAGTTTGCTCCAGGTGTCAAACCAAACTCCGTACCGCGCCGCCCAATCGGGAGATGCATCCCGAAATGGCGGCACGGCCATGATATCTCCCACTAGAAGGTTCGGAAAAACCGTCTTGGCTTGGTTAACTTGCACCAGCGCGTTCATCGCCACCTGCTGGGCAGTCCACTGGCAAGAGTTCGTCCCCGTGTAGAGGCTGCCCCACTGAAATGGCTGCTGCATGGCAAGGTAAGTCAGGGTTCCCCCCAGCGCTTTTATTCGCTGCACGGAGGGCAGAATGTTCCCCCCAAATCCTTCTATCCCCGATCCACAGGTGGTCGACGACAGCACCGGCCATTCCAACCCCAGAGCGATGTTACGCCGCCGCAAATCCGCCATCAGCGTTGTAAGATCGGCATCGGAAGTAATTGCCATCCCGTCCGAATAAAGCTTGAAAACTTGAACGTGGGAGGCCGCCTGTTGCCACGGCGCGGTGGGGCTGAAAAGGCCCATGTAATCGGTTGAACCGAAGTAACCGACAGGGTGCTGGCCGTATGGCACCGGCGTAAACCAAACGGTTTGCTGAGCCGGCGCTACAATGGTGAACCCTAGGACCACAATCGCCAGTCTCACCCATGATCGAAGCAACGCATCTCGCACCATGCACCTTAATGTAGCAGCCCTCAGAACCGAGTTGTTGTTTCGCCTGGAGCGCGCCCGTCTTTTGCCTGCTCGATCGGTGCGCTGCGTTAATATGAATCTGATTCATGCCAGGGAAATACTATACCCGAGCTCGGTTCGCCCTCCTGTTTCTTCTGCTTGCCGTCCTGCTTCTGCTTCGCAAGCCGGACCTCGTGACGAATCCGCAATTGTTCGCCGAAGACGCCTCGGTCTTCTTCCGCGATCAGGCAGCCGCTCCCCATGCCGCGCTGTTTTATCCCTACAACGGCCAGTTTCACCTCGTACCACGGCTGATCGCATTGGCTGAGAGCCTTCTTCCGTTGCAGGCCGCACCGCTGGTTTGCAGCGCGGCGAGCATCCTCATCCACGCGCTGTGCCTCAGCTTGTTCTTTCTGCCGTGGAACCGATGGCTCATCCCCAACGATCTGCTGCGCGCGGCCGCTTGTCTTGTCCTCGCAACCGCTCTCGATGGCTCGGAAATGATCGGCTTTTCGGGGCCGCTGATGTGGTATCTATTCCTGGCGGGAGTCATGCTGCTCTTTTGTCCGGAGGAGCACTTTCCGCCCGCTACCGGCTGGCGGTGGACCGCCATCGCGGCCATGCTCGTGATCGGCATGAGCGCGGCGCCCATGTTGACTCTCGCTCCCATTGCAGCGTGGCTGGTTATCAAACGCCGCGGCATGCAGCACACATTGGCATTGGCTTTGCTCGCCGCATTGCTCGTGCAGGCCTTCGGGTTGCTTCTGAGCCAACATAGCGACCGCCCGGCCCAACCATTGGTCGGCTTCGTCATGCTGGCATGGCAGGTGGCGGCGGCAACCATGGTTTCGTGGGCCTACGGTGGCTTGGTTACACCGCTCGCCGGAAAACACGCCGCCCTGGCGCTAAGCAAGTTGCTTTCTATCGGACCACCGCTATTCGTCATCATCGGGCTCGTCGTCCTGGTGACCTGGCTCCTGACGACTTCTCCACCTCGCCAGCGCATACGTCTACTCATCGGCCTTTACATCGCGCTTGCAACCTTGGGTTCAGCGCTGTATACACGCAATCTCGTCGGGCTGGCGGTGACCCTCAACAGCGATGCCGGCGCGATGCCGGCCCGCTATCTGGTCCTCCCGGGTGCGCTGCTGGTTTACATCGCCTGCCTGATCCTACAGCGGCTTCCCCTGCGCGATCCCCGTCTCCAAGCCATCGCCCTCGTGCTGATTTTTGCCGCTGGAACCCACGCCAATTTCCGTCAGCCGCCTTATCCCAACTTTCCCTGGAAAGCGGCCGTGCCCAGGGTCCTTGCCTGGCGCGCCGCTCGTGCCGCCGGCAGACCGAAGCCCGTGGGTATACCGATCGCTCCACCGCCCTGGACTATGGACCTGCCTTGACCCTTTGCCGCGCGCGGAGTCGCGAAATCGCGTGGGATGCACTATCTTAACTTATACGCGGTTCCATCCGCCTGGGGCATTACGACCGGCTCGGCCAATTTCGTCGTCGGCGTAATGGACACTGGAGTAGACTACACCCACCCGGATCTGGCTGCTCCGGATGGCCGGAAACCCCAACCTTGCTCGGTGGACCAGAATCCGGCCGCCTGCCTGCCCAGCGACCCCTACTGCCTCTACGGCCACACCGCCACCGGCACCGGCAAGATCGTCTTCTCCGCGGCGCCTCAGACCCACTGAGTACACGGTCCGCGCCGCCGGATTGCCGCAGTAACGTATAACTACCACCGTGCGGCAGTCGATCCCTCCCGAAATACGCTCAAGTGAAATTCATCCAACCAGAACGCCCATCTTCGCCCTTGAATAACATCGGGATAATAGCAGGACAGATCGGCATCGTCGTGCACGAGGTAATTCTTCAGGATTTCCCGGCAGGCGGTCTTCTTAACACGGTCGATTCTGGCGTAAGTCAAGCCTTCCTGGTATCCTCCGGCGATCCCCACGCAAAGCAGGACAAGCGCAGCGGCTGCAACGTATCGCCAGATTTTCCTCTTGAATGCCAGCGCCAGAAGGTAAATGTAAATTCCCGTGGTCCAAAGTGCCGAAATCGAAGCATACCGGGACGCCAGGTAAGGCTGATCGACCTGCATCGACAGACCACCAGCCCCCGCCAACCCAAGCCGACCACTGAGCACCGGTGGCACTGTCAGCCATAAAAATGCAAGCACCGCAGAAAATGGCAAGACCGCCTTCCGCAGTTCTTTACTTCGAAGCACCACCCAGCCGGCGGGCAAAAACAAGAGCGTCAATGCTAGATTGATACGCGCATCCGCCGATCGTGTCCCGCCCAGCGCTGAGCCCGTGTAGACCAACGTGTAGTACGCCGCTGGAAACAGATGGCCCAAAACGTATCCAATTCCCGTTGGCCATGGCACGCGGTGGATCATGTAGCCATCGAAGTAAACCGCGGTGGTCATCACGGCGGCGGCGATCCAAATAAGGATCAGCCGCCCCGAGCGCTGCCCTTCGGCTGGGAACAACAAAATCGCGAGTCCCAAAGGCCACGCCAACAGCCCGGATCCGAACGAAAAAGCAGCCAGGATCGCTAGAATGATCGCTCCCCAGATCCACCGCGCCGTTTCGGCGGCGCGGATCGCCCCCCAAATCGCCAGCAACATCAGGAGCAGTCCCAAATTACTGTTCAACCCTGCGCCCCAAAGGATTCCCTCGTGGCCCCGCCAGCCGAGGAACATCGCTGAAATTGGAAGAAAGGCCAGCGTCATAATCGGCAGTTTTCGCTGCACCCGCCTGAAAAACACGAACAGCACCAGCAGTGCGCCCACCAGACATGCGTAAGCTATGTAGGCCTCTGCGACCACGTTATAACGTGTCAGCTTCGCCACCACCAGCGTCAGTGCAATCGAGACCGGCACGATCGCTTCGTTATGCTGCCGGTAGATGTCGCTCCAGTGGAGATGGCCCGACTCCATGTGCATCACCGCCGGCACCACCTCCCATTGGTCCATAAAGGGCAGATCGACGGAGAAAAAATGGACGTACAGCAAGGTGACCAAAACGGGCACAAAAACGATCGCCACCTGAATGCTTTCAGGGACTCGGAGGAAGTGCGCGGCGCTTTTTTTTCTGGTGCGAGGAACTTCGGACGAACCCTTCGTGAGCGCCATCTACGCTATGGTAACGTATCGTATAATTGGGGATTCTTGTGCCTTCCTGTCCGCTCATGCTACCGATTTTTTGCGTCCTCTGTTTGTTTTCCGCTTCGTGTGTTCGGGAAGAGCCGCGTGGCCATGTCCCCGAAGACGAATTGCCGTTTGGCCAGGTGCTGGAACCGAAGCCCGGCCAGCCGCTTGGTAGGGCGCTCGTGATACGGGGGTGGGCTCTCTCGGAGTACGGCATCCAGAAGGTCGCCATTTACGAAGACCGCGCCTTCTTGGCCGATGCCAAACTCGGCTTGACCAGTCCGGAAGCCGAAAAGGCGCAGCCCGGCTTCCCGGGGGTCGCCCATGCCGGCTGGCGATTCGAGGCCGATCCCCGCATCTTCAGCACCGGCCCGCACGAGCTGACGGTCCAGGCGCGCTCGAAAACCGGTGCGGTGCGGGAACTGGCCAGTTGGAACATTATCATAGGCCGCCCTTACGGCAAAATGGACTCACCGCGCGACGGCCAACAAATTGCGCAGCCGTTTTCAATCCGCGGCTGGGCCATCTCTGAGCAGGGTTTGGATCAGGTCGCCATTCTCATTGACGGCAAATTCTTCGCCACTCCGCGCCTCGGGCTGGAGCGCCCGGACGTGCAAAAGGCATTTCCCAAAGCCCGCGATGGTCTCACGTCCGGCTGGCGCTTTGATGCTACCCCTGCAATGTTCACGCCGGGAGGACATGAAATCGTAGCGCGGGCCCGCTCCACCGATGGCGTCGAACACGTCCTCGGAACCGCGCGAATCACGATTCTCCGGTAAAGCAAGGCTCGCTACCGCACCGCCAGCCCCACTCCCGGTTGGCTGAACAGGTTGCCCACCTTCAGCACCACCGGCTGGAACGCCGCCGGTTCTACCAGCTCCGGCACCCGCACCCGCACCTCGATCGTCCCCGCCCGCGTCGCCGAAAGCTGGGTCGAGACCACCTCCGCGGGCCGGCCCCCGATATGCACTTCCAGCGGCGTATCCAGCGGCCCAATTCCCGTCGTATTGAGCGTGACCACCGATCCCCGCACCGCCGGATGCTCGGGACCATTCTCCCTGCCGTCTTCGTTGCGCGCCTGCGCGTTCCCGCGGCCGTATTCGTTCGTTCCGAAAATCGCCGGGTTCGCCGCCACCACCCCCAGTTTCACCGCCTTCGACCGGCGGCCGCCATGTTCCACTTCGAGCGTCGCTTCCGAAGCCCCCGCCAGATCCTTCGGAATCACCACCCGGATTTCGTTGTCCTTCACCGAAACAGCTTCGATGGGCCGGCCATTCAGCCATACCCGGCCGCCCAGGTGCCGCCCGAGAATCGATACCGCCTGCCCCGGCGCCACCACGCCGCTGGCGGCGTAGCTATCCGCGGTCGCGGATCTCATCCAACAGTTTGCGCGCATTGTGAACTCCCTGCTCCCAGCGTTCTCGCAGGAACGGCCGGTACGGATCGACCTTCGCAGGCGCAGGATTCTCCCGTTGGTAGGAGTGCACCTGGTCCAACAGATACCTGCGCACGGTCTTACGGTCTATGTCGAGTTGCTGCGCGATGGCAGAAACGCTCCAACCTTGCTGCTTCAGATCTCGCACGTTCATCAAATCCTCCAGTGTGAACCTCGGGCTTCCTTCCGAAGAGCGCAGCCCAAAGAAGCCGCCCGGAGACGGACATGGCCCGATGGTCGGTTACTGGGGATTTTCAACCGCTCAAACAGCTAATTTGGACGCGAGTGAGTCCGTTTTGGTAGTGTTAGTACGGCCATGCCGTCGCATCGGGGGTTGCCTTAGCCATCCCGCAGCGTCTGCTTGACCAGTTAAACCGTCGATTTCGGAACGGGAAGAAGCGAAGTGCCTGGCACGCAAAGTGTTGGCAATGGCTTCACTTCCAAGCCTGGATCCTGCCCTTCGCGGTGCTCATGCCGCGCAAACCGAATGGCAGTTGGATCGGCTCGTCAACGTCAAAATGCTCTGGCTGCCGGGAGCCGACCAGCTGAACCAGTTCCCGCACGAAAAACTGTGGCAGCGGCCGCTGCTGGTAATAGGCTTTTTCGATTGAAAAAGTGGCCATCCCCTCATGGATTTGAAACCGGTAATCCAGCCAGAGTGTTTTCCTTCCATTCAAAACGTTGTGGAACAGTGAAGGTATGGTGCCGGGCCGCCATCGTTCAATGGCATCGAAATCGATCACAGTCAGAGTCGAGATGTAATTGTTAGGGAATATTCTCACGTACACAGAGTCGATACCCGGTCGTGGCATGACCTGCAGCGCGTATGTTATATACTCATTTATCTCCTCCTGAGTAAGCTGAAACCTCATGTGCGGGACCGAGGCAGCTCCTAGATCGTGCAAGATACGGAGGACCTTGGCTGCCGCTGCGGTCGGTTGCGGTGGGAGTTTGCGATCCGGGCCGTTTACGACCGTGCCATGCAAGCCGCCAAACGCCTCCAGAGCCCGGGTACTGTTCACCCGGATCTTGAAGACGACGCGGCGGCTCAGTTCCGGTGTCGCCTGGAGATCCTGTTCGCCGCGTCCGCTGGCGGAGATCTTCTCCAGCAGGCATCCACGTTCCACGGGGTGGCCCATTAAGGCAAAGAGCGATCTCTTGACGACCTCCATGGAACGGTCCTGGCTCAGTTTCAGGTTCAGACTCTCGCTCTCCTCCGGGGAGATCCCATGATACGGCGTGTTATCCGAATGACCTTCAACCACGATACTCTCAACGGCATTGCGGTATTGAGACTCGCAGAGCAGCGTCGCCAGCTTCGGCACCTCACGTTTCAGGAACTCTTCTCCTTCGGCTCTAAGCTGGTGAGCGTTCGGCTGAAATGTCAGCAGTTCATTGGGAATCGTAAGCACTATCGTGTAGGGATCTTTGCGGTCCAGTTGGGCGGTCACCTGGGCGATTCCGGAGGACTGCAACTGCCGGCGTAAGTCTATGAGCAGGTGTTGTGTAGTGGATGCATTTACAGAGGCTCGATTGTTCACGAATACCAGGAGCAATAGGATGAAGATAACCATCAGCGAGGTCATCAGGTCGGTCAGAGAGTAGGCGAGGTGTTCAGAACTGGAGTTGCGCGCCAATTGTCCTCACTCTATCGGGCTCTTGGCGGCGATGGGCTCTATCGCAGCAGAGTGCACAGCTAAGCGTTGGATATCCAAGAGAATACGAGCCTGCGACAGAAAGGGAAACAACTCCCGCGAGCGCCTCAAGACTTGCCGGTAGCTGCTGGCCAGCTGTCGTGCACAAACCTTTTTTTCGACGATCGTAAACAAGACGCTCAGCACCAGAGCGACGATGGAGGAAAGGAATTTGCCGGAGAGGCCGTTGATGAGTTGCGCAATCCCGGTCACTGGTCGCGTCGGGTCTTGAGCGTTATAACTTACTCCCGCCAAGGCAACCAGAATGGCAATAAACGTCGCCAATAATCCGAGAGCCGTCAACATACCTGGCACCGATTCATGGAATGCGGCATGGTAATCGCGAGTCACCTGGTCCTCCGGGAGACAGTCATCCACCGGGCGTGTTACGAACCATCCCTCGCGGCCATCGATATTGGTATAGAGTTCGAAGGATTGCTCGATAGCCTGCCACCATTCCAGCGTGCGCCCCCGCAGCGCCTTGGCCCGTCGCTGGACGTCCTTTAGTTTGTCCGGCGACAGACCCTGCATCCGCTCGACGGCGGTGGCCGGCTTGACAGCGCCGAAGACCTCCAGGTAATGCTCGCACGCAGAGATGACGCGCCGGCGTTCCCGGAGCATACTGACCAGAAAGACGATCGTCAGGACGATCAGAGCCAGACACGCTACCTGAATCCCTACAGGAATGGCGGTCAGCATGCCCCGCATACCGGCGATCGCAAGGGCTCCAACGATCAACGTGCCAAACGCCAGAATCCACCAGCCGGCAACCCTAAAAAGCACCGCAGCCCAGCGCAGGTCGATATTTAGGAGCCAGTCCAGACTTTGGCCCAGCAGCCCGACGGGAGCAGTGAAGTCAGGTTTCCGCATACTACGGTGAGGCACCGATGTTGATCAGTCGTATTATACCGCACTGCATGCAGCGCGGCTCATGAACAGTCCGTCCGTAATCCATCCGTAGACGGGAAAAGGACGAGAACTCGAACACCCCCGCCCTGACGATCATGATGACGTGTGGCCCGAGACAGGTCGCCGGCTA
>JAJYLS010000370.1 GCA_021787555.1 Acidobacteriota bacterium | reverse complement strand
ACCCGAACGCCACCGGCGCCGTGTTGGCCAGCAGGCAGATCGCCGCCGCATGGAACGGCGAAAATCCCAGCCCCGCCAGCATCGCCGCCGCCACCGCCACCGGCGTGCCGAAGCCCGCCGCGCCTTCGATGAACGCGCCGAATGCAAACGCGATCAGCAGCGCCTGCATCTTGGGATCGTCTGTGAGGTGGCCGATCGAATCTTTCAGCAGATCGAACTTCCCGCTCTCCAGGATCACGCGATAGAGCAGGATCGCCGCAAACACCACCCAGCCGATGGGAAACAGCCCGAACGCCGCGCCGTAGCTCGCCGATGCCGCCAGCTTCCCCAGCGGCATCTGGTAGCCCGCCAGCCCCACCGCCGCCGCCGTCGCCAGCCCCGCCAGCGATGCCGCCCACGCCGGCTTTCGCAGCACCCCGAGCAGAACCAGCAGAACGACGATGGGCAGCGCCGCCGCCAGCGCCATCATCCCTGTACCCGCCGCTCCTTACCGGCCCAGAACCGCTTGCGCAGCTCGCGCTTCATGATCTTGCCCGTGCCCGTCTTGGGCAGCGGCCCTTCGCTGAGATGGATAGCCCGCGGCATCTTAAAACCGGCGATGCGCCCTTTCAGGTACTCGCACAGCTCCTGCTCGCTGAGTTGCTGCCCCGGCTTGAGCACCACCCATGCCGCCGGGACCTCGCCCCACTTCGGATCGGGCGCCGCCACCACCGCGCACTCCAGCACGGCCGGATGCGCGAAAATCGCGCGCTCCACCTCGATCGACGAGATGTTCTCGCCGCCGCTGATGATGATGTCCTTCTTGCGGTCGACGATCTGTACGTAATTCTCCTCGTCCCACACCGCCATGTCGCCGGTGTGCAGCCACCCGTTGGTCATCACGGCCTCGGTGGCTTTCGGCTCCTTGTAATAGCCGTCCATGATGTTGTCGCCGCGCATCACGATTTCGCCGATCGTCTGCATGTCGCGCGGCACGTCCTTCATGTGCGCGTCCACCACCCGCACCTCGCAGCCCGGCAGCGCCCAGCCGGTCATCGCCAGGTGCCGCAGCCGGTCCTCTTCGTTGGCGTACCGCACCGTGCTCTTGGGGCGCGCGCAGGTGGCCACGGGCGAGCTTTCCGTCAGCCCGTAACCCGCTTCCACGCGGCAGTGGAAAGCCTGCTCCATCCGCGCGATCAGCTCCGGCGAGGACGCCGCTCCGCCCAGCATGATGCGCTGCATGCTTGAAACGTCGAAGCTGCTCAGCTCGGGGCAGTTCAGCAGCGCATTCGCCATGGTGGGCACCAGCGCCATCGAGGTGGCCTTCTCTTCCTGGATGAGCCGCAGCACGCCCGCGGGTTCGAAGCGCCGCACCATCACCTGCGTCAGGCCGTGCATCGTCGCGGCGTGCGCCCGTCCCCACCCGTTGGCATGGAACAGCGGAATGGTGTGCAGCTCGATGCTGTTCTCGTTATCCACGAACGTATCGGACACGGAGAACCCGTGCATATACAGCGTGCGGTGCGAGAGCATCACGCCCTTGGGCGTGCCGGTCGAGCCGCTGGTGTAGAACAGCTCCGCGATCGCCGTTTCGTCGATACCGAACGGGTCCGGGCGCTCGATCCGGTCGTGCGCCAGCAGCGCCTCGTATGGCTCCCCGATTTCGATCCAGCGCTCGGTTTTCGGGCACGCCGCGCGTAGCTGCGCCACCATCGGCTCGAAATCCGGCTCGTAGATCAAAACGCGCGGTTCAGCATGCTGGAGAATTGCGGCCAGCTCCGCGGGCGCGAGCCGCACATTCAGCGGCATCGCGATGGCGCCGGCCAGCAGCACCCCAAAATAGCCTTCCAGCAATTCGTTATTGTTGAAGCTGAGATACGCGACCCGGTCGGCTGGAAGCACGGATTCGGCCAGCAACCCGGCCGCCAGCCGCTCACAGCGCTCGGTGAATTCGGCATAGGTGAAGCGCCGTGCGCCGGAGACCACACCCAGTTTTTTCCCGAATAGGTCCGCGCCGCGATAAAGACAGCGGATAGGCGTCAGAGGAACGTGCATGCGAGTTCTCAGTTGTCAGTTCTCAGTTTACAGCTTCCGTGCGCCGATCACTGACAACTGATTACTGACAACTGAGAACTGAGAACTAATCTTTCCCGCTCTCGATCCGCATCCCGTAAAAGCTGCGATACACGAAGAACAGCGAAATGATGAAAAAGATCGCTGCCAGAACGTCTGTCATTCCGGCGCCCTGCTTCGCCGTCAGGCTCACCGCCAGTTCCACCGCCAGCAGCCCGAACAGCGTAGTGAACTTGATGATCGGGTTCAGCGCCACCGAGCTCGTGTCTTTGAACGGATCGCCCACCGTGTCGCCCACCACCGTGGCCGCGTGCAGCTCGGTGCCCTTGGCGCGCAGTTCCGTCTCGACCACCTTCTTGGCGTTGTCCCACGCGCCGCCGGCATTGGCCATGAAGATCGCCTGGAACAATCCGAACAGCGCGATCGAGATCAGGTAACCCACAAAGTAGAACGGCTCGACAAACGCGAACGCCAGCGTGGAGAAGAACACGGTCAGGAAGATGTTGAGCATGCCCTTCTGCGCGTACTGCGTGCAGATCTCCACCACTTTTTTCGAATCCTGCACCGACGCCTTCTCCACACCCTCCAGCTTGATGTGCTGCTTGATGAACTCCACCGCCCGGTACGCGCCCGTCGTCACCGCCTGGGCGCTCGCGCCGGTGAACCAGTAGATCACCGCGCCGCCGGTAAGCAGGCCCAGCAGGAACGGCGCGTACATCAGCGAGAGTTTGTCCACGTTGGTGGTCAGCCCGTTCGTCAGCGCCACGATGGTGGAAAAAATCATCGTGGTCGCGCCCACTACCGCCGTGCCGATCAGCACCGGCTTGGAGGTCGCCTTGAAAGTATTGCCCGCGCCGTCGTTCTCTTCCAGGTTGTCCTTGGCCTTGTCGAACTCCGGTACGAAGCCGTAGTCGCGCTTGATGTCCTGCTCGATTCCGGGCAGCGTTTCGATCATCGACAGCTCGTAAATCGATTGCGCGTTGTCCGTCACCGGTCCGTAGCTGTCCACCGCGATGGTCACCGGGCCCATGCCCAGGAAGCCGAACGCCACCAGGCCGAATGCGAACACCGCGGGTGCGGCCATCAGGGTGCCGGGCATCAGCGTGCTGACCCAGAATGCCACGGTCATCAGCAGCAGCATCGTGAGCCCCAGCCAATAGGCGCTGAAATTGCCAGCCACAAAGCCGGAGAGGATATTCAGCGAAGCGCCGCCCTCGCGCGAGCTGATCACGATTTCGCGCACGTGCCGCGAATTGGTCGAGGTGAAGGCTTTCACGCCCTCCGGAATCAGCGCGCCCGCCAGCGTGCCGCAACTGATCACGCTCGAAAGCTTCCACCACAGGCTGGGGTCGCCGCCCAGGTCCGGAATCATGAACGCGCTCAGGATATACGTCAGCACGATGGAGAGGATCGAGCTGAGCCACACCAGCGTCGTCAGCGGCGCTTCGAAATTCATCTTCTCTGAGTCGCCGTAGCGCGCTTTGGCAATGAGCCCGTTAACGAAGTAGCCGATTCCGGAGGAGATGATCATCATCACGCGCATCGCGAAAATCCAGACCAGAAGCTGCACCTTCACCACCGGATCGTGCACCGCCAGCAGGATGAAGGTGATTAGCGCCACGCCCGTCACGCCGTAGGTCTCAAAACCGTCGGCTGACGGCCCCACCGAATCGCCGGCGTTATCGCCCGTGCAATCCGCGATCACGCCCGGGTTGCGCGCGTCGTCTTCCTTGATCTTGAACACGATCTTCATCAGGTCCGAGCCGATGTCGGCGATCTTGGTGAAGATGCCGCCCGCCACGCGCAGCGCCGCCGCCCCCAGCGATTCGCCGATGGCGAACCCGATGAAGCACGGCCCCGCCAGGTCGCCCGGAATGAACAGCAGGATGATCAGCATCATCATCAGCTCGACCGAAACCAGCAGCATCCCGATGCTCATCCCCGCCTGAAGCGGAATGTCATAGCACTTGAACGCTTTCCCCGTCAGCGAGGCGAACGCCGTCCGCGAGTTGGCGAACGTGTTCACCCGCATCCCGAACGCCGCCACCGAAAAGCTGCCGCAAATGCCGATCACGCTGAACGCCAGGATGATCGCCACCTTGTAGGCGGCCAGCCCTTCCAGGAACCCGAAGTAGAAGATAATGATGATCGCGATGAACAGCTCCAGCAGCGCCAGGAATTTTCCCTGAGTCGAGAGGTACGTCTTGCAGGTCTCGTAGATCAGTTCGGAAACCTCGCGCATCGAGGTGTGGACCGCCATCTTCCGCAGCCGTACGAAAATGATCAGACCGAAGATCATCCCAAGGATGCAGACGCCCAGACCGCCGGTGAGCAGCGTGCTCCCGGGGATGCCGAGGAACGGCACAGTGTGCAGCTCCGGGGGAAGCTTGAGGCTGGCTTCGCCTCCTTCTTGCGCCATCAGCGGGACTGCGCCCGCAAGACCGGCCATCAGCATGGCGGCGCGCCCGACACCCAGAGTGTCCTTAAAAGTCGGCATCGAAAAATCCTCCCCGGGAAAAATGTTAAATAGAAGAGTTTACCCGAATAGCAGTTGACCACACATTATAAAACGATGCCGGTGTCGGAATACAACCGAACCGCCGGTTCGGGTGTGCGACATCCAATGGGCAATGGCGATCGGGGTCGCCGAACGCTCTCAGATCCTGCGCCAAATCAGCACCTTGGGCGACTTGCGGCCGGGCTCGATTTGTGCCGTCCCTCGTCGCTGCGGCAAGCCTACTTGCCACTGTGCCAAACCGAAGGATCCTGGCCATGACCCGCAACTCCGCCTCACCTACAAGGTAGATGGCAAAACGGTGGCCGAGTCTTTCGCTACCCCCGCCGCCTTTCATAAG